>JAFEEY010000054.1 GCA_018240865.1 Pseudomonadota bacterium | reverse complement strand
GGATGCGGGGCTGGCCGGTGGGCTGGCCCGAAAGCGCGACGATCTCGCGGATATGCTGCGCCTGGGTGGCCGGGTCGTTCTTCTCGTCCTGGGAGACATTGGGCTGGACGATGCGGATATGCTGGTCGGTCAAGCGGTCATGGGTCCATTGCGGCTTGAGCAGCACGAGCAGGAAGATCCCCGGGCCGAGCGCGGCGCGCCAGGAACGCTGCACAGCGAACTGCAACAGGCTTCCGGCGATCAATATCGTGAAGCCGCTCAGGCCATAGGTTCCCATGACGGCGGCAAAGCCCTTGAAGGCGGTCGGCACCCAGATCGCCGCCAGCGGATTCCAGGCAAAGCCAGTGAACAGCGTCGCGCGCAGCCATTCGGTTGCGATCCATAAGGCGGCGAAGAAGAGCGTGAACCCTGAAACCCTCTCCCCATTGGGGAGAGGGACGGTCGCGGAGCGACCAGGGAGAGGGGCAGTGCGGTCAGACTGCCCCTCTTCCGTCTCGCTACGCTCGCCACCCTCTCCCCGGGCGGGGAGAGGGGAAAAGAAAAGCCGGGCGGCGCACCCCGCCACCGCCGGGAACACCGCCAGATACAGCGACAGCGCGACGACCGCGCTATAGCCGAACCAATGCGGCATCGCGTCCTGATACGTGAAGGCGTGGGCGATCCAGTTCAGCCCGACCGTGAAATGGCCGAGCCCGAACAGCCAGGTCCGCGCGAACGCGCCGCGCGCATTAGGCGCGGTTTCGACCAGCCAGATCAGCAGAGAGAAACAGGCGAGCGTGACGGGCCAGAGCTCGAGCGGCGCGAAGCCTGTCGCTGACAGCGCGCCGGCGGCCAGCGCCAGAAGTCTGGGGTAACGGAGCACGGCCGCGCTATCGCCCGGCTTTGCGGCGGTTGCAATCGCGGGTAGAGATGCGGCCATGTTCAGCCTTGCCTTGGCGGCGCTCGCTGCCGCCGCGCCGCCGTCCCCGCTCACCGCCGAACAGCAGCAGCGCATCCGCTGCGTGGCGATCCTCGCGATCGTCGCGGGCGAGCAGCAGCGCCGCACCGCAGCCGCGCTGGAGCTGCCGCCGCTCGGAAGTCAGGGCGCGCGCTTCGCTCAGGTCGTCGGCGACGCAGTGGTGAAGGAGACCGGCCGCACGCGGGAACAGGTGCGCGATCTGATCCTCGCGCAGGTTAAGGCCGCGCAACAGGCCGCCGGGCCCGCCGCCAAGCTGCCGGTCGAGGAAGCGCGCGGCTGCGTGGATGTGATGAACGCAGTCGCACCGCCGCTGCCGCCGCCCGGCGCTGTCCAATGCGCCGGGTTGCTCAAGCTCGCCGCCGACGATGTGAAGCGGCGGGAAGGGATGAGCAAGACTGCGACGGACCTGATCGCCATCGCTTCGCTGCTCGACAATCGCGCGCGAACCGAGCTTGGCGCGGCAGGCAAGACCGGGGCGGAAAGCGACAAGGAATTGACGCTCGCCCGCGAGGCGATCGCCGCCAGGCCTGAGACCGCGCCCGACATGGAAACCTGTGTGGAGCTTGCCCAGCCATGAGGCCCTTTCATCTCGCTTTCGCGGTTCACGATCTCGATGCGGCACGCAGTTTCTACGGCGGGCTGATGGGCTGCGCGGAGGGGCGGAGCTCCGACCAGTGGATCGACTTCGATCTTTACGGCCATCAGATCGTCGCGCATCTGGACCCGTCGGCACGGCCGGGCGCCATCACCAATCCGGTCGACGGGCATGACGTGCCGGTCCCCCATTTCGGCGTCGTGCTGACGATGACGGACTGGCAGGCGCTCGCCGACCGGTTGCGCGCCGCCGGCATGGCTTTTGGTATCGAACCGCATATCCGTTTCAAGGGCCAGGCCGGCGAGCAGGCGACGATGTTCTTTCGCGATCCGAGCGGCAACGCGCTGGAGTTCAAGGCGTTTGCCGATGATGCGATGCTGTTCGCGAAGGATTGACGCATGACCGCACCGATCGAGATGGATCTGCCGCACAAATTGGGCCGCGCGGCGGCCCGCGCGCGGATCGAGGGCGGCATCGGCAAGCTGGCGAGCTTCGTGCCCGGCGGCACGATCACCGATCAGCGCTGGGACGGCGACACGCTGCACCTCGCGGTGGAAGCGATGGGCCAGCGCGTCGCCAGCCGCCTGACCGTGCTGGACGACAGAGTCCATGCGGTGTTCGACCTGCCGCCCTTCCTCGGCCTGTTCGCGGACAAGATCCGCGCGAAGCTGGCCAAGGACGGGCCGAAGCTGCTCGAATAGGCTAGCGCGCGGCCGTCACTCGCCAGACCGTATTGCCGACATCGTCCGCGACGAACAGCGCGCCCAGCGCTCCGATCGCGACCTGCACGGGCCGGCCATGGGCGATGTCGCCGATCCTAAAGCCGGTCAGCACATCGACGGGCGGACCGCTCGGCCGGCCGCCGCTGAAGGGCACGAAGATGACGCGGTAGCCGGACGGCGGTTTGCGGTTCCAGGAACCGTGCTGGCCGATGAACGCGCCCTCGGCATAGGCTGGGCCAAGCCGCTGGCCGGTTGAGAAGGCGAGGCCGAGCGATGCGGTGTGCGGCCCCAGCGCATAGTCGGGCACGATCGCCGACGCGACCAGATCGGGCCGCTGCGGTTTCACTCGCGTATCGACGTGCTGGCCGTAATAGCTGTAGGGCCAGCCATAGAAGCCGCCCTCGCGCACGGATGTCAGATAATCGGGCACTAGGTCGGAGCCGAGCTCGTCGCGCTCATTGACGACTGTCCATAGCGTGTTGCCGCCAGGCGCGAAGGCCATGGCGTTGGGATTGCGCAGGCCGGACGCGAAAACGCGGTGCGCACCGCTTGCCGGGTCGATTTCCCAGATCGCTGCGCGCCCTTGCTCGATCGCCATGCCATGCTCGGCGGCGTTGCTGTTGGAGCCGACGCTGACGAACATGCGCTGGCCGTCCGGGCTGGGCGTCACCGTCTTCACCCAATGATGGTTGCGCGTGCCTGCCGGCAGATCGGCGATCTTGACCGGCTGCGCCGTGATCCGCGTCTGCCCCGGCGTGAACGGCACCCGCAGTAGCGCGTCGGTGTCGGCTATGTAGAGCTGGTTGCCGACCAGGGCCATGCCGATCGGCGTGTTCAACCCGCCGATTAACTCTGTCCGCATCTCGGCAACACCGTCGCCGTCTGTGTCGCGCAGCAGGCTGATCCGGTTCG
Source organism: Pseudomonadota bacterium (assembly GCA_018240865.1). Lineage (GTDB taxonomy): Bacteria > Pseudomonadota > Alphaproteobacteria > Sphingomonadales > Sphingomonadaceae > Sphingomonas_B. The sequence continues at coordinate 11,466 of JAFEEY010000054.1, read as the reverse complement.
CGCTCGGCACCGCCGCGCCCGCTTTCTTCAGGAACAAGCCCATGAAGAACGCTTTGATTCCTTTGTGATCGTCGGGTTGTGGCGGCGCGGAGGCTTCCGAAACAAGCAAGTCGCCGTTCGGAAGGGGCAGGATCCAGCGCGGATGCTGCAGTCCGGTCGCGAAAGCGTTGACGGCAAGCCCGGGCGCGGCGACCGGCGTCACGCCCTGCGGCCAGCCTTTGGCGTCGGCCACGTCGATCGTCGGGAACAAGGTCTTGTCAGGCTTCGGCAAGGTCGGCGCCGGTCCGGTGCCGGCGCTGACAGGCAAGGCCGCCCGATCGCCACAACTGGCGACCGAAACGGAGATTAGGAGCAAGGCAAGTCGGCGCATCGCGCACCTCCACGCATTCAAGCGTCGGGGTGCGGTTCGGGTTCCGTTTGCTAGCGGCCCGCGCTCACCCGCCAGATGCGATTGCCGACATCGTCGGCGACCAGCAGTGCGCCTGTCTTGTCGAGCGCGAGGCCGGCGGGGCGGCCGCGGGTATGATCCTGGCCGTCGAGGAAGCCGCCAAGCACGTCGACCGGCGGCGTGCCTTTGAGCGGGAAGCCCTTGGTGTCGAACGGCACATAGACGACCTTGTAGCCGCTCAAGGGGCGGCGGTTCCACGATCCGTGCAAGGCGATGAAGGCGCCGTTCGCGAAGCGCGGGCCCAGATTGGCCCCGTTCGCGAATTGGAGGCCGAGCGGCGCGGTGTGCGGGCCCAGCGCGTAATCGGGGCGGCGGGTATATTCGAGTAGATCGGGCCGTGCCTCGACCCGCTTGTCGGGATAGCCGCCCCAATAGCTGTAGGGCCAGCCGTAAAAGCCGCCGAAATCCACGAAGGTCAGATAGTCGGGCGGGGCGTCGCCGCCCAGCATGTCGCGTTCGTTGACGACGGTCCATAGCGACTTGCTGTTCGGCTCCCAGCCCAGGCCGTTGGGGTTGCGCAGGCCGCTGGCGTAGATGCGGAACGTCTTGTTGGCGGGATAGACTTCCCAGATGGCCGCGCGCCGGTCTTCCTTCTCGATGCCGTTTTCCGCGATGTTGCTTGAGGAGCCGACGGTCACATAAAGCAGGCGGCCATCGGGGCTGGCGAGCAGATTGCGCGCCCAGTGATTGCCGCCGCCCGGCAGGCCGACGATCTTTTCCGGCTTCGCGGTGATCTTCGTCTGGCCGGTCTCATAGGGATAGGCGACGACCGCGTCGGTGTTGGCGACGTAGAGCGTGGTGCCGATCAAGGCCATGCCGGTCGGCGAGTTGAGGCCGGTGAGAAGCACCGAGCGATATTCGGCGACCCCGTCGCCATTCGCGTCGCGCAACAAAGTGATGCGATTGGCGGAAGGGACGCCGGCCCCCGCGCGGCCGAGCAGCCACCCCATCACGCGATCGGCTATGCCCGAAACCTTGCGCGGCGGCGAATTGGCCTCCGCCACCAGCACGTCGCCATTGGGCAGCGTGTAGAGCCAGCGCGGATGCTGAAGGCCGGCCGCGAACGGCTGGACGGCCAGGCCCGCGGCCGGGGTCGGCCTGGCATTGCCCCAATCGACAGGCGTTGCGATGCCGATCGTCGGGATTTGCTCCAGGCTGGTTTCGAGCTTGGGCTTCGCCCCGGTGACCGCGTTGACGTCCAGCCCGGCATTGGTGCGCTGCGTCAGGAAATAGATGATTGCCAGAATCGCGGCGACAACCACGACCAGAAAGATGAGCGGGCGAAGAATTCTGCCGAACATCGCGAACCCCGGAGGAGAGAAGATCGCCATTCTCTATGCGCAATGCGTGATATAAAAAAGTGCCGCCGGCCAGGGGGTGAAAGAACCGGCGGCACAGCGGAAGCAGATAAGCGCTCCCTATCGACCCGAAGAGCCTGGCGTCGGCCCGGTGGCGCGGCCGCCAAAAGCGTCCCTTCGTGAGACAAACCTATATTAGGGGCATGAATCAATTTCGGGAGCGGCACAATCCGGTTCGGGTGAACGGACTCGGTTTTACGACAGATTGAGGACCGGCGTTGCTTATCCCCAGGCTTGTCCGCAGCTTTCTAGCGTTCGTCCGCTTCGGCGACCGGTTCCGGCGCGTGCAGGCGGACCCGAGTGATGTGACGCGCATCGGCTTCGGTCACTTCGATTCGCCAACCGCTCGGCGTCTCCAGCACTGTCCCCGGCTCCGGAATATGACCGGCCAGAACAAAGGCGAGGCCGCCAAGCGTGTCGACGTCCTCGTCGACCTGCGCAAGGCGGGGATCGAGTTCTGCGGCGACATCTTCCAGCTCGGTGCGGGCATCGGCGTCCCACATGCCGCCGCCCAGCGCGACCAGATTTGCCTGGGGCGCCTCGTCATGCTCGTCCTCGATCTCGCCGACGATTTCCTCGACCAGATCCTCGATCGTTACCAACCCTTCCGTGCCTGAATATTCGTCGACCACGATCGCGAGATGGGTACGCGTCGCCCGCATCTCAGCGAGCAGATCAAGCACGCCCATCGAGGTCGGCACATAGCGCGGCTCGCGGATCAGTCCGGCGATTGTGTCCGGCCGAACCGAGCCGTTGGCCAGTATCTCGAACACGTCCTTGATGTGGATCATGCCAGTGATCGAATCGAGGCTGTCGCGATAGACGGGCAGGCGGCTGTGCCCGGCCTCCGCGAACAATGCGACCAGTTCGTCGAAGCTGGCGGCTTCGGAGATGGCGATGATGTCGGCGCGCGGTACGGCAACGTCGTCGACCGTGCGTTCGCCGAAATGGAGCAGGTTGCGAACCATCTGCCGCTCGACGGGCGAAAGATCGCCTGCCTCCGCCGTCTCGCCCTCATGCTCTTCGATCGCTTCCTCGATCTGGTCGCGAAGCGTGGGTTCGCTGTCGGCCCCGAAGAGCATGTCGCGCAGGCCCTGCCAAAGCCGGCCACCCTCTTTCGAGGCGTGGCCGTTCCTACTGGAATCGTCAGGCATTCTGGTCGGTCGAGTCCCTGTTGTCATAGGGGTCGTGGAGCTTCAGCCGCGCCATGACATCGCGTTCCAGCGATTCCATATGCTCGGCCTCGTCGGACCCTTGGTGGTCATAGCCTAGCAGATGCAGCAGGCCATGAACAATCAAATGGCTTGCATGCGCCTTGAGGCTCACGCCCTTCTCTACTGCTTCGCGGGCGCAGACGCCGTGGGCGAGGACGATGTCGCCCAGCAGCAGCTCCGCATCATCGCTGTTGGCGGAGACCGTTTCGAGCAAGTCGGGCTGCACCATAGGGAAGGACAGCACATTGGTCGGCTTGTCCTTGCCGCGATACTGGAGGTTCAGCTCATGCACTTCCGCATCGGACGTGAAGCGGATCGAGACTTCGACGCAAGCCGCGCTATCGGCCAGTTCGGCATGCGGCGTGGCGGCCAGGGCGGAGCCGACGGCTGCTTCCGACAAAGCTTCCCAATCGCCTTCAGGCCAAGGCGCTTCGATCTGGACGGCGACGTCGATCATGCAAGGTCCGTGAGGGCGAAATCGTCGCCCTTATAGAGCAGCTTCGCCCCATGCGCCTTGGCGCACGCATAAGCGAAGCAATCGCCCATGTTGAGACGAGCGTCGTGACTGCCTTTGCCGTAGCGATGATGCGCCTCGATTGCGAGGCGCGCTTCCTCCGCGCCAATCGATACAAGCGTCAGAAAAGTGCCGGCATAACGATCAGTGATATGTTCTGCTTCAAGAACGCTTTGCTGTTTGATGCGGGCAACTGCTCGAACCGTTTCCCATCTGGATATCGCGGACCAAAGGGCTTTGTCGGCGCGTGCGATAAGTCCTGCGAGCTTCTCGTATCCAGTTTCTTCAGAGATGATCGCGACCAGCGCTGATGCATCGACAAAGACAATCAATCGTCATCCTCGTCGTTCAGGGAATCGTAGAACGCCTTGTCAGCCGCCGGGCCAGTATTGGGCGGAAGTGGGCGTGTACGATGCAGATATTCCACCCACGCCGCGAAATCCTTGCGAGCCGGATTTTCTCCCGTTCGATCCAAGCTCGCTTCGTATGCTTCCAGCGCTTTTGCGATCGCTTCTTCTTCAGTCGTGCCGAGCCGTTCGGCCAAGCGAGCGGCCCGTTCCGTCAGAGTTTCGTCATGAAGCTCGATATAGCCCATACCGGAAATCTATCTCGTAAGACGACTCGCTTCAACCGTCGCCCTCATAGGCATCGACGATCGCGCCGACGAGCGGATGGCGGACGACGTCTGCGCTGCCAAAGCGGATCATCGAGATGCCCCGCACGCCTTCCAGCCGCTTGACCGCGTCGGCGAGGCCGGACTTGCCGATGTCGGGCAGATCGACCTGCCGCGGATCGCCGCAGACGACCATGCGGCTATTCTCACCGAAGCGGGTGAGGAACATCTTCATCTGCATCGGCGTGGTGTTCTGCGCCTCGTCGAGGATGATGAAGGCGTTGGCCAGCGTGCGGCCGCGCATGAAAGCGATCGGCGCGATTTCGATCTCACCCGAGGCCATCCGCCGCTCCACCTGTTCGGTCGGCAGCATGTCGTACAGCGCATCGTAAAGCGGGCGCAGATAGGGGTCGACCTTTTCGCGCATATCGCCGGGCAGGAAGCCGAGCTTCTCGCCCGCCTCGACGGCGGGACGGGAAAGAATGAGCCGATCAACCGAGCCTGCGATCAACTGCTGCACCGCCTGCGCGACAGCCACATAGGTCTTGCCGGTGCCGGCGGGCCCCAGCGCGAAGATGATCTCGTCGCGCGCGAGCGCTTCCATATAGCGGATCTGCGTGGCCGAGCGCGGGACGATCGTCTTCTTGCGGGTGCGGATCATGACCGGCGGCGGTTGCGACACGTCCGCGCGGATGATCCCGTCCAGTGTCGGTTCATTCGACATGGCGATCACCGCTTCCACTGTCCCCGCGTCGATCTCCTGCCCCTGGACGATGCGGTTGTAGAGGCCGGTCAGCACGTCGCGTGCGCGGGCGGCCGCTTCCGCCTCGCCCTCGATCTGCAATTTGTTGCCGCGCGCGGCGATATAGACGCCGAGCCTGTTTTCGATCGCGACCAGATTCTGGTCGTAATGGCCGAAGACCTGACCAAGGAGCTGTGGCCGATCGAACACGACCTCGATCCGGCTGCGATCGCCCGGCTGGGCGGGAACGGGCTTACGCGACATGCATCTCCTGTACGGTCAGGCGGCCCATCGGCGAGTCGCCACTCCGGTCAGACTATTCGGGCCCGCCGCGGTGATGTCCACCTCGATCAGGTCGCCGATCGCGCCTTCATCCACAACTATCGACTGGAGCCAGGGCGATTTGCCGATCAGCTGGCCCGGGTGCTTGCCCTTGCGCTCCAGCAAGGCCGTGGCGCGCGTGCCCACGGTCTTCGTGTTGAACGCGATCTGCTGCTCGACGATCAACGCCTGCAACCGCTGCAGACGCTCGTCCATGACTTCCGGCGCAACCTGATCGCTCATCGTCGCGGCGGGGGTGCCGGGGCGGGGCGAATATTTGAAACTGAACGCCATAGAATGGCCGATGCGCCGGACGATCTCCAGCGTGGCCTCGAAATCGGCATCGGCCTCGCCCGGGAAGCCGACGATATAGTCGCCGGAAATCGCGATATCGGGCCGGGCTTCGCGCACGCGGTCGAGAATGCGGAGGTAGGAGTCGGCCGTATGGCTGCGGTTCATCGCTTTTAGGATGCGATCGCTGCCCGACTGCACTGGCAGGTGCAGGAACGGCATCAGCTTGCCGATGTCGCGGTGGGCGGCGATCAGCCCGTCGCGCATGTCGTTCGGGTGACTGGTCGTGTAGCGGATGCGGGCGAGGCGGGGCAGCTTCGCCAATTCCTCGATCAGGTCATGCAGCGCGCGGCCCTCATGCGCCCAGGCGTTGACGTTCTGGCCAAGCAAAGTGACCTCGCGCGCGCCGGCATCGACCAGCGCCTTCGCCTCATCGACGATCGCCTGCCACGGCCGCGAGACCTCGGCGCCGCGCGTGTAGGGCACGACGCAATAGGTGCAGAATTTATCGCAGCCTTCCTGCACGGTCAGGAACGCGCTGGGCCGAACCTGCCGCGCGCGGCCGGGGAGCGCGGCGAACTTCGATTCCGCCGGCATGTCGGTGTCGATCGCGCGCTTGCCCTGCGCCGCTTCGGAAACGAGCTGCGGCAGGCGGTGATAGGCCTGGGGGCCGACGACGATGTCCACATCCTTGGTGCGGCGATGGATTTCGGCGCCTTCGGCCTGGGCAACGCAGCCGGCGACCGCGACCAGCGGCCGCGTCCCGTCCTCGCGGCGCAGGCGGCCGATATCGGAATAGACTTTCTCCGCTGCCTTCTCGCGGATGTGGCAGGTGTTGAGCACGACAAGGTCGGCGTCCTCGCCTTCGGCGGCGGTGAGGCCCTGGGCGGCGAGCAGCTCGCCCATGCGCTCGCCGTCATAGACGTTCATCTGGCAGCCGAAGGATTTGACGCGATAGGTTTTGGGGGTCTGAGTCACGCCCGCGCCTATACGCTCCCGGCACTCCGCGCGGAAGCGGCGAGAATCCGGCGGCGGGATTCGGCCGCCACGGCCTTGCGATCGCCGATGTCGGACGGCGCGAACGGCTCAAGGCAGTCGAGGCGGACAATGAAACGGCCGGGCCGGGTGAGCACGCGCCAGGCGTTGCGCGCGGCCGGCTCGTCGCCGAGCCAGGCGAGCTCGCGCGCGCCGACATAGTCGATATGGAGCGGCTGTACGCGCACTTCGCGCGGGGTGGAGGTCACCACCTCCAGCAGCGAGGGTTTGAACGGCAGTAGATCGCGGCCGTTGGATGTGGTGCCTTCCGGAAACACCGTCACCGGCTGATGCGTGTTCAGCGCGCGGCGCACGATCATGATCTGCGCCTGCACGCCGGCGCGGTCAGTGCGGTCGACGAACACCGTGTTGTTCAGGGAAGCGAGCCAGCCGATCAACGGCCATTCGGCGACGCCGGAGTTGGAAACGAATGCAGTACCGGTCGCGCCCGCGATGATCGGGATATCGAGCCAGCTGCTGTGGTTGGAAACGAACAGCACATCCCGCTCCAGCGGCATGCCGCGCAGTTCGACGGTCGCGCCGCAGATGCGCGCCACCCAGCCGAGGAAACGGCGCGGCCAGTGCGATTCCTTGAAGATGAGGCGCGTCACCACATGCGCAGGCACGCAGAACAAGGTCAGTCCGACAAGAGCAGCGATGCGCAGAACCCCGCGCAAGCCATTCAGGCCGCTATCCAGCCGACGTTGGCGTTCAGGATTTGCGATCGAGCGCGACGCCATAAAGCTCCATACGGTGATCGACCAGGCGGAAACCCAGCTTCTCTGCGATCTGCCGCTGCAGCAATTCAAGCTCCGGATCGACAAACTCGATCACCCGGCCGGTTTCCACGTCGATCAGATGATCGTGATGCGCTTCAGGCGCCGCTTCGTAACGGGCGCGGCCGTCCCCGAAATCGTGGCGTTCGAGAATGCCCGCTTCTTCGAACAGGCGGACAGTGCGGTAGACCGTCGCGATCGAAATGCCTGGATCGATTGCGGACGCCCGGGCGTGAACTTTCTCGACATCCGGATGATCTTCGGACTCCGATAGAACCTGCGCGATCACCTTGCGCTGGTCGGTGATGCGCAGGCCCTTTTCATGGCACAGGGCTTCGACGTCGATCTTGCGATGCATGGCGCCGATGTAGTGGCTTTGCAGCCGAGGCGAAAGCCGGGTTCTTGCTGGTCCGCTCGTCCCGAGCGTAGTCGAGGGGCGTGGCGCCGCCCCTCGACTATGCGCTACGCGCTACGCTCAGGACGAGCGGGAAGGGGCAGCGAGGCCTTACCGCCCCCGGCGCCGCTTGGTGCCGAGACCGATCTTCTTGGCGAGCGTGCGGCGCTGCTCGGCATAATTGGGTGCGACCATCGGATAGTCGGCCGGCAGGTTCCACTTCGCCCGATATTGTTCCGGCGTCATATTATAGTGCGTCATCAAGTGGCGCTTCAGCATCTTCAGCTTTTTGCCGTCTTCCAGGCAGACGATATAATCGGGCTTGATCGAAGCGCGGATCGAAACCGCGGGCTCCTGCTTGACTTCGGGCTGCGGCGCCGGGCCACCCAGCGCGCTCAACGCATTATGGACGTTGGAAATCAGCGTCGGAAGGTCATTCACCGCAACGCTGTTGTTGCTGACGTGCGCCGCGACAATGTCGGCGGTGAGCGTGATCAGCGTTTCCTTCAGTTCGGACTGCTCGGTCATCATGCTTTACTCTCGTGCTGGACCCTGATCATCACGGCGATGATGACCGCTTCCGCTCATGTCTTGAGATGAGTGCCAATTCAAGTCGGATTCGACGGCATGATTAGTTAACGCGAAGAAGTCGCTTGAAAGTAAGCGCGTCGAACACTTTACCGCTTCGGCCTCGATAATAGTCGCTGCGCGTGCCGACCTGTTCAAATCCGGATCCTTGGTACAAGGCGATCGCGGGATTGCCTTGCCTGACCTCAAGATGAAAAGATCGGATGTCCTGATCCAGCGCCTGCGACATCGCCTCCCTGAGCAACGTCCGCGCGATGCCGTGGCGGCGGAATCGCTTGCGCACCGCGATCAGCAGCAGTTCGGCCTCGTCGGCGACGCTGCGGCAAAGCGCGAAGCCCGCCGGCTCCGCCGCGCCCGTTCGGGCGATCAGCAGCCAGCTTCCCGGCAAACCCAGGATTCCGGCGCACTGCGCCTCGGTCCAGGCCTCGCCATATTCCGGGTCGAAAGCGTCGCCCATCGCCACCATCACGTCGCTCAGATCGGCGATGCCGCCGGGGGCAATCGTGAAGGTAAGATCGCCCAAGGGCACGCTCATCCCGGCAGCCGTGCGTCGGGCGCGCGCCCGTAGATCGGCCGGGGCGGCAGCGCAGCAAGGTCCGGCGGCAGCAGAAAGGTCGCGCGGGCATCGGGCGAGATCGGCAGAGCCCGGCCGCTCGCGCCCGCCGCGCGCATCGCATCGGCGGCTGAGCCCGCAACCGGATCGGCGCCGCACAGCGCCGCGGCTTCCTCCGGCTTCAGCGAAGCAAGCGGCGTCATCGCGCGCATCCCGTGCCTTTCGAAACGTTGCACGAAATACTCGCCGTGCCCGCCGATAATTGCAACGGCTAGCGTATCGAAGTCATTTTCTTCCGCGAACCCCATCGCAGCAATCAGCGCCAGAGAAGAATAGCCTTGGACGTGCGCACCCCAGGCGAGACCGAAAGCGCGCGCCGCCGCCAGCCCGACGCGAACACCCGTGAAACTGCCGGGGCCGCAATCGACGAGAACTTGATCGGCACGGCCGCGGCCGGGCAGCTCCGCGATCATCGGAATCAGCCGCTCGGCATGGCCGCGCCCGACAATCTCGTGCGCATGCGCCAGCAGATTGCCGTTCTCAAACAAGGCGACCGAACAGGCTTCGGCCGCCGTCTCGATCGCCAGAAGTCTCAAGACCCCATTCCACCGTCATTGCGAGCGGAGCGACGAAGCAATCCAGTCGCGTGCCGGGGCGTCATGGATTGCTTCGTCGCTCCGCTCTTCGCAATGACGGGCGCTCTAGACAATGCGGTTGAAGCGTTCGAATTCGGGGCGCGGCAGCCGCCCGAAAATGGTCGTCGGATCGCCATAGCCGAGCGTCGAGATGAAGTTGGACTTCACGTTCGTACCGGCGAAGAACAGCGCGTCGACCTTGGCATTGTCGAAGCCGGACATCGGGCCGGTATCCAGCCCCAACGCACGCGCGGCCAGAATGAAATAGCCGCCCTGAAGGGAGCTGTTGCGGATCGCGTGAACCTTGCGGGCTTCAGCGTCGGAAAACCAGCTCTTCGCGGTCTGGTCGTGCGGAAACAGCTCGGGCAGATGCTCGTGAAAATCCACATCCATGCCGATGATCGCGGTGACGGGGGCCTTCAGAATCTTGACCGCATTCTTCTCCGACGCAGCGGACGCGATCTTTTCCTTCGCTTCCGGGCTGACGCACCAGACGATCCGTGCCGGCAGCATATTGGCGCTGGTCGGACCCATCTTCATCAGCTCCCAGATGGCGCGGAGCTGGTCTTCGCTGACCGGCCTGTCCTGATAGCCGTTATAGGTGCGCGCGGTGCGGAACAGCTGATCGAGCGCGGAATCGGAAAGTGCGGTCATGGTCGTCCTTCGATCGAGACATTCGTCATGCCAGCGCAGGCTGGCGTCTCCTGCGCCGAGACCCCAGCCTTCGCTGGGGTGACGTCAATGTGCAAGACTATACCGCGCGAACTTCGGTCACTTCGGGCACATAATATTTGAGCAATTGCTCGATGCCCTGCTTCAGCGTCGCGGTGGAGGAGGGGCAGCCGGAACAGGCGCCCTGCATCTTCAGGAACACCGTACCTTGCTGGAAGCCGCGATAGATGATGTCGCCGCCGTCATTGGCGACGGCGGGCCGCACGCGGGTGTCGATCAACTCCCTGATCTGGCTGACGATGTCGGCATCGGCCGGATCGTCGAGCGGCGCTTCGTCCTCGATCGCTATGCCGGCGGCGCTTCCCGCTCTGAACAGCGGCATATCACCGGAGAAATGATCGAGCAGCACGCTCAGCACATCGGGTTTGAGATCGCGCCATTCCGCGCCCGGCGCGGCGGTGACGGAGACGAAATCACTGCCGAAAAAGACCCCTTCCACATCACCCAGACCGAATAAGGCCTCGGCCAGCGGCGAAGCCTCGGCTTCCTCCGGCGTCGCGAAATCGCGCGTGCCGCCGGTCATCACCGGGCGTCCGGGCAGGAATTTGAGCGTCGCAGGATTGGGCGTGGTTTCGGTCTCGATCAGCATGGCGCCCATTTGGGCGGATAGAGGCAGTGGATCAAGGGCTGCACATGCGGCCTATTTTCGTCATTTCTGCGAAAGCGGGAACCCAGGTTCCCTCTTCATGTCTTTGTGTGAGTCCCATTTATCTCGCACGAAGAACACAAAGGGCACGAAGAGGAAGAAGCGGGATCCCGACTTTCGCCGGGATGACGAAGGAGGGAGCTTCAGGCATCCGGCTGCAGGTTGGGCGAGCCCAGATGCTGGAGGAAATCGGGCTTGCCGAGGCTGACGCCGGCCGCGCGCAGGATCGCGTAAGCGGTCGTTACGTGGAAGAAGAAATTCGGCAGCGCGAAGCCGGTCAGATAGTCCTGCCCCGTGAAGCGATAGCCCATGCCGTTCGGGAAACGCAGCTCGACCGTGCGGCCGGCGCTGTCGGCAAAGGCTGCGGGATCGACGCTCTTCACGAATGCGATGGTCTTGTCGCACCGCTCACCCAGCTCCGCGAAGCTCGTTTCGGTGTCCGGCATCGACGGTGCTTCGATGCCGACCAGACGTGCCACGGCGTTCTTCGCGGCGTCCGAAGCGGTTTGATACTGGAAGGGCAGCGCCCGCATATCGGGCGCCAGCCGCGCCTCCAGTAGTTCGGCTTCCGGTTTTTCCGCCGCTGCCTTGTCCAGCCAGGCACGC
>JAFEEY010000053.1 GCA_018240865.1 Pseudomonadota bacterium | reverse complement strand
GATCGCGCGGCTCAATAAGCTGCCTGCGATCCAGACCGCGTCGCGGGCGAAGTAAGACTTAGCAAGCTCCCGTTAAGCCGGGGTGCGCCCACATCCCGGCTTGCCTGAGCTTGTCGAAGGCCTGTTTTTCTTCTTAGTGCGTAAGAAAGAAGGGCAGGGCTTCGACAAGCTCAGCCAAGCCGGAGGTTTGAAGAAGCTTGTCCGCACTCGCCAAAGCCCGCCTGATCGCCCTCGCCGCGCCCGCCATCCTGCTCGGCGGCGCGCTCGGTTCGCAATATCTCGGCGGCTTGCACCCGTGCGAGATGTGCTATTGGCAGCGCTGGCCGCATGAAGCGGCGATCGCGCTGGCTATCCTTGCTTACGGCGTTTCCGGGCAGCCGCGCTGGTCGCGCGCGCTGGTCGTGCTTGCGGGCCTTGCGATCGCGGTCTCGGGCGCGATCGGCGTCTTCCACGCCGGTGTCGAATATAAATGGTGGGAAGGTGTGACGACCTGTTCGCGTGGTCCCTCGGCCGCGAACGCCGCGGACCTTTTGAAGCAGATCATGGCCGCGCCGGTCATCCGTTGCGACCAGCCGCAATGGACGCTCGGCGGAATCTCGCTGGCCGGTTTCAACGCGCTCTTCTCCTTTGCCGCCGCGATCGCCATCTGGGCGTTGTCGCTGGGACGGAAAGGGACGGCGCGATGAAACCAGGCGATCCCAGGCCCGATGCCGCCTCGATGCTCCGCGTCGACCAGGCCGGCGAATATGGCGCGACCCGGATCTATGCCGGCCAGCTCGCCGTGCTGGGCGACCGCGCCAAGGCCGGCCGCGCCATCGCCGGCATGGCCGCCCAGGAAGAAGAGCATCGCCGCCGCTTCGACGCGCTGATTAATGAGCGCGGCGTGCGTCCGACCGCGCTGCAGCCGGTATGGAAGGTCGCGGGCTTCGCCCTCGGTGCCGTCACTGCCGCGATCGGCCCGGAGGCGGCGATGGCCTGCACGGCGGCGATCGAGACCGAGATCGACCGGCACTACGGCCAGCAGCTCGATCAGCTGGGCGACAGTGACCCCGAGCTGTCCGCGATGATCGCCGAATTCCGCGCCGACGAAGTCGCGCACCGCGACGCGGCGCTGGCGGCGGGCGCCGAAAAAGCGCCGGCCTATCCCGTCATGTATCACGCGATCCGGCTCGGCTGCCGCGCCGCGATCGCCTTGTCCAAACGAATCTGAGGGAGCGTAAATCCATGTCCAAGATCATCAGAATGGCGCTGGCGGCGGCCACGATCGCCGCGCCCGCGCTGGTGCCGACCGCTCCCGCCTTCGCCCAGCGCAATTCGAACGAGCAGGTGCTGGTCATTTTCGGCAATGACGCCTGTCCGCGCGACACGATCTGCGTCCGCCGCTCAGAGGGAGAGCGCTACCGTATCCCGCAGGAGCTTCGCCGCATCGCACCCAGCCCCGAAAGCCAGAGCTGGGCATCGCGCGCGCGCAGCATGGAATATGTCGGCGCGTCGGGCACCAACAGCTGCACCCCGTCCGGCGCCGGCGGCTGGACCGGCTGCTATCAGCAGATGCTCCGCCAGGCCCGCGAGGAACGCCGTGCCCGCGCGAACGGCGAAATCCCGAACGACGACGGGCAGTGAGTTAAGCGCGATCCTCTATGCCGGCTTGCCGAGCTTGTCGAAGGCCTGCCTTCTTTCTTGAACCATCGAGTTCGAAGAAAAAGGAAGGCTTCGACAAGCTCAGCCAAGCCCGGTTTTGATTCAGCTGACCTGCCTCCAGAACCTCCGGCGACGTGATTTATCCCTGCCGCGCTTTCTGCATCCCGCCGGCGATGCGGCGAGCGAGGCCGCGCGGCGTGAAGCGGATCGATTCCGCCATCATCAGGTTGAGCGCGCCTGAAACCTTGACCGCCTGATTATGCTCCAAAGCGGCAAGGCCGTCGCGCACCACGGCCTCGGCGGGCGCCCCGAAGCGCTTGAACAACGCGCTATCCGTCATCCCCGCCACATCGGCGAATTCGGTGCGCGTCGGCCCCGGGCAGAGCGCCGCCACCTTGACGCCATGTTCCCGCACTTCCTCGTGCAGCGCCTCGGAAAAGCTCAGCACGAACGCCTTGGTCGCGTAATAGACGGCCATCCACGGCCCCGGCTGGAAAGCGGCGGTGGAAGCGACATTCAGGATGCCGCCGCTTTTCCGTTCGATCATGCCCGGCAGCACGCGGTGGCTGAGCTCCATCAAGGCGGTGCAGTTGAGCGCGATCATCTCGCGCTGCGCGGCAAGGCTCAGATCGGCGAAGGCGCCGCGCGCGCCGAAGCCAGCATTGTTGATCAGCGTCTCGACTATGAGCCCGCGCTGATCGACTTCCTTCATCAGTTTCTCCGCCCCGTCCGGGGCCGAGAGATCGGCCGCGATCGTCTTCACCGATACATTGCACGCCCGCTCCAGCTGCACGGCGAGCGTAGCCAGCCTTTCCTCGCGCCGCGCGACCAGCAGCAGATTCTTCTTTTTCGCCGCCAGCGCCTTGGCGAAGCCTTCACCGAGTCCTGCGGAGGCGCCGGTGATCAATGTGACGTCCATGTGCCCATCCCCCATGTTCATCCCCGGTGAAGGTGCACCCGCTTAGCCTTCCCGCCAAGTTGATAAAATAATGGGGCCGCCATGCGTACCATTCTTGTCCTGCTGCCGCTGCTGCTCGGCGGCTGTCTCGTCCGCACCGCCGCCAATGTCGCGACCATGCCGGTGAAGGCGGTCGGCTGGACGGCGGACAAGCTCACGACCAGCCAGTCGGAGGCGGACGAAAAACGCGGCCGCGCCGAGCGCAAAGCGGACGAGCAGCGCGCCAAGGAAGAACGCCGCCGCCAGAAAGAGCTGAAGCGCCAGCGCGATCACCTCGACGCGGAGAGCAATTTCTGAAGTTCACCTCTCCCCAGCGGGGAGAGGTCGAGTCAGCGCGGCAGCGCTGATCCGGCTGAGGGGGTTCTGAGTCCGTAATTCGAACGCCGAGCCCCCTCACCCCGCTCGCCTGCCGGCGAGTCGCCCTCTCCCCGCCGGGGAGAGGGGAAGGCGGCTTGATTCCGCGCGCCGCATTGTGCAGGTGCGAAACGCTTTGACCGACGCCCGCGCCCCGTCCTTTCAGGAACTGATCCTGCGCCTCCATAATTACTGGAGCGAGCAGGGCTGTCTGATCCTCCAGCCTTATGACATGGAAATGGGCGCCGGCACTTTTCACCCGGCGACGACGCTGCGCGCGCTCGGCCCCGATCCGTGGAACGCGGCGTTCGTCCAGCCGTGCCGCCGCCCGACCGACGGGCGCTATGGCGAGAACCCGAACCGGCTGCAGCATTATTACCAATATCAGGTGATCCTGAAGCCGAGCCCGCCCAACCTGCAGGAACTGTATCTGGGCAGCCTGAAGGCGATCGGGATGGACCTGCTGAAGCACGACATCCGCTTCGTCGAGGACGATTGGGAATCGCCCACCCTCGGTGCCTGGGGCCTGGGCTGGGAAGTCTGGTGCGACGGCATGGAAGTCACTCAATTCACCTACTTCCAGCAGATGGGCGGTTTCGACTGCAAGCCGGTGGCGGGTGAGCTGACCTACGGGCTCGAGCGGCTGGCCATGTACATCCAGAATGTGGACCGGGTGTACGATCTCGACTTCAACGGCCGCGGCGTCACTTATGGCGACGTGTTCCTCGAGAATGAGATCGAGATGTCGATCTGGAATTTCGAGGTCGCCAACACCGAAGCGCTGTTCGACCTGTTCCGCAAGGCGACCGCCGAATGCGAGAATTGCCTGGAGAAAAAGCTGCCGATCCCCGCCTATGAGCAGGCGATCAAGGCCAGCCACGTCTTCAACCTGCTGCAGGCGCGCGGCGTCATCTCAGTCGCCGAGCGCCAGGCCTATATCGGTCGCGTCCGCGATCTCGCCAAAGGCGCTTGCGCCGCCTGGATGGAAAAGAACGGGTGGACGGCGTGATTTTGCCCGATCCCGCCATTTACGCTCGTCCCGAGCATAGTCGAGGGGCGTATGTGATGAGCCCGTGCCAGCGCCCCTCGACTGCGCTCGGGACGAGCGAGGCATTTTCGGTTTTCCTCAATGGCTGATTTCCTGCTCGAGCTCCTGTCCGAAGAAATCCCCGCGCGGATGCAGGAGAAGGCGCGGGGCGATCTCGCGCGGCTGTTCGAGAGCGAACTGGCGAAAGCGGGTCTCAAGGCCGCGGCGATCGAGACTTTTTCGACGCCGCGCCGCCTCGCCCTCATCGCGCGCGGCTTGCCGGACCGGACCGAAGCGGTCAGCGAGGAGCTGAAAGGCCCGCGCACCTCGGCACCGCCCCAGGCGCTGGAAGGCTTCCTCCGCAAAACCGGCCTTACTCAGGACCAGCTCACCGACCGCGACGGCGTGTGGTTCGCGGTGATCGACAAGCCCGGCCGCGCCACCGCCGAGGTGTTGGCCGAGGCGATCCCGGCGATCGTCCGCGCTTTCCCCTGGCCGAAGTCGATGCGCTGGGGCGCGGCGTCGCTGTCCACTGAAAGCCTGCGTTGGGTGCGCCCGCTCCAGAGCATCGTCGCATTGCTGGGCGGCGAAGTCGTGCATTTCGAGATCGACGGCATCGCGAGCGGCGCCGAAACCGTGGGCCACCGCTTCCATCACCCCGGCCGTATCACGATCGGCTCGGCCGAGGATTATGCCGCGAAGCTGCGCGCCTGCCATGTGATCGTCGATCAGGCCGAGCGCGAGAGCATCATCGCCACCGCCGCGACGACGGCCGCTGCGAACGCCGGCCTCACCCTCGTCCGCGACGAGGCGCTCTTGAAGGAAAATGCCGGCCTCACCGAATGGCCGGTGCCGCTGCTCGGCAGCTTCGACCCCGCCTATCTGGAGGTGCCGCCCGAGGTCATCCGGCTGACCATGGCGACCAACCAGAAATATTTCGCGGTCTTGAAATCCTCCCCGGCACGGGGAGGGGGACCGGCGCAGCCGGTGGAGGGGGCCCCGGGCAATGTGCCGGCGGCGGGCCCCCTCCACCATCAGCCTGCGGCTGACGGTCCCCCTCCCCGTGCCGGGGAGGATTTGATCCTCGCGCCCAATTTCGTCTGCACCGCCAATATCGAGGCGCATGACGGCGGCGCGGCGATCGTCGCTGGCAACCAGAAAGTCCTCGCCGCGCGGCTGTCGGACGCGAAATTCTTCTGGGAACAGGATCTGAAGGTTCCGCTAGAGGAGCAGGCGAAGAAACTGAGCCAGATCGTCTTCCACGAAAAGCTCGGCACCGTGGCGGATAAGGTAGAGCGCGTCGCCAAGCTCGCACGCTGGCTGGTGGAAGAGGGCATTGTCGGGGGTTCAAATCCCTCCAGCGCTACCATCTCCGCTCGTCCCGAGCGAAGTCGAGGGGCGTCAGACGCTGATTCGGAGACGCGCCCCTCGACTTCGCTCGGGACGAGCGATGATTTGGCGCAGCTTGCCTATGATGCCGCCCGCCTGTGCAAAGCCGATCTCGTCACTGGCATGGTCGGCGAGTTCCCCGAGCTGCAGGGCGTGATGGGCGGCTATTATGCCCGCGCCCAAGGCTATCCGAACGCCGTCGCCGACGCGATCCGCGATCATTACAAGCCGGTCGGCCAAGGCGATGACGTGCCCACCGCGCCGGTGACGGTCGCGGTCAGCCTCGCGGACAAGCTGGATAGCATCACGCAGTTTTTCGGCGTCGATCTGAAGCCGAGCGGTTCGAAAGACCCGTTTGCGCTCCGCCGTTCCGCGCTGGGTGTCATCGCGCTTGTTCTGGATAACGGCCTGCGCTTTCCCTTGCGCAGCGCTGTCAGTCGGGACGTCCTCGACTTCTTCGCCGACCGTCTCAAGGTCCAGCAGCGCGAGGCTGGCGTCCGCCACGACCTGATCGACGCGGTGTTCGCGCTGGGCGGGGAGGATGATCTCGTCCGCCTGCTCGCCCGCGTTCGCGCGCTGCAATCCTTTGTCGAAACCGCCGAAGGCCGCGACCTGCTCGCCGGCTATAAGCGCGCCGCGAATATCCTGAAGAAGGAGAGCTTCACGCCCTCAGAGGATTTTTCACTGTCCTACACGCCCGAGCCCGAGGAACAGGCGCTGGTCGCGGCGCTCGATTCGGCCGAGCCGCGCGCGCGGGCGGCGATCGCGGCGGAGGATTTCGAGGGAGCTATGGCGGCACTGGCGAGCCTGCGCGGGCCTGTGGATGCATTTTTCGAGAAAGTGACGGTCAACGACGTCGATCCCGCCAAACGGGAGGCGCGGTTGAACCTGCTCGCCCGCATGCGCGACGCGGTGCACCAGGTCGCCGATTTCTCGCGGATCGAGGGCTAACCGTGACGCACCAATCTCCGTTCGTTTCGAGCGAAGTCGAGAAACGCCTGCGCTGGGGCTTCTCGACTTCGCTCGAAGCGAAAGGGTGAAGGTGGCAGACGGGTGATCGCTCCCTCGCAGGATGGTGTGACTTTCGTGACTTTCGGCACGCTGAAGGGGTTTTGATGACGCAGTACGTATACCGCTTCGGCGGCGGAGTGTCGGACGGAGGCAACGGCGACAAGAACCTGCTCGGCGGCAAGGGCGCCAATTTGGACGGCATGGCCTCGATCGGCCTGCCGGTGCCTCCCGGATTCACGATCAGCACGCCCGTCTGCGTGCTTTATTACGATCAGGGCGAGCGCTTCCCCGATAGCCTGAAGGCCGAGGTCGCGAACGGCGTCGCCCATATCGAGGCGGTCACCGGCAAGCGCTTCGGCGATCCCGCCGAGCCGTTGCTCGTCTCGGTCCGTTCGGGCGCGCGCGTGTCGATGCCGGGCATGATGGATACGGTGTTGAACCTGGGTCTCAACGACCAGACGGTCGAAGGCCTGGCCGCCACCTCAGGCGATGAGCGTTTCGCCTGGGACAGCTATCGCCGCTTTATCCAGATGTATGCGGACGTTGTGCTGGGCCTCGATCACGGCAGTTTCGAGGAAGCGCTGGAAGTCGCCAAGGAAGACCAGGGCCATTTCCTCGACACCGACATGACCGCTGCCGACTGGAAGGCGCTGGTCGCCGAATACAAAAAATTGGTCGAGGCGCAGTGGGGCAAGCCCTTCCCGCAGGACGTGCACGATCAGCTCTGGGGCGCGATCGGCGCGGTGTTCGGCTCGTGGGAATCGGATCGCGCCAAGGTCTATCGCCGCCTGAACGGCATTCCGGGCGATTGGGGCACCGCCGTCAATGTGCAGGCGATGGTGTTCGGCAATATGGGCGAAACCAGCGCCACCGGCGTCGCCTTCACCCGCAACCCCTCGACCGGCGAGCGCGCTTATTATGGCGAGTTCCTGATCAATGCCCAAGGCGAAGACGTCGTTGCCGGCATCCGCACGCCGCAGTACCTGACACGCGCCGCGCGCGAGGCGGCGGGGGCCAAGCCGCTTTCGATGGAAGAGGCGATGCCGGAGACCTTTGCCGAGCTCGCTCGCGTGTTCGATCTCCTCGAAACGCACTACCGCGACATGCAGGATATCGAGTTCACCGTGGAGCGCGGCACGCTCTGGATGCTGCAGACCCGCTCCGGCAAGCGCACCGCCAAGGCGGCGCTGAAGATCGCGGTGGATATGGCGAATGAGGGGCTGATTAGCGAGCGCGAGGCGGTCGGCCGCGTCGATCCGCAAGCGCTCGATCAGCTGCTGCACCCGACGCTCGATCCCGAGGCGCCGCGCGATGTGCTGACCAAAGGGCTGCCGGCGTCGCCCGGCGCCGCCTCCGGCGCGGTGGTGTTCGATGCCGACACGGCGGAGAAGCGCGCGGAGCTGGGCGACGCAGTGATCCTTGTCCGCATCGAGACGTCGCCGGAGGATATTCACGGCATGCACGCGGCGCGCGGCATCCTGACCGCGCGTGGCGGCATGACGTCGCACGCCGCGGTCGTCGCGCGCGGCATGGGCCGGCCCTGCGTGTCCGGCGCCGGCACGCTCGCGATCGACGCCAAGGCAAAAGTCTTCCGGGTCGGCAATCGCACGATCAATGAAGGCGATGTCATCACGATCGACGGCGCGACTGGCGAAGTGATGGCGGGCGCGGTGCCGACCGTGCAGCCGGAGCTGGCCGGCGATTTCGGCACGCTGATGGTCTGGGCGGACAAGGTGCGCCGCCTGAAAGTCCGCACTAATGCCGAGACGCCCGCCGATTGCCGCACCGCGCGCGATTTCGGCGCGGAAGGCATTGGCCTGTGCCGCACCGAGCATATGTTCTTCGACGCCGCGCGCATCACCGCCGTGCGTCAGATGATTCTCGCCGATACGGAGAAGGGCAGGCGGGCCG
This sequence comes from Pseudomonadota bacterium, assembly GCA_018240865.1. Taxonomy (GTDB): domain Bacteria; phylum Pseudomonadota; class Alphaproteobacteria; order Sphingomonadales; family Sphingomonadaceae; genus Sphingomonas_B. The sequence continues at coordinate 11,845 of JAFEEY010000053.1, read as the reverse complement.
CGCTCGATAAGCTGCTCCCTGAACAGCGCGCCGATTTTGCTGCCATCTTCGAGATCATGGCGGGGCTCCCGGTCACGATCCGCCTGCTCGATCCGCCGCTGCACGAATTCCTGCCGCATGAGGAAGCCGAGTTCGCCGAAGTTGCGGAAGCAGCGGGTGTCGGCGTCGAGGCGCTGAAGCGCCGGGCGGCAGAGCTGCACGAGTTCAACCCGATGCTCGGCCATCGCGGCTGCCGCCTGGGCGTTACTTACCCCGAAATCTACGAGATGCAGGCGCGTGCGATCTTCGAGGCGGCGGTCGATGTCGCCGATCGGACCGGCCAGGCGCCGATCCCCGAAGTCATGGTCCCGCTCGTCGCGACGAAACGCGAGCTGGAGCTGATGAAGGACGTGATCGACCGCACCGCCGAGGCCGTGTTCACAGAGAAAGGCCGGCGCATCGCCTATCTCGTCGGCACGATGATCGAGCTGCCGCGTGCGGCCTTGAAGGCGGGCGAGATCGCCGAGGTCGGCGCGTTCTTCAGCTTCGGCACAAACGATCTGACCCAGACCACGCTGGGCGTGTCACGGGATGATGCTGGCCGCTTCCTGACAACCTATGTCGACAAGGGCATTTTCGCGCGCGATCCGTTCGTCAGCCTCGATGTCGAAGGCGTGGGGGAACTCATCAAGCTCGCCGCCGAACGTGGGCGCGCGACAAGGCCCGACATCAAGCTCGGCATTTGCGGCGAACATGGCGGCGACCCCGCCTCGATCGCCTTCTGCGAAAGCGTGAAGCTCGATTATGTCAGCGCCTCCCCATACCGCGTGCCGATCGCACGACTGGCGGCGGCGCAGGCGGCGCTTAGACAATAGGCACCTAAACTCCGCCTTGGCTGAGCCTGTCGGAGCCCTCCCTTTCTTGACCTCGGCGATTCAAGAAGAAGGGAAGCCTTCGACAAGCTCAGGCAAGCCGGATGGGTCAAGGTCTCCGCAAATCCAGATTGTCGATCGCGGAGCGGCGCTCAGGCGGCAGGTCGCGGACGCGCTCGCGTTCCAGTTCGGCGATGCGCGCTTCATAGTCGCGGCGCGTAGCAGCGTGCAGCTCGCGCTCGGCAGCCAGCTCGCGCCTCCACCTAGCACCGCCGGAGCGGGACATCATGCCCAGCACCCAGCCGAGTATGAGCACCAGCAGCAGGATGATCCACTGGGTCGGCGTAAACGTCACCACGGCACTCTCTCCCTTATTGCGGGGGAGAAACGACCGAAGCCCGCATTCTTTCCCTCTCCCCGCCGGGGAGAGGGTTTGCGTCACTTGAAGTTGTCGGCGATCGAGCAGGCGGCCGGGCCCAGGATGACGATGAACAGCACCGGCAGGATGAAGCAGATCAGCGGCACGGTCATGATCGCCGGCAGCCGCGCGGCCTTTTCCTCGGCACGCATCATCCGCTCGTTGCGGAATTCGGCCGAGAGCACGCGCAACGCGGAGGCGAGCGGCGTGCCATATTTCTCGGTCTGGATCATCGTCGTGACGACGCCGCGGACGGCGTCCAGGTCGACGCGGGTGGCGAGATTCTCGAACGCCTGGCGGCGCTCGGTCAGGAAGCCCAGCTCGATCGAGGTCAGCATGAACTCGTCGCCAAGCTCGGGATAGCCCTTGCCCAGCTCGCGCGCGACGCGACCAAACGCGGCATCGACGGTCAGCCCAGCTTCGGCGCAGATCACGAGCAGATCGAGCGCGTCGGGCAGGCCCTTGCGGATCGCGTCGCTGCGCTTGGAAATCTTGTTTTTCAGGTAGATATCCGGAGCCTTGTAGCTGCCGATCAACGCCGCCGCGGTCGCCATGAACCGCTTGAACGGGCTCCAGTCGGGGAAATAGTCGACAAGGTAAATCATCACCACGGCACCGATGCCGAAGATGATCGGGAGCATCATCCGGCCGAAAATGACGGCGACGGCAGCATCCTTGGAGCGGATGCCAGCCTGCATCAGCTTGATCTGCGCCGCCTTCAGCTGCTCGTCCTGCAGGACTTTGAGCGATCCGAGCAGCGAGCGCATCCGATCGGTCGTCTCGTTGCGGGCATTGAGCTTTGCACGCCGCTTCGAGGTCGAGGCGGTGATGCCCGCCTTAAGCTGTTCCCGGCGATCGTTCAGCGCCTTCACGCGCCGTGCCATCGGGTCTTTCACCGTCATGATCGCGTAGAGCGCGACGAGCACCATGAAAGTCGCGACGCCGGCGAGCAACGTCGCCGCCCAGAGAACGTCGATGCCAAGAACGGTCGGGCCGGTGGTGGGAGTATCCATCGCGTCAGATCTCGAAATTGACCATCTTGGCCATGATGAAGGCGCCGATGCCCATCCACACCAGGCCGCCAAGGCCCGCGACCATCAGACGCTCATCCTTCAGGAAGTTCGCCATATAGTCGTTGTTGATGAACCAGATCAGCCCGAAGACGATGAACGGCAGCGAACCGACGATATAGGCCGACGCCTTGGATTCCGAGGACATCGCCTTGATCTTCAGCTTCATCTGCGCGCGCTTGCGCAGCACGTCGGCGAGGTTGCTGAGCGTTTCCGCCAGATTGCCGCCGGTCTCGCGCTGAATGGCGAGAGTGATGCAGAAGAACTGGAATTCCGGCGTGCCCAGGCGATCGGCGGTCTCCTGAAGCGCCTGCTCCATCGTCCGGCCGATCTTCATCTTGTCGGTGATCATCCGGAATTCCTCGCCGACCGGACCCGGCAGCTCGGACGCGACGACGCCCAGCGTTTCGGAGATCGGCAGGCCGGCGCGCAGGCCGCGCACCAGCAGCTCGATCGCGTCGGGAAAGCGGGTGGTGAAATTCTGCACGCGCTTCTTGAGGAGGAAGCCGATCGCCATGTGCGGCAGGCCGAGGCCGACCATCAGGCCGCCGAGCAGCGACAGCAGGATCGGCGCGCCTTTCATTTCCAGCACAAGACCGATCGCCAGCGCGATCGCGGCATTGGCCATCGCATATTGGCCCACGGACCAGTCCTTGCCTGTCATCGCCAGCCGCTTTTTCAGCAGCGCGGGGTTGGGCAGGAAGCGCGCCGCGAAGCTGTCCATCTTCGTGTCGCGCGCGGCGGTGATGCGCCGCATTTTTTCTTCCGCCGACATCGACATCGCGTTGCGATGCCGGTCGCGCAGGCCTTCGAGCCGCCGCTTCTGGGCCTTATTGCCCGACGGGCCCGAAAAGGCGACGAGCAGCAGGGCGAGTGTCACCACTGCGCCGAGCAGGAGGAAGAAGAGCTGCGACATCGCCGCTATGACCCCTTTACGCTTTTTTCTTGGGGAGTTTGACCTTCAGACTGCCAAGCTTGCTGAGCAGCGACGTGCCGCCGGTCTCCGGCGCATCCTCGCCGTCGCTGGAAGCGGCGATCAGGCGGCCCGCCAGTGCATGCAGTGCCTGGCCGACTTTCGCGTTCTTGCCCGCTTCGGCGACCGGCTTGCCCAGCTTCGCCGCCTGGGCGGCAAGCTTCTGGTCGAGCGGCAGCACGAAGTCGATCTTGCGCTCGATTGAAGCCTCGAAATCCTTGCGGCTCAGTTCCGGCACGCCGCTCGACGCCACCTTGTTCGCGACGACGATGACCGAGGCTTGCGGCGCATGGCTCTTGAACCAGGACAGGAAGCGGATGCAATCGCGTGCCGCCGCCAGCGTGATTTCGGTGACGAGCACGACCGCGTTCAGATCCTGCACCAGCATCGGGTGCTGCACCAGCATGTGGCGGGGCAAATCGATCACCGTGCATTCGAAGGCCGCGCGGATTTCTTCCTGAAGCTGGAAAAAGGCCGAGCCGTCGGTCATCAGCGGCTGATTGATCGGCGCCTCGGCCGAAAGCACGGCCAGCCTCTCGTTCACGCGCACCAATGCGCGTTCGATGAACAGGCCGTCGATGCGGCTCGGATTTTCGATCGCATCGGTGAGGCCGCGGCCGGGTTCGAGATCGAGCGCCAGCGCGTCGGTCCCGAAATGCACGTCGAGGTCGAGGAGCGCGGTCGAGCGCGCATCCTTGTCGCCGAACAGCCAGGCGAGCGACGCCGCGACGGTCGAGGCGCCGACGCCGCCGCGCGCGCCGATGACCGCGGTCATCAGATGCGGCCGGTCCGCGGCCGCTTCGACATGCTTGGGCGCGTTGAACACCGCCTGGGCGGATGCGAAGCTGTCGCGCAGCTGATCCGCGTGCAGGGGCTTCAGCAGATAATCCTGGATGCCGCTGACCACGAGGTCGCGATACAGGCGGACATCGTTGGTCATGCCCATCGCGATCACCACCGTGCCGGGCTCGCACACCTCTGCCAGCGCGTTGATCTCGTTCAAGGGGTCGCGCGTTTCGGACAGGTCGACCAGCAGGATGTTCGGGCTTGCCGACACCGCCAGATTCTGCACGGCTGCGCGCAGGCCGCCGCGCAGCACCTTCTCCGGCGACCAGCCCATTTCGACCGCGATCGGGCGGATCGCGTCGGCGGCGCCGTCGTCGCAGACATAGGCGACGAAGGGATCGCGCAAGCTCGCGGACCGCGTGGGGCTCCAGGGTGCGTTCATGTCAATTTCCCTTGCCGGTACGTTCGTTCTTGAGGCCCTGCTTCCCGGTGGGAGCGGTCTCGAGATAGGATTTGATCGCCCTGCTGGCGGTCATCGTGTCGATCGCGGTCGCCCCTTCGCGGCCCTGCACGAGATCGAGGGGATCGGCGACCATCGAGGCGAGCGCGGCATTGGAGGCGCAGCCATAATTCGACATCGTCGAGCTGGTGAAATCAGGCGACGACGGGCGGCTCCAGTCCGGGCAGCCTTTCACGCTCGCGGCCGCGCGGCTGACGACGACGCGAGCCGTGCCGGGCGCGATCGCACCGGCAGTCACCGGGGCGGCGCCGGTCAGCGCCAGGCCGCGTCGGCCGAGCAGCGCTTGCACATCGGCCCGCGCCGCGCCGGAGCCGCTGGGATCGTCGACGGCGACGCGATCGCCGTAAGCGAGGTCGATCGAACGGAACCAGCCATCCAGCCGTTCGCGCTCGCCGGTGGCGAGGCCATAGCCGTTGGTGGTCAGGTCAATCACATAGTCGGTGCGCTGCACGACCGGCTGATGCACCGATTCGATGCCGCGATTTTCCGTGCCCATGCAGGCCGGCAGCGCCAGCGCCAGGGCGATCAGCGGGAGGGATTTGAAGCTCATCATCGTCTCCTTGGGCGCGCGCATCACTTGAGCGAGAAGCCGGGGGCGGGTGCCGCATCGGCCAGCTTCTTGCCCTTGGGCGAAGCGGATGGAAGCTGCGGCGCCGGCGCGGCTTCGCCGACAGGCTGGCCGGGGGCGGTCTGGGTCTGCGGCGGGGCGAGCGTCGGCACCGGCCGGCCTTCGCTGGGGCCGCTGACGAAGGTCTTGCCCATGAACACGCGCGCGGCGTCGGTCGATGCCTTGTAGCCGTCGGTCGGCAGCGGGATCGTGCCATTGGTGGGCTTTACGAGATACGGCGTGATGATGATCATCAGCTCGGTCTCGCTGCGGCGGAAGCGGCTGGAGCGGAACAGGCTGCCCAGGATCGGCACGTCACCGAGGCCCGGCGCCTTGTCGATCTGATTGAAATGCTTGTTCTGCAACAGGCCGCCGATCATGAAGCTCTGGCCGGAACCGAGTTCGACCGTGGTTTCCGCCCGGCGCGTGGTGAGCGCCGGGATCTGGAAGCCGGCGATCGTGACAGATCCGGTCGAGGTCAGCTCGGAGACTTCCGGGCGCACGCGCATCGAAATGCGGCCATCGGCCAGCACCGTCGGCGTGAAGGCCAGGCTGACGCCATATTGCTTATATTCGACGCCGATCTGACCGAGGCCCTGGGCCAGGGGGATCGGGATTTCGCCGCCGGCCAGGAAACTTGCCGTCTCGCCCGACAGGGCGGTCAGGTTCGGGTTGGCGAGCGTCGAGACAAGGCCTTCGGTTTCCGCGAGGTCGATCGCCGAGGCGACGTCGATGCCGAACAGGCGGCCGAGCAGCGCGATGTTGGTGCGCCCCGCACCCTGGCCGAGGCTGCTGAGGTTATAGAGCGCGCCCGGATTGAGCGGGTTGAGCGGCAGGCCGGTTGCCGGATTGATCGGGATCGTACCCGTCGCGCCGGGGAAGAAATTGGACGCCGGCACCGTCGGCAGCTTCGATGTGTCGATATTGCCGATCGATCCGAAATTGCGGCCCTGGGCGATGCCGAACATGAAGCCGCCGGTCTGGTCGCGGGTCAGCAGGTTCGTACCGATTTCCTTGACCAGGTCGCGGCTCACTTCGGCAATCCGCACCTGGAGATTGACCTGAAGCGGCGTTGCGGTGCGCAGCCGGTTGATCACGCCCATTTTCAGCGGAGTGGCCGCGTCGGAAACGTTGATGCCGGGATTGAGCGCGGTCAGCACCAGCCGTTCGACAGCGGCACTGTCTTCGGGCGAACCGATCGTGCCGGTGATGACGGCCAGCTGTCCGGCGGTCGACACGGTCACCGCCGAGTCTGGGAAAGCCAGTTTCAGCATTTTGTCCAGCGACGTGATGTTCTGGTTCACGCGGACGTTGGTCGCATAGACGACCTGGCCCGACGCGGTGGTGGCGAACACTGTCGCTTCACCGTCTTCCTTGCCGAACAGATGGATCTGGCGCGGATTGCTGACATAGACGTCGGCGACCTTTTCGTTCGAGGTCCAGACGTTCGCGACGCTGGCGGGCAGAGTCACGAGCTGGCCCTGGCCGACCGACAGCAGAACCTCGGTCGTCGGGCGCTGCGTGCCTGCCGGCAGCATCGCGACGCGGGCCTTGCCCTGGGGCGCAGCGAGCGCGGGGACGGCGGAGCCGGCGGCGATCAGGGCGAGCGTTGCCGCGACCGGACCGGTCATGAACTTGATCTTGCGCATGTTAACGACCCCCAACCGGGACTTCGGTCACCGCGTTGCCGCGGGCGATTTTGACGACGGGACCGGGCTGATACATGTTGCCGCCAGCCGCCGGCGCGACCGGCGTGGCCGGCGCGGTGACAGGGGCCGAGGCAACGCCCGGGACGGTGCGGCGGGCGAAGCGCGAGACGTCGCCGCCGGTAACGAACGTGGTGTCAGTGTCGACCGGGCGCGAAGCGACCGCGAGCAGGATTTGCCGCTCGGCCTTCGGATCCTTGCTGTCGCCAACCGAGACCTCGCCGGCAGCGATCGCCCGCTCCAGCTCGGCATTATTGTCGGCGATCGAACGCAGCGAGATCGACAACTGGCCCATCGACTGGGCGACCGCGATCTTCTCGGCGATGCGGGGCGTCGCCTCCAGCGTCACGGTCGAGAAGGTTTTGACCTCGGTCTTGCCGTCCTTGGTCTCATTGTCGGTGCGCTGGTCGGTCGCCAGTACGCGGATATTGCGCACGAATGTCTCGGACGCCTTCAGCGCCGGGCCGTTGCCGCCGCCTTCCACTTGCTGGGTCAGCATCAGGTCGATGCGGTCCCCCGGGAAGACGAAGCCGGCGACGCCGCTCTGTGCGGAGACCGCGATCGTAACGGCGCGCATGCCGGGGCCGAGCGCCGCGGCGAGGAAGCCGCGATCGCCGGGCTTGACCACGGCGCCCTGGGTGATCGGCTGGCCGGCGGTGATCGCATAGCGCACCACCGTGCCGGGCTGCGGCGCCGGCACCTGACCCTGCACATAATAGGCTTCCTGGACGAGCTCTTTCGGCCAGGGCTGGTAGCGGAAGCTGTCCGCCTGCAGGATCGTGCCGACCGGAAGCGCGCGCGTCGCGACGAGAACCTGCGGCCCGTCGACGGGAGCTGCTCCCGATGCTGCCTGGGCGGGATTGCCGGAGCCGATGATGAGGCTCCGCGCCATCACGGCGGTGACGGCGGCAATGACCAGCGCGCCCACCAGCAAAGCGATTTTTCTTACATCCACGTCGGACGACTCCTGCATGCGGGTCCACGACCCTCGGCAATCGTCATCAAGCAAACTGGTTAAGATACGGTTCGCTGATGACCCACAAACCTGCAATGGCGATCGCGACGCCGTATGGAATCTCCGGATTGGCGCTCAACTTGCGGACCCGGTGGATGGCGAGGACGATCAGAGTCAGCGCGCCGCCCAACAGCGACATGATGACGAGAAGCTTGATGAAGGGGATAATCGGCAGCCAGAGCGCGAGGGCGCCGAGCAGCTTCACATCGCCGCCGCCCATCCAGCCCATCGCGAACAGGCCGGCGAAAATGGCGAAGACGGCGATGCCCAGTCCCAGCTGCAGCGCCATATCCGGCCACATCGCCATGCCCGTCGCCCACCAGTAAAGCGGGGCGAGCAGTGCAACCGCGAGATTCAGCTGATTCGCGATGACGCGCGATTTCAGGTCCGTTGCCGCCGCTACGAGCAGCAATATGGCGAGAAGAGCGAGCAGGATTTGGGCCATCATGCCCAGGGCATCTAGACGCCAAGCCTTGCGAACCCGTAACCAGCGGCCATGAGCTTTGACAGGCGCGCGGTCCCGGCGGGGGCGAAACTCGGAACCTGGGCTGCGCCGGACGGCTGGCCGCTGCGTACTTTCACCTGGCCTTCGGACGGCGGCCGGGGTTCGCTGCTGTTTCTGGGCGGGCGCGGCGATATTTTCGAAAAATATTTCGAAGCCTTTGATCGCTGGCATCGCGCCGGCTGGTCGATCACCAGTTTCGACTGGCGCGGGCAGGGCGGTTCCGGGCGCCTCTCCGATAACCCGCGTTGCGGCCATGCCGACGATTTCGCGCCCTGGATCGAAGACCTTGCCGCTTTCTACGCGGCGTGGGCGGCCACCGATCCGGGCCCTCACGTGATCGTCAGTCATTCGATGGGCGGGCATTTGACCTTGCGCGCGCTCGTCGAAAAACGAATCGCCCCCGATGCCGCGGTGCTGGTTGCGCCGATGCTGGGATTGAAAAGCGCGCCGTTCGGGCCGTGGCTGGGCGCCAAGATCGCGCATCTGATGTGCCGGATCGGCGATCCGAAGCGGCTCGCCTGGAAAACTAACGAGCGGCCCGGCGTGCCGGACCGCGCGCGTCAGGCGCTGCTGACCCACGATCTCGATCGCTATGAGGACGAGATTTGGTGGAAAGCTGAAAAGCCCGAGATCGCGCTTGGCCCGCCCAGCTGGGCCTGGGTCGCCGCCGCCTATCGCTCGACGCTGGCGCTGGAGAAGCCGGGTAAGATCGAATCGGTCACGACGCCCATGCTGGTGCTGGAAGCGAAGGCCGACCGGCTGGTCGATCCGCGCGCCATCGAGCGACAGTCGGCACGGCTGCCCGATGCGAAGCTGCGTACCTGGGGCCCCGAATCGGCGCACGAGATCCTGCGCGAGGCTGACGCGGTGCGCGATGCGGCGCTCGATGAGATCGGCCGCTTTCTCGACGCCCGCGCGCCGCGCGCATGAACCGCTACGAGGTCGTGATCGTCGGCGCGGGGATCGCCGGCGCCGGTCTGGCGGCGGAGCTTGCCGGTCACGTCTCGGTGCTGCTGCTCGAGGCCGAGGATCAGCCCGGCTACCATGCGACCGGCCGCTCGGCCGCCTTTTGGTCGGAAACCTATGGTGGCCCGCTGATCCAGCCGCTCACCACGGCCTCCGGCCCCTGGCTGCGCGAAATGGGCGCGCTGAGCCCGCGCGGCGAACTCTATCTCGCCCGTCCGGCGGATGTGCCCGCGCTCGACCGGTTCGTCATCGAATTCGCCGGACGGGTGGAGATGGAGCGCCTGTCCCCCGAGCGCTTGCGGGCGCGCGTGCCGGGTCTGGCGGATGAATGGGTCGAAGGGCTGTGGATGCCTAGCTGCCGGGATATCGACGTCGCTGCCGTCCATCAGCGCTTCCTGAAGATCGCGCGGCAGGGCGGGGCCGATCTGCGCTGCGCGGCCCCTTTGCAGGCCGCACAGGCCGGGCCGGACGGCTGGCGGCTGATGGCGGGCGGCGAATCGGTCGAAGTCGGCATCCTCGTCAATGCGGCGGGCGCCTGGGCCGACCAGGTCGCCGGGATCGCCGGCGTGCCGCCGATCGGCCTTCAGCCCTATCGGCGGACAGTCGCCCAGATCGAAGTCGATCCGCCTGCGCCCGGCGATCTTCCGGTTGTCGTGGCGATGGACGGCAGCTTTTATTTCAAGCCCGAAGCCGGCCGGCTCTGGCTCAGCCCGCACGACGAAACCCCGTGCGATCCGTGCGACGCTGCGCCCGAAGAGTTGGACGTGGCGATCGCCATCGACCGCTTCGAACGCGCCGTGCGCTGGCCGATTCGCCGGGTCGAGCGCCGCTGGGCCGGCCTGCGCTCGTTCGCGCCCGATCGACTGCCGGTCTATGGCTTCGATCCGGCCGGCTTCCGCTTCTTCTGGTGCGCCGGGCAAGGCGGCTTCGGCATCCAGACCGCGCCCGCGGCGGCGAAAATGGCGGCCAACCTCCTACTTGGACGGGGAGCCGGCGCGGTAAATCCGGCGCCGTACCTGCCGGACAGGTTTCGCTAAAACCCCTCTCCCGGCGGGAGAGCGCGACTCGCGCGGGAGCGCGAACGGGGGGAGGGCGCGCGCCCTATTCGGATAGGCCGAACCCCCTCACCCGGATCAGCGCTGCCGCGCTGACTCGACCTCTCCCCGCCGGGGAGAGGCATTTAGCTTATTCCGCCTTTGTCTCTGCCCCTGCCTTGGCGAAGCCGCACTGCGACTGCTCCATTGGAATCTGCTTGGTGATGCGCGTGGCGTTCTCGGCATAGGCTTCCGTGACGGAGCCGTGGTTGACGGTCTTGCCGCGTAGCGGGCTCACGCCCTGGCAGATGTGGAACACGTGCGGCGTCGCGGACTTCTTGGCGCCGTTCTCGGGCGCGATCCAATAGACGACGTCCTGGCCAGCGGGGTTTTCAGCGGTTTTCGTCGCGTCGGCCACCGTCTTGGAGTCCCGGGCGATGTCCTGCGCCTGCGACGCGACTTCGGGCGAGCAGGCCGTGGTCGGCTGCTTGGCTTTGATCTGGGCCGCGCACTGGTTCATGTCCTGCGTGTATTGCTCGACCGAGGGCGGCTTCCAGCTGACCCCGATCAGCGTGGCGAGCACCGCCAGGCCGGCGCCGATGCCGCCGGCGATCTTCTTGTTCTTCGGATCCATGTCCTTGTCCATGAAGATCAGGACGACCAGCGGCAGGAAGGCGATCAGCGTGATGATCGCGCCCAGCTGGTTCTGGACGAAGAATTTGAACGGCTCCGCCCGGCTGGCCGGATCATGCTTGTTCGCGGCCTTCCACATCAGACTGCCGGCGATCGCGAAGACCGCTATCCCGACCAGGATGCCGATCAGCAGCGGCATGTTGCCGTGATCGAATTTATGTTTGAGGAGCAGAACGATCCCGGTGATCTCGCCGCCTATCGCGACAGCCCAGGCGATCGCAGCGAAAATACGAAGGCGCGTGGCGGCGGCCTTCTGGCCCTGCGTCGCGCGCCATTCCTTGGTGACGTCGACTTCTTCGGCGGGTTTATTGTCGGACACGTTCGGCCTCCCCAATCTGCACGACGGACGTGTCGAGGCTAGGTCAGTGCGGGGCTGTCTGCAATGGCTGCGCTTGGCCTCGCTGCTTCAACCCATCATCAGCGCGTCGATCGCGCCCTGAAGGATGTAGGCGGCCGCCATCTTGTCGACCAATTCGGCACGGCGCGCGCGGCTGGCGTCGGCGTCGAGCAGCGTGCGAGTGACGGCCTGGGTGGACCAGCGCTCGTCCCAAAGCAGGATGGGCAGGCCCAGCGGCTCCATGTTGCGGGCGAAGGCACGCACCGACTGCGTGCGAGGCGAATCGCTGCCGTCGAGGTTGAGCGGCAAGCCGATCACCACGCCCTTGACGGCCTGAGCCGCGATCAGCCTCTCCAGCGCCGCT
>JAFEEY010000052.1 GCA_018240865.1 Pseudomonadota bacterium | reverse complement strand
CCCAGGCTGATCGCGGGAAAGGCGAGGCTGAGCGTCTGCCCGTCGAACGGGTTCATCGCCATGATCGACGATCCGAAGCCGAACGCCTTGCGCAAGGTTACATGCAGCTTCGGCACAAGCAGCCGGTGCTGGACCGCGAACATGCGCGCGGCGTGACGCAAGGCACCGGCACGCTCTGACGCGGTGCCGGGCAGCACGCCTGGCGTGTCCGCCAGGAATATCACGGGCAGATGAAAGGCGTCGGCGGTTTCCATGAACCGTGCCGCCTTTTGCGCTGCCGCAGCGTCGACCGCGCCCGCGCCCACGGCCGGATTGTTGGCGACGATCGCGACGCTGCGCCCGCCTAGCCGCGCGAGCGCCGTGATCAGCGCGCTGCCATAGCTCGGCTGAACCTCGAACAGACTTTCCGCGTCGACCAGTATACCGAGCAGGCGCCGCGCATCGAACGGCACGCGCGGATCGGGATCGACCAGATCCAGAATCGCATCCAGCCGGCGCGGTGCCGTCGCTGGCCCTTCGGTACGCGACGGCCCCTCGCAGGCGTTGGGCGGGAAATAGCCGAGCCACGTGCGCGCCATGTCGATCGCGGCAGTGTCGTCGCGGGCCAGGTTATGCGCGACGCCGGCGCCCAACTGGACCTGCGGCCCGCCCAATTGCTCCTTGGTCACGCTCTCGCCGATCGCGGCTTTCACGATCGGCGGGCCGGCGACGAACATCGAGGCCGCCTCCGTCATCACGACGAAGTCGGACAAGGGCGCGGTCAGCGCGCCGTGCCCGGCCGAGGCGCCAAGCACCAGGCAGGCGATCGGAACCAGCCCGGACAGCTCGGCGAGACCCTGCAGATCATTGGGCGCCGGCGTCGCATGCGCGTTGGTGAGGCGGTGGCCGGCGCCCTCCAGCATGAAAACAAGCGGTACCCGTTCCTGCCGGGCAAGCTGGGTCAACCGGTATCGCTTCGCTGCTCCGGCATCGCCGATCGATCCGGCCATGACAGTGAAATCCTCAACGCCCGCAAGGGCGGGGCGGCCGCCGACAAGGCCAAAGCCCGCGATGAGGCCATCGGCGGGCGCGGGAACCTCGCCGTCTTCGCTGAGATTGCCCGCCAGCGCGCCGATCTCGACGAAACTGCCATCATCGAACAGGGCTGCGGCGCGTTGCCGGGCGTCGAGCTTGCCCCCGCGGTGATGACGCTCCAGCCGTTCCGGGCCGCCCATCGTGGCGGCGAAGGCGCGTTTGCGCTGGAGGTCGGCAAGGATATCGTCCCAGCGGCTCACCTAACGCCTCCTATAGCTCCAAGGGCCTGTTGACCGGCAGTTGCGTATTGAGATACGCTATTTACTACGCAAATCAAGGATTGCCGATGCGTCAGGATTCGAATGCCGCAAGTGGCGGAGTCTCCGTCGGCCTGCTCGGCCGGGCTGCCCTGATCGCCTTCGGGATGATGAGCGGCGTCGCTAACGGTACCCTGTCGCCGATCCTCCCGCAGATCGAGCATGAGTTCGGCGCCAGCTCCGAATATGTGACCGTGACAATGGCGCTGACCATCCTGGGTCTGGGCGTGCTGATCGGCTCGCCGCTTGGTGGCTGGCTGGCCGACCGGCTCGGCCGGCACAAAGTGATGGTTTGCTCGGGCGTGATCTACGGGATCGCCGGGTGCAGCATCATGTTCGCGGGCTCGTTGGAGCATGTCATCCTGGGGCGGCTGATCCTCGGGATCGCGCTGGGCGCCATGGGCGCCGCCGCATACGCCGTGATCGGTGACGCCTGGGACGCGGCCGGCCGCAATTTCTGGTCCGGGCTCGTCACCGCGCTCGGCACGCTTGCAGGCATGACGCTGTCGATCGTCGCGGGCTTGCTCGCTGACACCGCCTGGCGGACATCCTTTTCGATCTACGCTATCGGCTTCGTCGCGGCAGCGCTGGCCCTGGCCGGGATCGCGGGCGGCGGATCGAGCGGATCAGCGTCTCACAAAGGACCGTTGCTGGGCATTCCGTTGCGCCTGATGCCGGCGATCCTTGGCTTCGGCCTGATCGCCGGCAGCATCGCGACCGGCACCGCCGCTTATCTTCCGCACCGCATGGTCGAGGTCGGGCTGATGAGCAGCTCGGGCCGGGCGGTCGCGGCGCTGTCGGGCGCGGGGGCCGTGGTGATCGTCAGCATTGCTTATGGCTGGATCCGGCGTTTCGTGTCGCTCGACCTGGCCTTCGTGCTGGCTGCCGTGGGGAGCGCGATCGGCCTTTCGGTCATGGCATTCGGCCCGACGCCGTTCGCGGTGTCGCTCGGCCTCGGCATCGAAGGGCTTGGTATCGGCCTGATGATCCCGAGCCTGATGATCTATGCGATCGAGCTTTCGGACGAAGCCAATCGCGGGCGTGTGATCGGCGTGATGAAAGGGGCCGTTTTCGGCGGCCCCTTCCTCGTCCAGTTCCTGCTCGATCCGATCCGCCTCAGGTCGGGCGCGAGCCCGGTGCTCGCCATCCTTGCCGCATCGGCGGTGGTGATGGCGATCTATTTCCTGTCCCGCTGGCTGGGCCGGGAGCGGGCGTTCCAGCCCGCCTGATCAGGCGGCGCCGCGCGGCTCGCGCGGCAGACCCAATGCGCGTTCGGCGACGATGTTGCGCTGGATCTGGTTGGTGCCGCCATAGATCGTATCAGCACGCGAGGAGAGGAACAGGTTCGGCAGCAGCGGGAAGTGATAGGTCTCGCTGTCCGTGACCTCGCCGGCCTGGCCGAGCACGTCCATCGCCAGCTCGCCGAGCGCGCGGCGCCAGCTCGCCCATTGGAGTTTGTAGGTGAGCGCGGCGCCGTCCGGCCGGGCATGATCGGTGTTGCTCAGCATCCGCATCGCGCCGTAGCGCATTAGCCTGAGGCCGATCTCCGCCTTGGCGATGCGCTGACGGATCAGCGGGTTTTTCGCCGAACCGTTGGCCTTAGCGGCGGCGATGATCGCGTCCAGTTCGTTGCGGAACGCCATTTGCTGGCCGAGCGTGGACACCCCCCGCTCGAACGCCAGCAGGCCCATCGCCACCTGCCAGCCATTTCCGGGCGTGCTGACCAGGTTCTCGGCCGCGGTGCGCGCGCCGTCGAAGAAGGTTTCGTTGAACTCGGCATCGCCGTTGATCTGCTCGATCGGGCGGATCGTGATCCCCGGCTGGTCGAGCGGCATCAGCAGGAAAGTGATGCCCTTTGGGCCTTTCGAGCCCTCTTCACTCCGCGTCACGACGAAGATCCAGTCGCAGATCTGCGCGAGGCTGGTCCAGATCTTCTGGCCGTCGACGACCCATTCGTTCGTGGCCGGGTCGATCCGCGCCTTGGTGCGGACATTGGCGAGGTCTGAGCCGGCGTTGGGCTCCGAATAACCCTGGCACCACAGCACCTCGCCGGAAGCGATGCCGGGGAGGAAGCGCTGCTTCTGCTCTTCGGTGCCGAAGGTGAGAATGGTCGGGCCGGCCAGCTCGACGCCCATATGCGCGATGCGACCGGGCGCGCCGGATCGGGCATATTCCTCGGCGAAGATGACCTGCTGGGCCAGCGTCGCGTCGCGGCCGCCCCATTGGCTGGGCCAGCCGATCACCGACCAGCGGTCCTCGCCCAGCTTCCGTTCCCATTCCTTGCGGCGCTCAGCATGAGCGGTGAGGCCGATCACGCCGCGCAGATCGCTGAATTCGCCGTGCATCTGGCTGTGCAGCCAGTCCGCCGCTTCGGCGCGGAACGCCTCGTCCTCGGCCGAAAATCCGAGCTTCATGCCGCTTCTCCCAATCCGATCATGCGCGCGACCTGCTCGCGGTGCCAGGCGCTGTCGCCCAGCATCGAGCGGATCGCGGTGGCACGCTTGAAGAACAGATGCGCGTCATGCTCCCAGGTGAAGCCGATGCCGCCGTGCAGCTGGATCATGTCGCCGGTGCAGCGGAAATAGGTGTCGGCCGCGAAGCTCTTGGCGGAATGGAGCGCGATCGGCGCTTCTTCCGATCCTTCATCGACCGCGCAGGCGGCCCAATAAACCGCGGAGCGGGCCTGTTCGATTTCGACCATCATGTCGGCAAGGCGGTGTTTATAGGCCTGGAAGCTGCCGATCGGGCGGCCGAATTGCACCCGCTCCAGCGAATAGCGGACGGTGCGGTCCAGACTCGCCTGCGCGCCGCCCAGCGCCTCGGCGGCTACGCAGATCCAGCCGCCTTCCTGTGCCGCCTGCAGCGCGGCTTGCGGATCGGCGAGCGGTGCGGCCGGTGCCTCGTTCAACGTCAGGCGCGCATAAGGCCGGGTCTGGTCCATCGTCATCGACGGCGTGACGGTGACGCCGGCCGCGCCGCGCTCGATCAGCCAGGCACCGCTATCGTTCGCGATCAGGAACAGGTCGGCCACGGCGCCATGCGGCACGAAATCGACCGTGCCGGTCAGCTTGCCATCCGCTTCCGAAACGGAGGCGGAAAGCGATGCTGCGCCGATCGTCTCGCCGGAAGCCAGCTTCGGCAGCCATTCGGTCTTTTGCGCGTCCGATCCGCCTGCCGCGATGGCGCGGGCGGTCATGGCGATCGAGCCGAGCATCGGCAGCGCCGCGACCTGCGCACCGGCTGCTTCGGCGAGGATCGCGAACTCGACCATTCCGAGCCCGGAACCGCCATGCGCTTCGGGAAGCGCGATGCCGGCCAGGCCAAGCTCCTGGCAGAAGCTGTGCCACAGCGCGCGGTCGATGCCGTCGCCGGCCATTGCGGCGCGGGTGCGTTCGCTGGTCGCGTTCTCGTCGAAAAAGGCTTTCGCCGTTTCCGCGATCATCGCCTGTTCGTCGGTGAAGGAGAAGTTCATGGCGTTCAGACCTGATCCGTCTGGAAGATTGGAGCAAGATTGGGATTGCGGCGCAGCTCGTTGCCGCCATCGACGGCGAAGCTCTGGCCTGTCAGCCAGGATGATTCCGGCCCGGCGAGATAGCGGACCGCATGCGCGATATCGATCGCTTCGCCGAACCGGCGCAGCGGGAATTCGGGTTCGAACGCTTCGAGCAGGCCGGGCATCTGGTACATCGGGCCAGTCGATTCGCTGCGGGTGAGGCCGGGCCGTACTGCGTTCACGCGAATGCCTTTTTCGCCCAATTCCTCCGCCGCGCTCCGCACCAGCGCCTCGAGCGCGCCTTTGGCGATGTGATAGCCGGCAAGATAGGCGAAAGGCAGCTTTGCCGCTGTCGATGAAATGCAGACGATCGAGCCGCCCGGCCCCATCAGCGGCGCGCTGTGCCTGATCGCGAGAAAGCTGCTGATGACATTATAGTCGAAATCCCGGCGGATATCCTCCGCCTCCAGCGCAAGGAACGGCTTGAAGCCGCCGCCGCCCACCGTTGCCACGACAATATCGAGCCTGCCGGCGATCGTATGCGCCGCCTCGATCGCTGCCCGGACATCGGTTTCGTCCGTAGCATCGCCCGGTTGCAGTTCGACCCGTGCGCCGGGGGCTTCCGCAAGAATGGCGTCGCGAGCGCGTTTCAGAGCATCGAGGCGGCGGCCGGTGATGACCACCGCCGCGCCGTCCTTCGCGAGCAGTGTCGCCACCGCGCACGCGATCGCGCCGCTGCCGCCGGTGATGAGCGCTGTCTGCTCTTCGAGCGGCCTAGACATGGCCGATCACGCGCGTTTCTTCCCAGTCGACGATCAGCCGGCGATGGCTGAAGCGCCACTCGCCGCCCTCGCGCCGCCACTTGTCCTGATAGCGGATCGTCCCGCAGAGCAGCCGCCGCTCGCCATCCGCTTCCGACAGATGATCGGCGGTGGAATAGGTCTCGCCTTCCGCCGTGTCGCCGTCAACCGTGACCATCTGGTTATGGACGCGGTGCTGGGTCTTCAGGAACATGCGCTCCAAAAGGTCGATGTTTGCAAGGTTGGCGTCGCGCCCCTCGACACGGAAATGAGGGCCTTCGAGCACGCAATCCTCGGTCAGGATGCGCGCCCACAGCGCTTTGTCGCGGCGATCGGCGCCGGCAGCGTAGAGTTCCGCCGTCGCGCGGAGCGCCGCTTCGTCCTCAAGCCGCGACATTGGCCTTGCCATATTGCGCGACGACCTCGGCGACTGCGTTGGCGACGTCGTTGCGGGCATAGCCGAGCAGCGCCGTTTCCGTCGCGTCCGGCTCGTAACGGATCCAGTTGCCGCGCCCCTGCGGGATTGCGACGTCCGGCAGCAAAGGATGCGCCTCGTCGCGGGCTTCGAGCGTCACCGGGCTCCCGGCCGCCTTGAAGAACAGGCCGAAATAGTCGGCAAAGCTCAGAGTCTCGTCGCCGACCAGATAGGCTTTGCCGGATTCGCCGCGCAGCAGCGCCCCTTCGAGCGCCTGGCTCAATGAGCGGAAGGACATGAAGTTGGTGCCGCCCGCCGGTGCAAATGCCGGGATGGGGAGCTGCCCTTCCGCCCAGGCGACATAGGGTTCGAAGATCATGCTCGACAGGCCGGGCACGGAGCCAACCATGAATGGCGCGTTGACGCTGATCACGTCGAAGCCGGGCCGCGCCTCCGCGCGCGCGCCTTCGCAGGCGAGACGGCGGGAGCGGATGTAGAAATTATTCTCCTCAAGCCCAGGCGCGGCCTGCGGATAGAAGCTGCCGAGCTGGATCACGCGCTTCACGCCCGCTTCGCGCGCGGCGCGCGTGAAGGCGGGCACTGCCTCGGCATTGGCGTGGAGCAGGTGCGCCTGCGCGTCCGTCGAGGGCGGGATGTGGCGCGGATCATTGCCGGCGGCAAAAATGATCGCGTCGAAGCCCTTGAGGCGATCCGGCGTGAAATCGCCCGCGACATAGTCGCCCTGCACGAAAGGCATATCGGCCATGGGCGTGCCTGCCGGCGCCGGGTTGCGCGCGGCGATCGAGACGTCATGCCCCTTGTCCGCGAGATAGGCGGCGGCGTGGCCGCCCAGCGCGCCCGTGCCGCCAACGACGAGTATCTTCATGTCTTTCTCCTAACCAGGAATGCGCAGCCCGTTGCCGCTGACCATTGGCACCACTGTCCATTGACCCTCAGGCGTCCGCGTCCACCCCGCCGCGGCGAGTGCGCCGCCGTCGACATGAATCGCGGTGCCTGTCACCCACGCAGCGAGCGGGCTGGCGAGGTAGAGCGCGGCGCCGGCGATATCGTCCGGCCGGCCGAAACGGCCGAGCGGAATCCATTTGTCCATATGCACCCGGTTCTCCGGCGGGATCATATAGTCGAGCGCGACCTGCGGCGTGTCCGTCGTCTCCGGCGCGACATCGTTGATGCGGATGCCTTCGGGCGCAAGCTCCAGCGCCAGGCACTTGGTGAGGCCCGCGACCGCCGCCTTGCACGCGCCATAGACCGCGCAATTGGGAATGCCGCGATAGGCCTCGATCGAGGTGACGTTGACGATGCTGGAGCCGGGCGCAGCGGCGCGGAGCAGTGGCAGCATCGCGCGGGTGACACGCATGACCTGGCCGAAATTGATCTCGACGACCTGGTCGACCTCTTCCTCGCTGAGCGCGTCGAACGGCTTGGCGTGCAGGAAGTGGCCGACATTGTTGACCAGCACGTCGAGCCGGCTGAAACGGTCGCGGAACTGATCGGCCAGCGCGCGCACGTCGGCGGCTTTAGTGACGTCGCAGCGGACCGCCAAAGCGTCCGGATGCGCCGCCGCGAAATCCGCGCGCAATGCTTCGTCGATCTCGGCGATCGCGACCGACGCGCCCGCTTTGGCGAAGGCCTCGGCGCAGGCGCGGCCGATGCCGCCGCCGCCGCCCGTCACGAGGACGGTTTTGCCGGAAAAGTCGAGCGCGCTCATGACGGCAGATACAGCTGGGCGGCCTTGCCGCCGTCAACCGGAAGCGCGGTGCCGGTGATGTAGCTGGCGGCGTCGGACAGCATGAAAACGATCGCTTCCGCCAGTTCCTCGGGCTGCCCGCCGCGGCCCATCGGGATCGCGTCGGCGGTCTTGGCCGCCGTCTCCGGGGCCGCGCGTGCGAAATCCTCGGTCGATGGCGTCTGCACCTGGCCGGGCACGATCGCGTTGACGCGGATGCCGGCGCGCGCGCCTTCCATCGCGGCGACGGCCGTGAACTGGATCAGCGCCGCCTTCGATGCCGAATAGCTCGACATATAGGGTGCGGCACGGATACCGCAGGACGAAGAGATGTTGACGATCGAGCCTTTACCCCGGCCCGCCATCACGCCCATCGCCGCCTTGGTGCCGACGAACACCGCGTCCGAGTTGACCGCGAAATCCTGCCGCCATTGATCGAGCGTCAGCTTGCCGATCGGGGCGTAATGCACCGACATCGCATTGTTGACCATCATGTCGAGCCGGCCGTGACGCTTGGCCACATCCTGGACGAGAGCGGTGAAGGCCTGGTCGTCGGACACGTCGAGCTGGTGGATCTCGACCTTGCCGCCCGCAGCTTCGATCTCCGCTTTGGCCTCGGCGAGCTTTTCCGGGCGGCGCGCGCAGATCGCGACCGTCGCCCCTCGCGTCGCGAGCAGTTTCGCGGTCGCGCGGCCGATGCCGTCGCTGCCGCCGGTCACGATCGCGACCTGGCCGGTGAAATCCTGGGTCATGCAGCAGCTCCTGCTGGAATCTTGTTGAGTTCGGCGTCACCGCCGCCGGTCAGCACGCACGCCGTCCCGCCGGGGGTGTACATCATCGTCACGCACAGATTGCACGCGGTGCAGCCCGAGTTGCGCGCAGCTCCGTCGCGGAATTGGTTGATGATCGACGGGTCGTGGATCAGCATGCGGCCCATCGCGATCGCGTCGAAGCCGTCCGCCATCGCCAGCTCCGCCCCGTCCAGCGACTGGATGCCGCCCAGATAGGCGAGCGGCATGGCCACAGCGCCGCGAATGCGCAGTGCCAGTTCGCGCAGATAATTTTCGCGGAAGACGACATTCTTCGGCTCGGAGAGCGATTGCAGCCACATGCCCAGCGCGATGATCGGGTTGGCCGGACGCGAGCGGTTCGATTTGGGGAAGCTGGAGCCGAACATCGCGGTAATGGACTCGACGTTCATGCCGTTCGACAGCACCGCCATATGCGCGCCTTCGGCTTCGATCGCGCGCGCAATCGCAATCCCGTCCTCGATCGTGTTGCCGCCAGCTTTGCCGTCGGTCATGCTGAACTTGACGAGTACGGCCATTTCCTTGCCGACGGCATCGAGAACGCGGCCCAGCACTTCGGACGGAAATTTCATCCGCCGCTCGATCGAGCCGCCATAGGCGTCCCGGCGCTTGTTGTAGAATCTGGAGATGAATTGGCTGAGCAAATAGCCGTGGCCCATGTGCAACTCGACGGCGTCAAAGCCGGCCTCGCGCGCGAGACGTGCGCCGGCGACGAACTCGTCCGCCATCGCATCCATCTCGGCGCGGTCCATCTTTTTCTTCAACCAGCGGTTGGACATCACGCCGACCTTGTTGAAGCCGCCGCTTGAGGAGAGCGGGCGCGAGGCTTTCAGCACGGTCTTGGGCAGGAACGTGAAGCAGCCGGCATGCGTGATCTGCGCCGAGGCCGCGGCACCGTGTTTGTGGACGCCGTCGGTCAGCGCTTTGAGATCGGGAAGCGAGGCATCGTCCAGCGTAACCTGGTCGATGAAGGTGCGGCCGTCGAGGCTGGTGGAGCAATAGGCGACCGTCGTCATGCCGACGCCGCCTTCGGCCATGCGCTCATGGAAGCGCGCAAGGCCCTTGGTGACGACGCCGCGCTTCGCCATGCCCTCGTTGGTCGCCGACTTGATGAAGCGGTTTCTGAGAGTCAGCGGGCCGACCGTGATCGGGCTGAATGGGGAAGGCGCCGTCACAGATAACCTCTCCATGATATGATTCGACGCAATTGAAGCTTGATATGCGATAGTGTCAATGCATAGCGTAAAAATATAAGCCGGTATCTACGAAATTGCGCAATATCGGAAACGACGAACAAGGAGATGCGATGTCCAGGCTGGTGCGGATCGGCGGAGGGTCGGCCTTCTTCATCGACAGCGCGATCGCGGTGCCGCAGCTGCTGGCGACCGAAGTCGACTATATTGTCCTCGATTATCTCGCCGAGGCGGCAATGGGGCTGCTGGGGCGGATGCGCGCTGCCGATCCGGCCTCAGGCTTCCCTTCCGATTTCATGGACGTCCATATCGGCCCGTTCCTCGGCCAGATCGCGGACAAGCGGGTACGGATCGTGGCCAATGCCGGCGGCGTCAATCCGGCTGGCCTGGCGGCGCTGCTGCGGAAGCGGATCGGCGAGCTGGGTTTGTCGCTCAAGGTGGCGTGCATCGCGGGCGACGACCTGACGGACCGGGCCGAACTATTGCGTGCGGCCGGCGTGCCCGGGGCCGGGCTGACGAGCGCGAACGCCTATCTGGGCGCCTTTCCGATCGCCGAGGCGCTGAGGCAGGGCGCCGATATCGTCATCACCGGGCGCGTCGTGGATTCAGCGCTGGCGCTGGGGCCGCTGATTCACGAGTTCGGCTGGGGCGCGACGGATTGGGATTTGCTCGCCGCCGGCACGGTCGCAGGCCATCTGATCGAGTGCGGCGCGCAAGTGACCGGCGGCACCTTCACCGATTGGCGCGAGGTGGAAGGCTGGGCGAATATCGGCAGCCCGATCGCCGAATGCGCGAGCGACGGCAGCGTCGTCGTCACCAAGCCCGAAGGAACCGGCGGGCAGGTCAGTATCGGCACGGTCGCCGAGCAATTGCTGTACGAGGTCGGCGATCCGCAGGCCTATTTCGTGCCCGATGTGACCTGCGACTTCTCGACCGTCCGACTGGAAGAGATCAGACCCGACAAAGTGCGAGTCACCGGCGCGACCGGCTATCCGCCACCCGCGACGCTGAAGGCCTGCGCGACCTATGACGATGGCTGGCGGGCTGTCGCCTACCAGCCGGTGATCGGGCCGGCTGCAGTCGACCGGGCGCGCAAGCAGGCCGAAGCGATGTTCGCGCGCGGGCGCATCATGCTTTGCGGCCGCAATCTGGCCGATTTCCGTCGCACCGAGGCCGTGCTGATCGGGGCGGGCGAAAGCATCGGACCGCGCGGCGCGGTGTCGGACGCGCAGGAAATCGTGCTCAAGCTGGTCGTCGAGCATGACGAGGCGCTGGGCGCGCAGTTGTTCGCGCGCGAACAGTTCGCGACGATCTCGGCGATGGCGCCGGGCACCAGCGTCGCTTTCGGCGTGCAGGTTCAGCCCTGCATGCATCTGGTTTCTTTCCTTGTCGGCAAGGAGGCGGTGACGCCGACAATCGATCTCGGCGATGGGGCGGTGCCGTTTGAGGCGCCCATGCAAGCTGGTTTCGATCCCGCGATGATCGTCCGGCCGGACCGGCCTGAGCCGGATGGCGATGCGCACGCCGGGACTCTTCTCGAACGCCTCGCCTGGGCGCGGAGCGGAGAGAAAGGCGAGACGATCAATATCGCGGTGATCGCACGCCATGCCGCTTATCTGCCGTGGCTACGTGCTGCCCTTAGCGAACCCGCGGTTGCCGCGTGGTTTGCGCATCTGGGGGACGTAAAGGTCAGTCTCTACGACGTGCCCGGCATCCTGGCGATCAACATCGTGTTGGACGGCGCACTGCCGGGCGGGATCAATGCCAGCCAGCGCCTCGACCCCGCCGCGAAATCGGTGGCGCAGCAGCTGATGCGGTTTCCGGTGCCCGTGCCAGCTGGCCTCGTTTAGGCGATCTGTGCGCCCCTGACGAGTTTGCCCGGCAGGGCATCGGTCGGTTCGTCAAACCGGCGGATGATCTGACCGGAAGCGATCGTCGCGTCATAGCCGGTCGCGCGCTGGTCGAGCCGCCGTCCGCCGGCAGGCAGGTCGTGGACGATCTCGGGCCGGTGGACGCGCAGCCGGTCGAGGTCGATCACATTGATGTCCGCTTTCGCCCCGACCTGGAGCAGGCCCCGGTCGTTCAGCCCGACGGCCCGCGCAGCTTTGGCGGAGAGCATGTGGATAGCGGTCGAAAGCGGAATGCGTCGCTCGGTCGCATCGCGGACCCAATGGGTCAGCAGGAAGGTGGAATAGCTCGCGTCGCAGATGGCGCCGTAATGCGCCCCGCCGTCTCCCAGACCCGGAACGCAATCGGGGTGAGTCAGCATCTCGTGCGCGGCGTCCAGCCTGCCATTCTCGAAATTGCCGAGAGCTGCGAGGAACATCGCGGCGCCGTCGCTTTCGACGAAAGCATCGTAGACGAATTCCTCCGGCGTGCAGCCGCGCGCTGCAGCCTGCGCCGCGACACTTTCTTCCGGCGGCGGAGAATAATTGGGTGGATCGCCCAGCGGAAACATCCAGCGCCAGTTCCGGCCCAGCGCCGCGAGGGGGTGGCCGATTTCGGGCGTCTCGCTGACAATCGCTCGACGCAGATCGGGATCGCGCATCGCAGCAACCCGCTCAGCGAGCGGGAGGTCCGCGATCCGGCGATAGCTGGGGGAGAGAGCAAAGGCGTGGACCGACAGCTCGAGGCCGGCGATCAGCCCGATCGGCCGCGGCATCACTTGCCCGGTGATCGAAGCGCCGGCGGCATTGGCCTGCTCCATCCGCGCGACAGCGGTGCGCCAAGTCTGCGGCCCTTCATTTGCGCAGGCAAGTGTGTAGGTCGCGGGCCGGCCGCACGCCTTCACCGCCTCGACCATCATATCGAACTCGCTGTCCCAGCTGCGGAATGCGTCGAGCACGATCTGAAGCGTGCCGGTGCCCGCATCCGTCATGCCTGCGCAAATGGCTTTCAGCTCGGCAAGACCGGCGTCGAAGCTGGGTATCTGGTCGCCATCGGCGGTGCGGTGGATGTTGAGCCGGGAGGTCGCGAAACCGAGCGCCCCGGCCCGCATCGCTTCGCTGCTGAGCGCACGCATCCGGGCGAGATCGTCTTCATTGGCGGGTTCCCGCAGCGCGCCGCGCTTGCCCATCGCATAGACGCGCAAGGGCGAGTGCGGCAGATAGGCGGCAACGTCGATGTCGCGCCGACCGGCCTCCAGCGCGTCGAGATATTGCGGAAACGTCTCCCACCGCCAGTCCAGCCCTTCAGCCATGACGACGCCGGGAATGTCCTCGACGCCTTCCATGACCTTGATGAGCAGGTCGCGATCCTCCGGACGGCATGGAGCGAAGCCGACGCCGCAATTGCCCAGCACCACTGTCGTCACGCCATGCGAAGAGGAAGGGGAA
Organism: Pseudomonadota bacterium; assembly: GCA_018240865.1. Taxonomy (GTDB): domain Bacteria; phylum Pseudomonadota; class Alphaproteobacteria; order Sphingomonadales; family Sphingomonadaceae; genus Sphingomonas_B. The sequence goes on along the minus strand of JAFEEY010000052.1, from coordinate 8,082 downwards.
AGGCGCTTCGACCAGATCGCCTGGCCATCATAATGGGTGTGGATGTCGACAAAGCCGGGCGTGACAATGCGCCCCTTGGCGTCGATTTCTTCGGCGCCACTTCCCGCAAAGGATCCGATTGCGGCAATTCGCCCGTCCTCGATCGCGATGTCGCCGTCGATCAGGTCGCCGCCGCTGCCATCGGCGACCGTGCCGCTCCGAATCACCAGTTCATAGCTGCTCATGCACTGCGCTTTTCGAGCCAGACATCGCCCTCGGCCTGGGTATCCAGATCGACAGCGCCGCGGACGCCAAGCTTCGCCCGCGCTTCTTCCAGCGGCAGGTGCCAGACGTCCTCCATCTTCGCGAGGAAGATGGCATCCGAGGTGGTGCCGATGTTAATGCCCTGCTGCATGCATTTGACCGCGGTTTCCCACACCTGCGGATAATGCAGCATGGTCCGCATGATGTAGCGCATCGTGCCGAAGATCGACATCACGCTCATCTCGCCCGCCAAGTCCTTGTTTCGGATGTGCCTGTGCACATTGGTGAGGCGGAGCCAGTAGGGGACGAGCTCACCCATCGAGTTGAAGCCGCCGCCGGTCAGGATGTGCTCATAGTCGTGCGTCTGGCCGGAACGCAGGCTGAAGAATTCCCACTGAGTGCGAGGTTCGGACCAAGGCACGATCTGGACTTCGTAATTCCCTTTGGTCGCGACCTCATAATAGATCGCGCCGACCGTACCCGGCGCGCAGTCCTTCAAGTCCGTGATCTGATAGTCGGAGATGTGCCATTCGTTGAACCAGGCATCGAGCGCCGGGTTCACCTTGCGCTCCTCGGTGAACATCGCCTCGATATGGTCATAGTCGCGCAGCTCTGCGAGAATGCCGATCAGCTCGTGCATCTCGGCCTGAGGCGGGAAATCACCGCCGTTGCGCTTCAGGGCGATCATCGCGATCCATTCGCGCAAGCGCGGGCTGTTCAGATATTTGGAGGAGGAGACCAGCACGCTGCTCTCCGTTTCCAGCAGGTTCACGCCGCGCAGCAGATATGGGATTGCGTCCATATGATCCTCTCTTGCGCAGTAAATATCGCTTTTCAGTTCGCGTATCTAGGCTATTCTTATCTCAATATCTCAATTTGCGTCGAATCGGGAGAGAATGGACATGGTTGAGCCGAAGATTGCGCTCGTCACCGGAGCGAGCCGCGGCGCAGGCGCGGGAATCGCGCGCGGTTTCGGTGAAAAGGGAATGACCGTTTACGTGACCGGGCGCAGCACGGCGCCGGGGCTCGCCAAGGGCTGGGACGGGACGGTGCTGCCAGGCACGGTCGCTGAAACCGCCGAGGCGGTGACGAAGGCTGGCGGCAAAGGCATTGCGGTCCTCTGCGACCATCGCGACGACGCGCAGGTCGCGGCGCTGTTCGAGCAGATCGAACGCGAGGCCGGCCGGCTCGACATTCTGGTCAACAACGCGACCTATATCCATCATCAACTGATCGAAAAGAAACCCTTCTGGGAAAAAGAGCTGGAGGCGGTCGAGATTCTCGATGTCGGCCTGCGCTCCGCCTATGTGGCCAGCTGGCACGCGGCGAAGATGATGGTCGGCCAGGGTTCCGGCACGATCGCGTTCGGCTCGTCGTTCGGCGCCTCCTGCTACATGCACGGCCCTGCCTATGGTGCGCAAAAAGCCGGTATCGACAAATTTGCGCATGACATGGAGCATGATCTGCGCGGCACGGGCGTCCGCGCTTTCTCGATCTGGATGGGGCCGCTCGTCACCGAGCGGTCGGCGATCGCGCGCGAGACCAACCCGGAGCAATATGAAGGCTTCATCCAGACCGCCGAGAATCCGGAATTCACCGCGCACATCATCTACGCGCTGGCGACCGATCCGAAGGGTGAGGCGCTGAGCGGGCGCACGCTGATCGGCGCCGAGATCGCGAAAGAGCTTGGCGTGACCGATCGCGGCAAGGAGCGCCCGTCCTATCGTGACATGCTCGGCAGCCCCCACGACCCGAATCCAGCGGCCGTTTACTGATGCTATTGCATCATTGCGTAAAATATGACACGAAAGATTACGCAAATATGAAATAAAACGCGAATTGATTCGGGGTGTTGGAGAGAATGTCAGAAACCAGGGCGCAATTCGAGTCTCTCCCTCGCCCGGAGGCGGGGCGGCTGGCATGACCGGCGGCGATCCCATCTTCGCGGCGTTGACGGCTCCCGGAACCCCGTTCGAGATCGGCGAAAAGGACGGGATGCGCCGGTTCCTCCGCGCGCCGGCCGATCTCAACAGCCTGATCGAGTCGGCCAGGCGGCATGGCGATGCGACCTTCATCGTCGAGGGCGACCGGCGGCTGAGTTTCGATGAGACCTTCGCGCTCCGGGATGCACTTGCAGCGGTAATCGACATTGCGCCGGGCGATCGGGTCGCGATCTGCATGCGCAACCGCGCCGAATGGATGATCGGCTTCCTGGCCGTCATCCGCGCGGGCGGCGTGGCTGTTCTGATCAACAGCCGCGGCGCGCCCGCCGAACTTCGCGTCGCGGTAGAGGAATGTAGCCCCGCATTGGTGCTGGCGGACGAAGAGCGCGCGGCAGCGTTGCACGAGGCCGCCTATCCCGGGCGCGTACTGGAAGCGGCGGATTTTCCGGTTTCCGGCACATTCGATCGTCAGATTCCGGTAGCCGACCCCGATGATCCCGCCGCGATCCTGTTCACTTCGGGGACAACCGGCAGGGTCAAGGGCGCGACGCTGACTCATCGCAACATGATCACGGGACTGATGAGCGTGCAGCTCGCCGGACTCGCCGTGCTCCACAATGCCGCACAGCAATATGGCGTGAGCATCGAGACGATCCTCGCGAGCCGGCCGCAATATGCCGTGCTCGTGATCTATCCGCTGTTCCACATTTCAGGACTCGGATCGGCGTTCCTTTCGCCGATGCTTTCGGGCGGCAAGGTCGTGATCATGCGGCGCTGGGATCCGGAAGGCGCGCTGCAGCTCATCGCCAAGGAAAAGATCACTGCCTTCACCGGCGTGCCGACGATGCTGTGGGACGTGCTCAACCGCGCGAAGCTCGGCGCGGTCGATATTTCATCGCTGAACAATATCGGCACCGGCGGCCAGGCGTTGCCGATCAATCTCCTTGAGGCGATCCGCGAGGCCGTGCCGCATGCCTTTCTCGGCACCGGCTTCGGTCTCACCGAAACGGCCGGCGCGATCGCGATGGCGCTGGGCGCCGACTTCCTGCGCAAGAAGGAAGCGGCGGGGCGCGTGCTGACGCTGGCTGAGGTGCGCGTGCATGACGAGACGGGCAGGGTACTGCCGCCCGGATCGACCGGCGAGATCGCCGTGCGCGGGCCGATGGTGATGAAGGGCTATTGGAACCGGCCGGAAGAAACCGCCGCTGTTTTGGACAGCGAAGGCTGGTTCCGCACCGGCGATATCGGGCGCGTCGACGAGGAAGGCTATGTCTTCATCGTCGACCGCAAGAAGGACATGGTGATCTCTGGCGGCGAGAACATCTATTGCGCCGAGGTCGAGCGCGCGATGAGCGAGCTGCCGCAGATCGCCGAGGGCGCCGCCTTCGGGCTTCCCGACGAACGGCTCGGCGAGAAACTAGTGGCGGTGGTGCTGGCCGAAGGGCTCACCGAAGGCGACATCCGTGATCACGTCGGCGAGACGCTCGCCCGCTACAAGGCGCCGGTGCGCGTCGCCTTCGCCTCCGGGCCGCTGCCGCGCAACGCCGTCGGCAAGATCGACAAAATCAGATTGAGGGCGCTCTGGCCCGACCTGTTGGGAGACGCTTGAATGGCAATGCCGACCGATATCGGGATCATCGACTGCATGCTCGGCATCCCCGAGGCGGAGGACCGTTCTGCCTGGTTCGAGTTTTTCCGTCCGCTCCTGAAAGACGCGCAGAGCGTCGAGCAATTCAAGATGCCCGCGCAATATATGTTCAAGGACATCCCGCAAACCGGCAAGGCCGACGATTTCGTCGCCTGGACGGTCGACCAGATGGACCGCTTCAACATCGAAAAGGCCCTGGTCGGCTGGAACGACAATGCGACGTCCAGACGGGCGAAGGACAAATATCCCGATCGCTTCTTCTTCGACATGCCGGTCGATCCCAATGGCGGCATGGCCGAGGTGCGGCGGATCAAACAGGCGCATGCGGAAGTCGGGATCAAGGCGATCAGCGTTTTCCCGGCCGGCACGCTGCCGCAGGTGGCGATCAATCACAAATATATGTTCCCGCTCTATGCCTGCGCGGTCGAGCTGGACATTCCGATCCTGCTGAACGTCGGCATTCCTGGCCCGCGCATCCCGATGGAAAACCAGAAGGTCGAGCATCTGGACGAAGTGTGTTGGTTCTTCCCCGACCTGAAGGTGGTGATGCGTCACGGCGCCGAGCCCTGGGAAGCGCTCGCCGTCAAGCTGATGCTCAAATGGCCGAACCTTTATTATTCGACCAGCGCCTTTGCGCCCAAGCATTATCCCAAGGCGATCATCGACTACGCCAACACGCGCGGCGCCGATAAGATCATCTACGCCGGCTATTTTCCGATGGGTCTCAGCCTCGACCGTATCTTCGGCGACATGCCGAACGTGCCTTTCAAGGACGAGGTGTGGCCCAAATTCCTGCGCGAGAACGCGCTCAAGGTCTTCCAGCTGGAGAAATGACGATGGCCGAAAACGCCGCTGACGCACGGACCGCGCCTGTCGCAACCTGGCATATCCTCGACAAGATGGGCAGGGAAGAGCTCGCCGCCTGGCGGGTCACGCGGATCACCGACAATCCGAGCGCGGAAGAGCGCGGCGCCAGCCGCTTGCCCTATCCCTATGGCTGGTACGTCGCCTGCTATTCGGACGAGCTTGCGACCGGCGAGGTCAAGCCGCTGCGCTGTTTCGGCACCGAGCTTGCCTTCTGGCGCGGCGAGGACGGCAAGGCGCGGGCCGTGGACGCCTATTGCCGGCACATGGGTGCGCATATGGGGCATGGCGGCAAGGTGCATGGCAATCTGCTCGAATGCCCGTTCCACGCCTGGCGGTACGACGAAGAGGGATCGGTCAAGGAAATCCCCTATGCGCGCGTGATCCCGCCCCAGGCGAAGCGGCCCTGCGGCGGCTGGCCGATCAGCGAGGCGAACGGCTTTGTCTGGATCTGGTATCACCCGCACAGCGCTGCGCCGATGTGGGACGTGGAAGTGTTCCCCGAGGTCGGCAGTCCGGACTGGACGCCCTATGAGCGCTATGAATGGCTGGTCCATGCGCCGCTGCAGTTCATGGCGGAGAACGCCGCCGACACCGCGCACTTCAAATATGTGCATGGCACCGCGACCTATCCCGACGCGACGATGAGCTATGACCGGCACATCCGCAACGGGCTGGTCAAAGCGAAGATGGGCACGCCCAAGGGCGAAGTGGACGGTCAGATCGCGAACGGCAATTTCGGTCCGGGCCAGGGCTGGACGCGGTTCAGCGGCATTTCGGAAACGATCCTGATGTCCGGCATCACGCCGATCGACAATGATTTGTTGCGCGTCCGCTTCGCCTTCACTCAGCCCAAGACGCAGGCGGAAGGGCCGATGGGCGGGCTGGCACGCGCGCTGATCAAGGACATCGTTAAGCAGTTCGATCAGGACAAGGTGATCTGGGATCGGCAGCGCTTTGTCGAGCGCGCGCTGATCTGTGACGGCGACGGCCCGATCGGCGATTTCCGGCGCTGGTATTATCAATTCTACCCCGACTGGAAGGACGGCAGCCCGGTCGTCCCGGCGGTCCCGCCGGTGCGCGTGCCGGCATGACGCGGATGACCAGGCGGTCGGCAATGGCGGGGGCCGGCGCGGCGCTGATCGCGTCGACTGTGAGCGCTCGGACCCCCAAGCCAAAGGAGAGCGGGTTGATCAGTTCACACGATGCGCTTGGTCTGGCCGATCTGGTCCGCCGCAAGCAGGTTTCGCCGAGCGAGTTGCTCGAAGCGGCGATCGAACGCGCGGAGGCCATGAACCCGCGCTTCAACTTCCTCGCGCAGAAGCATTATGATTATGGCCGCGCCGCGATTGCGCGGGGGTTGCCGCAAGGCCCGTTCACCGGCGTTCCCTGGCTGCTCAAGGATCTGAACACCTATATTGCGGGCGAAGTGACCGGGCAGGGCAGCCGTCTCTATGCCGGTTATCGCCCGACAGTGACGTCCGAGCTGGTGCGCCGCCACGAGCGGGCAGGCCTTGTCATTTTCGGCAAGACGACCACGCCGGAATTCGGCCTGACCGCCACGACGGAGAGCAAGGCGACCGGTCTGACGCGCAATCCCTGGAACCCGGACCATATAGCGGGCGGTTCGTCCGGCGGCGCGGCGGCGGCGGTGGCCGCCGGCGTGATCCCGGCCGCGCACGCGACCGATGGGGGCGGCTCGATCCGTATCCCAGCTTCCTGCTGCGGCCTGTTCGGCCTGAAGCCGAGCCGCGGCCGCGTGCCGATGGGGCCGCTCAGGACGGAGGGGTGGGGCGGGCTGTCCTGCCATCACGCGGTGACGCACAGCGTGCGCGACAGCGCCGCTCTGCTGGACGCGACGCAGGGTCTGGAGCCGGGATCGCGCTATGTCGCGCCGACGCCCGAACGGCCCTATCTGGAAGAAGTTGGCCGAGCGCCGGGCAAGTTGCGGATCGCGCTGATGGTCTCGCCGCCGGCAGGTTCGCCGGTCGATCCGGAATGCATCGCGGCCACACGGGCGGCGGCGAAGCTGTGCGAGAGTTTGGGACATAGCGTGGAAGAGGCGGCGCCGAAGCTGGACGTGGCGGCGCTTGGCCAGGCCGCGTTTGTGATGATGGGCGCCTCGGTCGCCAACGATCTCGATGCGCGGAGCAAGGCGATTGGCGTTCCGCTTGGGCCGGACGTGGTCGAGGCCGTCACGATGATGTTCCATGATGTCGGCGCGAAATTCACCGCGATGGACTGGGTGAAGGCGAACAACACGTTCCAGGAAGCGGCCGTCACCATGGCGCAGTTCATGGACAAATATGATCTGATCTTGTCGCCGGTTTTGGCTTCGCCACCGCTGACGCTTGGCACGATCGGGCTGTCGCCGCCGGATATCCAGACCTGGATCCGCAATATCACTCCGTTCGCGGCGTTCACGGGGCTTTATAACCAGACCGGCCAGCCGAGCATGTCGGTGCCACTCGCCATGTCGGCATCGGGCCTGCCGATCGGGATCATGTTCTCGGCGCGCTACGGCGACGAGGCGACTCTGTTCCGGCTCGCTGGACAGCTCGAGCAGGCCGCGCAGTGGGCGGGGCGTCGGCCGGCGATCGCATAGCTAGCAGGAAAAGATCATGAGGGGATTGAAGGGCAAGGCCGGGATTGTCGCCGGCGGCGGGCGCGGCATCGGCGCGGCGACCGCGCGACGGCTGGCCGAGGAAGGCGCGGCGGTCGTGATCGGCGACATCATGGGTGACTGGGCCGAGGAAGTCGCGGCCGATATCAGGAGCAAGGGAGGCAAGGCGATCGGCGTTCGCCTCGACGGAACCTCCGCGGACTCCCAGGCGGAAATCGTCGCGGCTGCGAAGAAGGAATTCGGTGGCATCGATTTCTATCACTCCAATCTGGCCGGCGGCACGGAGGGCGATGTGGATGCGCTCAACTGCCCGATCGAGGTGCTGGAAAAGTCGTTTGCGATCAACAGCAAGAGCCATTTCCTCGCAACTCAGGCCGCCTTGCCTGCGCTGATCGGGCGCGGCGGCGGGGCCATGATCTACACGTCGTCTGGCGCGGCTTCGGGCGGGGCGCCCTGGCAGGTGGCCTATCCGATGACCAAGAATGCGATCCACGCGCTGGCGCGCCATGTCGCCAGCCGCTGGGGCAAGGAAGGGGTGCGTGCCAATGTCATCTGCCCGGGACTGGTGCTGACGGAAGCAGTGAAGCAGCACCTGACCGACGAATATGTCGAGCGTGGGCTAAAGGCTGTGCCGCACGTCCGGCTTGGCCAGCCCGAGGATATCGCCGGAATGGTCGCCTTTCTCGCGTCGGACGATGGAGCGTGGGTCAATGGGCAAGTCTATCATGTCAACGGCGGCGCGCAGATGCGCGACTGACGGC
>JAFEEY010000051.1 GCA_018240865.1 Pseudomonadota bacterium | reverse complement strand
ACCAACGAGGCCCAGGTCAATGTCGCGATCCAGGTCGCCGAGCAGATGGCCGATTATCTGCTGACCGGCGGCGTCACCAACGCGCTCAACATGCCCTCGGTCTCGGCCGAGGAAGCGCCGCGCCTGCGCCCCTATATGGCGCTTGCCGAAAAGCTCGGGTCGCTGGTCGGTCAGCTTGCGCATGGCGGCCTCACCAAGATCAGCATCGAGACCGAAGGCGCCGCCGTCGAGCTCAACCAGAAGCCGATCACCGGCGCGGTGCTGGCCGGGCTGATGCGCGTCTATTCGGACACGGTGAACATGGTCAACGCGCCGTTCCTGGCCAAGGAACGCGGTCTCGACGTGCGCGAGGTGCGCCACGACCGTGAGGGCGATTACCACACGCTCGTCCGCGTCTCTGTCGCGACATCGGAAGGGGAGCGCTCGGTTGCCGGCACCTTGTTCGGGGACCAGAATCCGCGCCTGGTCGAACTGTTCGGCATCAAGGTCGAGGCCGATCTCGCCGGCCACATGCTCTATGTGGTGAACGAGGACGCGCCCGGCTTTATCGGCCGCCTGGGCGCGGCGCTGGGCGATGCCGGCGTGAACATCGGCACTTTCCACCTCGGCCGCCGCGCCGCGGGCGGCGAAGCCGTGCTGCTGCTCTCGGTCGATTCGCCGGTCTCGCAAGCCACGCTGGACCAGATCGGCAGACTTCCCGGCGTCAAGCGCGTCAAACCGCTGACCTTTGCGTAGAGTCTCGTACCGCCCTCTATGCCGGCTTGCCTGAGCTTGTCGAAGGCTTCCCTTCTTCCGGAAACTCGGAAAAGAAAGGGAGGGCTTCGACAGCCCCGGATCAAGTCCGGGGCAAGCCGGTTTTTGGAAAACGAATGACCACCTCCCTCCTCCCCGAAGGTCTGCGCGACCGGCTGCCGCCCCAGGCGGAGACGGCCGCTGCGATGCTGCGCGCCGCGCTCGACGCGATTCGCGCGCACGGGTATGAGCGGGTTGCGCCGCCGCTCGCCGAGTATGAAGAATCGCTTGCCGGGCGGCTGAAAGCCGGCACCGCGCGCGATCTTCTCCGCGTGGTCGATCCGCTGTCGCAGCGCACGCTCGCGCTCAGGCCCGACATCACCACGCAAGTCGGCCGGATCGCCGCGACCCGGCTTGCCCATCGTCCGCGCCCGCTGCGCCTCAGCTATGGCGGACCGGTCGTGAAGCTGCGCGCGTCGCAGCTCCGCCCCGAGCGCGAGATGACGCAGATCGGCGCCGAGCTGATCGGCCATGACAGCGCCGCCGCGGCCGCCGAGATCGTCGCGCTCTCGGTCGAGGCGCTGTCCGCGGCGGGGGCGAAAGGCATCACGGTCGACCTCACTCTGCCGGATCTGGTTGAAACGCTCGCCGCCGGGCCTCTGCCACTTGGCGAGACCGCGCAGGTACGTGCATTGCTCGACGCCAAGGACGCGGGCGGTCTCGCTTCCATCGGCGCGGACGCCTGGCTGCCGCTGATCGAAGTGGCCGGCGCCGTCCCCGAGGCGATCGCCCGCCTCCGCGCCTTTGACCGCAGCGGCGCGCTCACGTCGCGCATCGCCGGGCTGGAAGCGGTCGCCGCGCGCCTCGAAGGCCTTGCCACAGTCACTCTCGACCCGACCGAGCGCCACGGCTTCGAATATCAAAGCTGGCTGGGTTTCTCGCTCTTCGCCGAGGGTCTCACCGGCGAAATCGGCCGCGGCGGCGCATACACGATCCTGCACGGCGACGGCCGCGAGGAACCGGCGATCGGCTTCTCGATCTACCCGGACCCGCTGCTCGACGTACTGGCATCGGAGGCCGCGCCGCGACGGCTATTCCTTCCGCTGGACCACGACGCGGCGGCGGCAGCCAGATTGCGGGGCGAAGGCTGGATCACCGTCGCCGCGTTAAGCGAGGCATGCTCCGGCGCGGGCTGCTCGCACGTCCTGGTCGGCGACACTCTCAAGCCGCGTTAAGTGTCGCTCGTCCCGAGCGGAGCGCGCAGCGCGAAGTCGAGGGGCGCCGGCTCCGAGATGCGCCCCTCGACTTCGCTCGGGACGAGCGGAAAGGTGAGCGTGAGTCCTTAGCGCCGCCGCGCTTTCTGCATTTCGGGCAGGGCGCGGGCGAGGAAAACGTCAATCTCCGCCGTCGCCTTGTCGTCCGGCGCGCCGATCTCATTATTCAGCCGCATGTGCGTGGTGCCGGCGATCGGCACGACCTTTGCCTCCGCAGCACCCGCCGCGAGCAGCCCGGCGGCGAGATCGCCGCCTTGCGCTCGGGCGAACCCATTATTCGCATCGGCAAGGATCAGCCAGGCCGGCGCGTTCGGCGCCTCGGTCTGCTTGACCGGCGACAGCGCCGATTGCCGCGCCGGATCGTCGCCGAACGCCGGGCGGAAATAGCGATCGACCGTCGGATCGCCTTTCACCGCCATGACCGGCGGCAGGTCGAGCACCGACGGATCGAGCAGCACCACTGCCTTCACCGCGTCGAACGGCACTTTCGCTTGCGCGAGCCAGCGCGGATCGGTGCCCAATTGCGCCGCCATCGTGCCGCCGGAGCTGTGTCCCATCAGGATGATGCGGCGGCCGTCGACGCCCGGCTCCTGGCGCAACATCGCGATCGCTTTCGCCACGTCGCGCAATTGGTCTTCCGCGTCCACCACCGGCACGAACCGATAGGCGACGGTCGCATAGGCATAGCCAAGCGACGTCCAGTGATCGGCCTGCGCGTCCTTTGACCCGTCTTTCGGCGATCCCGCGCTCCAGCCGCCGCCGTGCAGATAGACGATCAGCGGCGCCTTGCCTGCGCCCGTGCGCGTGAACAGCTCCAGCCCCTGGCGCGGCTCGGGCCCGTAGACGATCGCCCGCGCGACGGTCGGGCCCGCGACCAGCACATGGGGCCCGGCCTGCTCGGCGATCGACGGGGTGGCGGCGCCCAGCAATGCAGCGGCAAAAATCATCCCGATCACGTCCATCCCCTGCATTTTACGCTCCGGTGGTGGACCCGCCCGCGCGTCTCCACTAGGCGATCCTCGCACAAAGGAGGGCGCATTGGCCAATGTCACGGTGATCGGCGCGCAATGGGGCGACGAGGGTAAGGGCAAGATCGTCGATTGGCTCGCGGAACGGGCCGATCTGGTCGTCCGCTTCCAGGGCGGGCACAATGCCGGCCACACGCTTGTCATCGGCAACAATGTCTACAAATTGTCGCTGCTGCCTTCGGGCATCGTGCGCGGCACGCCCTCCGTGATCGGCAATGGCGTGGTGCTCGATCCCTGGGCGCTGAAGGCCGAGGTCGAGAAACTTCGTGATCAGGGCGTCAAGGTCACGCCCGAGACACTGTCGATCGCCGACACCTGCCCGCTGATCCTGCCCTTCCACCGCGACCTCGACGCGCTCCGCGAGGATGCGAGCGGGGCGGGCAAGATCGGCACCACGCGGCGCGGCATTGGCCCCGCCTATGAGGACAAGGTGGGCCGGCGGGCGATTCGCGTCTGCGATCTCGCCCATCTCGATGCGCTTGGGCCTCAGCTCGACCGCCTGACCGCGCATCACGATGCGCTGCGCGCCGGCTTCGGCGAAAAGCCGATCGACCGCGAACGGCTGCTGCGCGAACTCGCCGAGATCGCCGATTTCGTGCTCCAATTCGCCAAGCCGGTCTGGCTGGACCTGAACGAAGCCCGCGCGCGCGGCCGCCGCATCTTGTTCGAAGGCGCGCAGGGCGTGCTGCTCGACGTTGATCACGGCACCTATCCGTTCGTCACCTCGTCCAACACGATCGCGGGGACTGCGGCGGGCGGCTCCGGCCTTGGCCCGGGCGCGGTCGGTTTCGTGCTGGGCATCGTGAAGGCCTATACCACCCGCGTCGGCTCCGGCCCGTTTCCGACCGAGCTGGACGACGAAATCGGCCAAAGGCTCGGCGAGCGCGGCCATGAATTCGGCACCGTTACCGGGCGCAAGCGGCGCTGCGGCTGGTTCGATTCGGTGCTGGTCCGCCAGTCGGTCGCGGTCTCCGGTGTCACCGGCGTCGCGCTCACCAAGCTCGACGTGCTCGACGGGCTGGAGACGATCCGCATCTGCACCGGCTACCGGCTGGACGGCAAGACGCTCGATCACTTCCCGGCCCACGCCGCCGATCAGGCCGCGGTGGAGCCGATCTATGAAGAGATTCCGGGCTGGAGCGAATCGACTTTCGGCGCGCGCAGCTGGGCGCAGCTGCCGGCCCAGGCGATCAAATATATCCGCCGCGTGGAAGAGCTGATTCGCTGCCCGGTCGCACTGGTCTCGACCAGCCCCGAGCGCGAGGACACGATCCTGGTCCGCGATCCCTTCGCGGATTGATTGTTCGCCTGATCGAATGGGCATCGTTCCCCGGCGAAGGCCGGGGCCCATTTGCTTGCGACGACAAGGTGGGCCCCGGCCTTCGCCGGGGAACAGCCTTACTTCTTCTCGGCCGGAGCTGGAGCCGCCGCGTTGGCGGGCGCTGCACCCGCATCGGCGGCCTTGGCGGCATCGCCTGCCGGAGCGGCTGCAGCCGCTGGAGCAGCCGCCGGCAGCGGCTTCGGCGCGTCGCTCTGCTTGTTCAGATAAGCGATCACATCGGCGCGGTCCTTGCCGTTCGACAGGCCGGCAAAGGTCATCTTCGTGCCTTCCGCGAACTTGCGCGGGGAAGTCAGCCAATGATCGAGCGAGGCGAAATCCCAGGTGCCGCCCTTGGACTTCAGCGCATCGGAGAATGCGAAACCGCCGGCGCCCTGGCCGATGCCTTCGCCGACGACGTTCCAGAGATTGGGGCCGACGCCGTTCGCGCCGCCCTTGGTCGCGGTGTGGCAGGCCGCGCATTTCTGGAAGACCTTCTCGCCATTGGCGGGATCGGAAGCGGCCATGCGCGTCTCGATCGGCTCTTCCTTGGCGGCCGCGGCGCCGCCTTCCTCGGCCACGCCCTCGATCGGATAGCCCATTTTCTCGGGCCGCTCGGGGTGGAAATATTCGCTCGACAGGATGCCTGCGCCCAGCGCCACGATGCCGGATGCCAGAACCCAGCCGGCGATCGTGTTGTTGCGGTCGTTCATTCCAAATCCTCGTGATCGCCCGCCAAAATGCGGGCTCGCCCCTCAAAAATTCGCTTCCCTTTAGAAAGAGGCTTCGCGCCCCGCAAGCGGCACGGGTTCCCTTCGTTCACGAAAGGCCCTAGGCGCGCCCGCGAAATGGAAAATTATCCCGCTCCCGCCCGCGATCTGGTCGCGGAAATGATCGAAGCGGCCGCTGCCGATCCGGCGCGCGCTGTCGCGTTCCAGGGCGCGCCCGGCGCCAATTCGCACCGTGCGATCATGGAGCATTTTCCGGACGGGCTCGCCTATCCCTGTTTCAGCTTCGAAGACGCGCTGGAGGCCGTTAAGGAAGGCCGCGCCGGCCAGGCGATGATTCCGATCGAGAATTCGGTGCATGGCCGTGTCGCCGACATTCATTTCCTGCTGCCCGAATCGGGTCTCGCGATCGTCGGCGAGCATTTCCTGCCGATCGTTCCTGCGCTGATCGGCAAACAGGGGCACGACATTCGCGAGGTGATGAGCCACCCGCAAGCGCTCGGCCAGAGCCGCAAATGGCTGCGCGCACGCGGCATCCGGCCCATCGACTATGCCGATACCGCCGCCGCCGTCGCCGCCGTCGCCGAGATGCAGGACTGGTCGATCGCCGCGATCGCGCCGGCCTTCGCAGCGGAGATTTACGGGCTGGACGTGCTGGCCGACGCGATTGCCGACGAAGCGAGCAACACCACTCGCTTTCTGATCCTCGCGCGCGAGCCGCGCGTCCCGCAGGGCGGCGACGTCATGACCAGCTTCATCTTTCAGGTGAACAACGTCCCGGCGGCGCTCTACAAGGCGCTGGGCTGTTTCGCGACCAACGGCATCAACATGACCAAGCTGGAAAGCTACCAGCGCGGCGCCAGCTTCGCCGCAACCGAATTTTATACCGATATCGAGGGCGCGCCGGGCGACCCGCCCGTCGACCGCGCGCTGGAAGAACTCCGCTTCCACGCGCGCCGGGTGAACATGCTCGGCACTTATCCGCAGGCCCGCAAACGGGGTTAAATCTTAGAAGAACCCGTTCGTTTCGAGCGAAGCCGAGAAACGCGAACATCTTCCCTGACCGTTTCTCGACTTCGCTCGAAACGAACGGATATTGCTAGCGGCTCTGCTCCAGCCACCACTGGAACAGCGTATGCGCGATCGCGAAAGGCGGTGGTGCGAGGAACGGTGCGTCCTCACGCCCCGCCATCGCCGCCTCGACACCCGCGCGGTCGACCCAGAAGGCATCGTCCAGCTCGGTCGTGTCGATCGTCAGCGCGGGATCGGCGGCGGTCGCCATGCAGGCCATCATCAGCGATGACGGGAAGGGCCAGGGCTGGCTGACCACATAGCGCACGTCGCGCACTTTCAGCCCCGCTTCCTCGAACAGCTCGCGCGCGACGGCTTCCTCGATCGATTCGCCCGGCTCCACGAAACCGGCGAGCGCCGAATAGCGGCGCGGCGGATAGGCCGGCTGGCGGCCGACCAGCACTTTGCCGTCATGCTCGGCCAGCATGATCACGACCGGATCGACGCGCGGGAAATGCTGGGCGTTGCACTGGCCGCACTGCCGCCCCCAGCCGGCGCGGAAGATCGCCGTGTCGCCGCTGCCGCAGCGGGCGCAGAAGCGGTGGCGGAGGTGCCAGTCGATCAATGATCGCGCGCCGGCATAGGTCGACGCCTCGGCAGGCGGCATCGCGTTCAGCATCTGGAAGATGGCGGGCGAGCGGATCGCGCCCTCCGGCATTGCATAGTCCAGCGCGGCGAAATGAGGCTTGCCCTCGATCAGACCGAGGAGGAGGAGCTCGCTTTGATCGCCGGCTTCGGCAAGGCTTCCCCAGCTCAGCCGTCCGTCGGCGTCAAGCACCGGATCGATGCCGTCGAGCCTGAGCAGCCGCGCCCGCCAGTCGCCGCGCGCGCTGGCCAGCGCATCCGGGTCATTGCGCAGCGCATCGGCGCGGTCGAGCGGGGAGCCGGTGAAGCCCGGCCTCAGCATGGCACATCCATGCGCGCTTCCAAGGCCAGCCGCGCCGCCTTGTCAAACACCGTCGGCAGCCCCGCATCGCCGAGCCGTGCGATCGGCCACCATTCGCCGCCCTCGACATTGACGCGCGCGACGCGGGCGACCGCCACGCCCAGATCCAGCGAAAAATGCGTGAACACGTGCCGCACCGGAGGGTCCAGCATCCGCCAGTCCGCCGCGACCGGCGCTTCGTCCAGCCCCGGCGAATCGCCCCAGCCGCTGGTCGGCAATGCGCGCATTCCGCCGAGCAAGCCCCTGGCGGGGCGCGTCACCAACAGCACATGCTCGTCCGCTTCCGCCCAGAAAGCGATGCCGCGCCGGTGCGGGCGCGCAGCCTTCGGAGCCTTCACTGGAAAATCCTCCAGCCGCCCCAGCGCGAACGTCCGGCAATCCTCCCGAACCGGACATATCGCGCAGGCCGGACGGCGCGGCGTGCAGATCGTCGCGCCCAGATCCATCATAGCCTGCGCATAATCGCCGGGCCGGGCGTTCGGGGTCAGCGCGGCGGCGCGCTCGCGTATCAAAGGCCTGGCGCCGGGGATCGGCGTCTCAATCGCAAACAGCCGGGCGATCACTCGCTCGACATTGCCGTCCACGACCGCAGCCGCCTCGTCGAAAGCGATCGAGGCGATCGCTGCCGCCGTATAATCCCCGATGCCCGGCAGCGTGCGTAGCGCCGCTGCCGTCCGCGGAAACCGCCCGCCATGTTCCGCCACGATGGCCCGTGCGCAGGCGAGCAGGTTGCGCGCGCGGCTGTAATAGCCAAGCCCCGCCCAGGCGGCCATCACCTCCCCATCCTCGGCCGCCGCCAGCGCCCGCACGTCTTGCCAGCGCGCGGTGAAGCGCCCGAAATAAGGCTTTACGGCCGCGACTGTCGTCTGCTGCAGCATCACTTCGGACAGCCAGACGCGATAAGGGTCGGGCGCCGGCGCCTCCGGCGGACTCCGCCACGGCAGCACCCGCGCATGCCGGTCGTACCAGCCAAGAAGCTTTTCGGCGATCACATGGGGCTCCTACCCGCCCGGGCCGTGGGCCGCCACCCATCCACCGGCTTGCCTGAGCTTGTCGAAGGCTTCCCTTCTTTCTTGAACCACGGCGCTCAAAGAAAGGGAGGGCTTCGACAAGCTCAGCCAAGCCGGATTGTGGCGCGCGTGCCGATAAATGCGGCGTGGACGGCTCTCGGGAAGCGTGGCAAATGCGGCGCGGATGGCTGGCCGCAAACCAAAACAGGACGAAACCCCGCGCGGAGGGCGCGCGCGCAGCGTCGCCGAGCTTCTGGGCGACGCCGGCCGCGGCTCGTTCCGCAAATTCGGCTTCGTCCAGCATTCGGTGGTCAGCCGCTGGGCCGAGATCGTGGGGCAACGCTATGCCGGCGTGTCGGCGCCCGAATCGATCCGCTTCCCGCAGGGCAAGCGCGCCAACGGCACGCTGACGCTGACCATCTCCAGCGCGCATGCGCCGATGATGCAGCATGTCGCGCCCGAGATCGTCGAGCGGGTCAACCGCTTCTTCGGCTATCCGGCGGTCGAAAAGATCGTGATGCGTCAGGGCGTTGTCGCGAAAGCCGCGCCCAAGCCGGCTCGGCCCGAGCTGAAGCCGGTGCCGCTGGAACTGGGTGACTCGCTCCGCGCGGTCGGCGATCCGGAGCTGCGCGCGGTGCTCGAATCGCTGGCGCGCGGCATCGCCACCACCGAAAGCCTGCCCATTCTCGGGAGAGTGAAAGCGTGAAAACCTTGCTCTCGGCCCTCGCCGTGCTCGCACTCGCCGCGGCAGCCCCCAAAACCGACTGGACCCGGAAAGTCACCGAGACGCCTGCCGGCGCGTTCGTGCTCGGCAATCCGGCGGCGAAGACCCGCCTTGTCGAATATGTAAGCTATACCTGCCCCCACTGCGCCCACTTCACCGGCGAAGCGTCGGGTCCGCTGCGCGCGAAATATGTCGCGACCGGGGGCACTGCGATCGAGATCCGCCACGCGGTGCGCGATCCGATCGACCTCGCCGCGACGCTGCTCGCCCGCTGCACCGGCCCGGCGCGATTCTTCGCCGCGCACGACAAGCTTTTCGCGACACAGGAGCAGTGGTTCGCGCGCGGCGTGCAATATGCGCAGGCCAACCAGCCTGCGCTGGAGGCGGCGAAGCCCGCTGAACGGTTGCGGATGTTCGCGAATGCCGCCGGGCTCGGCCCCGTGCTCGGGCTTTCCGGCGCTCAAGTGAATGCGTGCCTTGCCAACGCCGCCCAGGAAAAGCTGGTGCTGGCGATGACCGACGAGGCCTGGTCCAAGCGCTCGATCCCCGGCACGCCCTATTTCCTCGTGAACGGCACCGGCATCGACAACACCACCACCTGGGCGGCGCTGGAGCCGCGCCTGAAAAAGTAACGGAGAGACGAAGCTTATGACCAAAGCTCATCTGCTGGCGCTGGGCGCCGCCGCGCTGGCGCTCGCCGGCTGCGACAAGGGCGCGGGCAACAGCGCAACGGCGGCCAACCAGTCCGCCGGCGCGCCGGTCGCGGCACCGGCCGGCGGCGACTGGACCACGGTCGTCAGCGCGACGCCCGATGGCGGCTTCCTGATGGGCAATCCCAACGCCAAGGTGAAGCTGGTCGAATATCTTTCGCTGACCTGCCCGCACTGCAAGGATTTCGAGGAGCATGGCTTCCCGAAACTGCGCGATCAGTACATCAAGAAAGGCACGGTCAGCCTGGAAGCGCGCAATTATGTCCGCGATCCGATCGACATGACCGCCACGCTCGTCTCGCGCTGCGGCGGGCCGGAGCCTTACTTCGCGATGACCGAGCAGACCTTCGCGCAGCAGGCCGACATTTTCGACAAGATGCAGAAGCTGCCGCAGGATACGATCCAGAAGCTGCAGACCCAGCCGCCGGCCGAGCAATTCAAGGCGCTCGCCTCGCTGCTCGGCATCGACACTTTCGCCAAGCAGCGCGGCATCCCGCAATCGAAGCTCGACGCCTGCTTCAACGACCAGATGTCGGTCAACAAGCTGGTCGAGATGCAGAAGAAAGCGAACGACGAGCAAATCCCCGGCACGCCGGCTTTCTTCATCAACGGCAAGCTGCTCGACAATGTCGGCACCTGGGAACAGCTGGAACCCAAGCTCAAGGAAGCGGGGGCCTGAGCGCCCGTTCGTAACGAATAGATATCGTCATCCCGAACTTGTTTCGGGATAAGGGTGCCAATCTCGCGGCGACGGAGGCGAATTTTCGGCTGCCGCGTCTCCCTCGCTCTTATCCCGAAACAAGTTCGGGATGACGGGGTGAAGAGTGGCAATCCACAACAACTGGACTCATATCCGCCCCGGACCACCTAAATCTTGGGGATAAGGCCTCTCACGCCTCTTTCCCGCGCCCGCGCGCGCGATAGACTGTGCGCGAGGAGGCAGCGCGTTGCGGTTCAAGCGGCTGAAGCTCACCGGCTTCAAGAGCTTCGTCGATCCGACCGAGCTGCGGATCGAGCCGGGGCTGACCGGCGTTGTCGGTCCCAATGGCTGCGGCAAATCGAATCTGCTGGAAGCTTTGCGCTGGGTGATGGGCGAAGGCAGCGCCAAGAGCTTGCGCGGCGGCGGCATGGAAGACGTGATCTTCGCCGGCACCGCTCAGCGCCCGGCCCGCGACTTCGCCGAAGTGCAACTCTATGCCGAGACCGCCGACAATGACGACGGTGAGCTCGAAGTCGTCCGCCGCATCGAGCGTGGCGCCGGATCCGCCTATCGCCTGAACGGCCGTGACGTGCGCGCCAAGGATGTCGCGCTGCTGTTCGCCGACGCCGCGACCGGCGCGCATTCGCCCGCGCTGGTCAGCCAGGGCCGGATCGGCGCGGTGATCGCGGCCAAGCCGGTCGAGCGCCGCGCGATGCTGGAGGAAGCGGCGGGGATCGCCGGCCTGCACGTCCGCCGCAAGGATGCCGAGCAGAAGCTCCGCGCGACCGAAACCAACCTGACTCGCCTCGGCGAGCTGATCGGCGACATGGAGACGCGCGCGCTGCAGCTGAAGCGCCAGGCGCGCGCGGCCGAGCGCTACCGGGCAATCTCGGCTGAGATCAAGGTTGCGGAAGCGCGGCTGATCTTCGCGCGCTGGCGCGATGCGGCCCAGGCCGCCGACGCGGCGAAGACGGAAGCTGTAGCTGCCGAAGCGCGCGTCGGGCAGCTCGCAGAAGCGCAGCGTGCCGCTGCCGCGTGGAGCGGCGAGGCCACGCGGCTGCTCGCCGATGCCCGCGCCGCCGCGCAAGCAGCGCGCGACCGCGCAAACGAGACGGCGCACAAGCTCGCCACCGCTCGCGCGGAACTGGCCGGGACCGAGCGCCGCCTGGCCGAGCTCGCCCAGCAGCGGGAACGGCTGGCTGGGGACCGCGAACGCGAAGGCGCGCTCGCCAACGACGCCGCCGAAGCGATCGCCCGCCTGACAGCCGAAACGAAGTCCCTCGAACAGCGCATCGCCACCGCCGAGGCGGGGCGGCCCGAACTGGCCGCCGAGCTGGGCCGCGCCGAAAGCGCCGCGCGTGACGCCGAAGTTGCGCTTGCCCAGGCGCATTCCGCCCAGGCGCGCGAGCAGGCCGAGGCGCAGATCGCCCGCTCCGCCGCCGCCTCGGCCCAGACCCGCCTCGCCCGCGCGCAAGCGGAGCTGGCGGGCGTGGAAGCGGAGATCGCCCGACTGGGCGCCGGCACGGACCTCGAAGCGGCACGCGCCGATGCCACAGCGCGCCGCACCGCTGCCGAGCGGGCCGCCGCCGCCGCCGCCGCCCGCATCGAATCGGGCGAGGCAGCGCGCGCTGCTGCCGCCGCCGAGCGCGAAGCGGCCGAAGCCGCGCTCGCGTCCGCCCGGGCCGCGCTCGCCGCGCTGGAAAGCGAAGCGCGGGCCCTCGAAAAGACGCTGCAGCGCACCGCCGGCGACCGGCTGATCGACCATGTCCGCGCCGCGCCCGGCTATGAGCGGGCGCTGGCAGCCGCGTTCGGCGACGAACTCGAAACCGCGCTGGAAGGCTGGACTGAAATCGCGGCCGATGCGCCAATCGCCGACAGCCTCGCCGCGCATGTCACCGCGCCGCCGGCGCTTGCCCGGCGCCTGGCCCAGATCGCCGTGCTCGAGCTGGATGACGGGCGCGCGCTCGCGCCCGGCCAGCAGCTCGTCACCCGGGACGGCGCGATGCGGCGCTGGGACGGCTTCGCCGCGGCCGACGCCGGCGCGGCCGCGGCCGAACGGCTGATCCGCGCCAACCGTCTCGATGCGCTGCGCACGGCGCTCCCCGAAGCGCGCAGTGCCGTCGAAACCGCGCAGGCCGCGATGGATGATGCGGCAACACGCCTCGCTGCCGCCAGAGGGCAAGCCGACGAAGCTCGCCGCGCGCTCGCCACTGCCGAGAGCGACGCGCGCACCGCCCGGCGCGAGGAAGACGCTGCCGACGCCGCGATCGAGCGCTTCGCCGTCCGTAAGGCTGAGCTCGACAATCGCCTGACCCGCGCCACCGGCGAACGCGACGAGGCCGCGCGCGAGGCGGGCAGCGCCGCGTCGAAACTCGACTCCCTCCCCGACGGCACCGCTACTGCCACGCTCGTCGCTTCGCTTTCGGCACAGAGCGAGGCGGCGCGCACTGCCGTCACCGAAAAGCGCGCGCTTGCCGCGACGCTCGAACGGTCGATCGCCGCGGATCGCGAGCGGCAGGGCGCCGCGCAGGCCGAGGTCAAAGGCTGGAAGGCGCGGGCGGGCGAAGCCGCGAAACGGATCGAGGAAATGGCCCGCCGCGAACGCGCTGCCGAAGCCGAGCTGGAAGCACTCGCGGCGACACCCGAGATACTCGGCGCGGAGATTGCCGCTCTGGAGTCTCAACAGGCCGAACTGCGCACCGAAGCCGAATCGCTCGCCCAGGCGGAGCGCGCTGCCGAAGCCCGCGTGCGCGAAGGCGAAGCGACGCTCGCGCAGGCCGGCGAAGCGCTCGCCCAGGCGCGCGAGCTGCGCGCGGGGGCGGCCGCCCGCGCCGAGGCCGCCGATGCCCGCCGGGTCGAAATGGGCCGCGTTTCCGGCGAGCGCTTCGAGTGCCCGCCGCCCGTGCTGCCCGAACGCATCGGCTTCGCTTCGGCCGAGGTCCGCGATCCGGCCGAAGAATCGGCGCGTCATGACAAGCTCAACCTCGATCGCGAGCGGCTGGGCCCGGTCAATCTGATCGCGGAGCAGGAATTGCGCGAGGTCGAGGGGGAGCTGACCCGCTCCGTCGCCGAACGCGACGAGCTGACCCAGGCCGTCAATCGCCTGCGCGGCTCGATCGGCAGTTTGAACCGCGAAGGCCGCGCCCGGCTGCTGGCCGCGTTCGAGGAAGTCGATCGCCATTTCCGCCGCCTGTTCGCGCGGCTGTTCAACGGCGGCGAAGCCTATCTGCAATTGGTCGATTCGGACGATCCGCTGGAAGCCGGCCTCGAGATCATGGCCCAGCCGCCGGGCAAGAAGCTCGGCAGCCTCACGCTCCTCTCGGGCGGCGAGCAGGCGCTGACCGCCGTCGCCCTGATTTTCGGCCTGTTCCTCACCAACCCCGCGCCGATCTGCGTGCTCGATGAGGTCGATGCGCCGCTGGACGACGCCAATATCGAACGCTTCTGCGACTTGCTCGACACGATGGTGAGCGAGACCGACACCCGCTATCTGATCGTCACCCATAATGCGGTGACGATGAGCCGCATGCACCGCCTGTTCGGCGTGACCATGGTCGAACGCGGCGTCAGCCGGCTGGTCTCGGTCGATCTCGGCGGCGCCGAAGCCCTGATCGCGGCAGAGTGAGGCATCGGACGCGAAGGCCCCGCTCGTCCCGAGCGTAGTCGAGGGGCGCAACTCGGCGCTTGTCAAACGCCCCTCGACTTCGCTCGGGACGAGCGAGCATAGTGGCGCATGATGCAAATTTCTTTCCTCCTCTTCCCGAACGTCACCCAGCTCGACCTGACCGGTCCCGCGCAGGTGCTTTCCCGCCTGCCCGATGCGCGAATCGAACTGGTTGCCAGGACGCTGGAGCCGGTGCCGACCGATGCCGGCTTCGCGCTCCTTCCCACCGCGACGTTCGAGACCGCCACGCGGCCCGACATTCTCTGCGTGCCGGGCGGATTCGGCGTTACCGGCGCGATGGAGGATGAGGCGACGCTCGTCTGGCTGCGTAAGGCAGCGGCGGAAGCGCAATGGGTGACAAGCGTGTGCACCGGCGCGCTGGTGCTGGGCGCGGCCGGGCTGCTCCAAGGCTACCGCGCCACCACCCATTGGGCGAGTCACGACTATCTTGCCGACTTCGGCGCAGTACCGGTGAAAGAGCGCGTGGTGTTCGATCGCAACCGCGTCACCGGCGGCGGCGTGACGGCCGGCGTCGATTTCGGCCTCGCGCTGGTCGGCGCGGTCGCGGGCGAGGATCATGCCCGCTTCGTTCAACTGAGCCTGGAATATGATCCAGCGCCGCCGTTCGATTCCGGCTCGCCGGACAAGGCGGACGCGGCGACGCTGGAGAAATATAAAGCGATGGTCGCGCGCTTCGCGGCAGACCGGCCCGCGCGCTACCGTGCTGCGGCGGCGCGGATGAGAGAGACGATCGTCTAGGTCGTCATTGCGAGCCCCGCAGGGGCGCGGCAATCCAGCTCAGACGGCTGGATCGCCACGGCGCTTCGCGCCTCGCGATGACGAACCCATTTGTCCGATCGGACTTACGACTGCATCGGCTGCAGGTTGACTGCGGCATATTTGCCGCGGCGGTCCACTTCCAGCTCGAATTCGAGCCGGTCGCCTTCGTTGAGGGTCGGCATGCCGGCCCGCTCGACAGCGGAAATGTGGACGAACGCATCCGGCTGGCCGTCATCGCGCTGGATGAAGCCGAAGCCCTTCATGGCGTTGAAGAATTTGACCGTTCCGGTCGCCTTCTCGCCGGTCAGCTGACGCTGCGGGCCGCCGGCGCCGCCGCGATCGCCACCACGATCCCCGCCGCCGCTGGTGACTGGAAGCGGCTCGCCTTCGATCTTGAGATCGGTCGCGGAAACGCGGCCGCCACGATCGACGAGCGTGAAGCCAAGCGGCTGACCCTCGGCCAGGCCGGTCAGGCCCGCGCGCTCCACCGCGGAGATGTGCACGAACACATCCTCGCCGCCATCATCGCGCACGACGAAGCCGAAGCCCTTTTGCGCGTTGAAGAATTTAACAACGCCGGTGCCTTCGCCGATGACCTGCTGGGGCATGCCGCCACCGCGCGGTCCGCCAAAGCCGCCGCCACCGCCGCCGAAACCACCGCCGCCGCCGCCAAAGCCGCCGCCGCGGGGAGCGCCGAAGCCGCCGCCACCGCCACCGAAGCCGCCGCCGCCGCCATAGCGGCCGCCACCGGACTCGTTGTAACCGCCGTAATTCTCGTCACCAAAACCGTCGCGCTTATCGCGTCCGCCGCGCGGACCACCGCCACGCTTTCCTCGATCGAAACCCATTCTTGCCTTCCGGTCGCCCGTCTTAAGACCTTGTCAGAACCTGCACGCCGGGCGCGCGCCAGACCCCAGAGACGCATACCCCATAGACACGCCCACGACTCTGCATAGCGAAGAATCGCATGCCCCGCGAACGAAATAATCCACAGGCGATGTGAAGCCGTCCTTCACCATTGAGCGTAACGCGCGGCGCGCCTATGCCTTTCCTTCCTATGACAGTTTATTTTCACGAAGAAGATCTGCCGGCCGGGGTGCTGGGCGAAGGCCCCGTCGCTGTCGATACCGAGACGATGGGGCTGCAATCGCACCGCGACCGGCTCTGCGTCGTGCAGATTTCGGACGGGCGCGGAGACGAGCATCTGGTCCGCTTCGGCCCCGGCAGTGCCTATAACGCGCCCAACCTGAAGGCCGTGCTCGCCGATCCCGGCCGGCTGAAGCTCTATCATTTCGCGCGCTTCGATCTCGCCGCGATCGAACTCTATCTCGGCGTCACCGCGGCGCCCGTCTATTGCACCAAGATCGCCTCGCGGCTGGTGCGCACCTATACCGATCGCCACGGATTAAAAGATCTGGTGCGCGAGCTGCTGGGCCAGGAAATCTCCAAGCAACAGCAAAGCTCCGATTGGGGCGCGCCCACGCTTTCCGATGCGCAAAAGGATTATGCCGCGTCGGACGTGCGCTATCTCCACGCGATGAAGACCGAGCTCGACAAGCGTCTCGCGCGGGAAGGCCGCACCGCGCTGGCCCAGGCCTGTTTCGATTTCCTGCCGCACCGTGCCCGGCTCGATCTCGCCGGCTGGCCGGAGGTCGACATTTTCGCGCATGTCTGAAGCGGCCATCCGGTCCCAGGACGAACGCCGCCGCTGGGCCGTGCCCGGCAGCAGCCACGATCGCGTCATCCGCTGGCTCAGGATGCTGCTGCCGATGGCGATCGGCGCGCTGGTCGCGTTCATGTCGATCGCCCCGCTGACGATCGCGGGCGAGCTCAGCTTCGTGCTGGACAAAAACAAGGTCGAGGTCGCCAGGGAACGGATGCGCGTGACCGAGGCGCTGTATCGCGGCGAGGATTCGAAAGGCCAGCCTTTCGCGCTCAAGGCCGGCTCCGCCGTTCAGCAGACTTCGCGCGAGCCGATCGTGCACATGCAGGATCTGTCCGCCAGCCTCGCCATGCGCGAAGGACCGGCGCTGCTCCGCGCCGATCGCGCCCGCTACAATATGGATACCGAAAAGGTGCTGGTCGAAGGGCCGGTCACTTACCAGTCGGCGGACGGCTACCGGCTCGTCACGCGCGATGTCGATGTCGATCTGAAGAGCCGGACCATGGCGAGCCAGGGCGCGGTCGAGGGCCGGATGCCGCTTGGAACCTTCAGCGGCGGCCAGATTTCGGCCGACCTGCCGCAGCGGATCGTGCGCCTGACCGGCCGGACCCGCTTGCACATCGTGCAGGGAGCGGCCAGAGGAGCGCGATGATCCGGCGTCTGATCCTGGGAAGCTGTTTCGGTGCGGCGCTGGCCTTGGCTGCGCCCTTGGTCGCGCAGGCGCTCAAGAACCACAACACCAATGCCCCGGTCGATGTGGAAGCGGACCGGATCGAAGTGCAGGACCGCGCCGACCGCGCGATGTTCACCGGCAATGTCCGGGTGCAGCAGGCGGAAATGACGCTGACCGCGGCGCGACTCACCGTCGCTTATGCCAATCGCCAGGGCAATGACGGCGGCGTCCAGATCGAGCGGCTGGATGCCGCAGGCGGGGTCGTCGTCCGTTCGCCCAGCGAGACGGCGCGCGGACAATTCGCGATCTACGATCTCAACCGCCGCCAGATCACGATGCTGGGTGGCGTCACGCTGGAACAGGGCGCCAACACCGTGCGCGGCGGCCGGCTGGTGATCAATCTGGACAGCGGCCGCGCGGTGGTCGACGGCTCGGCGGTCGGTGGCGGCGCGCCCGGCACTATCTCGGGTGGCACCGGCGGGCGCGTGACCGGCCGCTTCTCGGTACCCCAGCGCAAGGGCAATTGAGCGCTTCGGCCTCGCTTCATCGCGGAAGCGCGTCGCCTCCCATGCACAAAGCTTGCCAAACCGCCGATCTTTACCGATCAATAACCCTAATCTGCGAGCAGCCGGAGCCGGCATGAACGACGTCGCCACTATCATCGCGCCCATCGCACCCGGCCCGGCGCCGCAGGTCGGCAACGGCCTCGCCGTGGTTTCGATCGCCAAGGCCTATGACAAGCGCGTCGTTCTGTCGGACGTGTCGCTCGCGGTCGAACGCGGCGAGGTCGTCGGTCTGCTCGGGCCCAACGGCGCCGGCAAGACGACCTGCTTCTATTCGGTGATGGGGCTGGTGAAGCCCGATTCGGGCCGCATCATGCTCGACGGGCTCGATATCACCGGCCTGCCCATGTATCGCCGCGCGATCCTGGGGCTCGGCTATCTGCCGCAGGAAACCTCAATCTTTCGCGGCCTTTCGGTCGAGAACAATATTCTCGCCGTGCTGGAGCTGTCGGAGCCGGACAAGACGGCGCGCGCCGAACGGCTGGAGCAATTGCTCGACGAATTCGGCCTGACCCGCCTGCGCAACGCGCCGGCGATGGGCCTGTCGGGCGGCGAGCGTCGGCGCTGCGAGATCGCCCGCGCATTGGCCGCCAACCCGTCGATCATCCTGATGGACGAACCGTTCGCCGGCATCGACCCGATCTCGATCGCCGATATCCGCGATCTGGTCTGCCAGCTGAAGGATCGTGGCATCGGCGTGCTGATCACCGATCACAATGTCCGCGAGACGCTCGACATCGTCGACCGCGCCTGCATCATCTATGACGGTCGCGTGCTGTTCGCCGGCAGCCCCGAGGCGCTGGTCGCGGACGAGAATGTGCGCCGCCTGTATCTGGGCGAGCATTTCGAGCTGTGACCCAGCATCCGTCATTGCGAGCGGAGCGACGCAATCCAGTGCCACTGGATCGCCACCTCGCTGCGCTCCTCGCGATGACGAGGTAGGGCCAATGGCCTCCCTCGCGCCGCGCCTCGATCTGCGCCAGTCGCAATCGCTGGTGATGACGCCACAATTGCAGCAGGCGATCAAGCTGCTGGCGCTGTCGAACCTGGAAATCGAAAGCTTCATCGCCGAGGAGCTGGAGAAGAACCCGCTCTTGGAAGCCGGAGCCGATGAGCGCGCGCCCGAGGAAGCGCGCGAGTTCGAGCCCGACGAATGGACCGGCGAGGAGGCGCCCGAGCCCGTCACCGCCGACCGGCTGGTGGAACATGGCGACGGCGTCGCCGATTCGCCACTCGACGTCGATCTGGTCGCGGAGACCTTCCACCATGACGGGCCTGGCGACACTTATGGCCTCGACGGCACGCTCGGCCTGACCGGCACAGCCTCAGGCGGCGCCGGCGAGGACGGCATCGACTTCGACAGCTTTGCTGGCGAGGCCGAAACGCTGCAAGAACATTTGCTTGCCCAGGCCGGGGAACAGCTTTCGGGCCGCGACGAACTGATCGCGATCCAGATCATCGGCCAGATCGACGAGACCGGCTATCTGACCGGCGACCTTGCCGAGATCGCCCAGCGCCTCGCCGTGCCGCTTGCCGATGTCGAGCGCGTGCTGTCTGTCGTGCAAGGCTTCGACCCGACCGGTGTCGGCGCGCGCGACCTTGCCGAATGCCTGGCGCTGCAGGCGAAGGAAGCCGATCGCTACGATCCCTGCATGGCGCGGCTGATCGCCAATCTCGATCTGCTCGCGGCCGGCAAGCTCGCCAATCTGAAGCGCATCTGCCAGGTCGATGACGAGGATCTGGCGGACATGATCCGCGAGCTGCGCGCCTATGATCCGAAGCCGGGCCTGAAATTCGGCGCGGCGCGGACAGAGACCGTGGTGCCTGACATTTTCGTGGCCAAGCGGCCGATCGGCTGGGCGATCGAGATCAATTCGGCGACTCTGCCGCGCCTGCTCGTCAACCGCAGCTATTATGCCGAGCTGTCGTCGGGTCCGAACAACAAGGCCTCGCGTGCCTGGCTGACCGATTGCCTGAATAGCGCCAATTGGCTGATCAAGGCCTTGGACCAGCGCCAGCGCACGATCATCAAGGTCGCGACCGAGATTGTGAAGCAGCAGGAAGCCTTTTTCCTGCGCGGGATCGAGCATCTGAAGCCGCTGACGCTGCGCCAGATCGCGGAAGCCATCGGCATGCATGAATCGACCGTCAGCCGCGTCACTTCCAACAAATATATGAGCTGCGCGCGCGGTCTGTTCGAGCTGAAATATTTCTTCACCTCGGGCATCCAGTCCGCCGATGGCGGCGAAGCCGTCTCTGCCGAGGCAGTGAAGAGCGCGATCAAGGCGCTGATCGCGGCAGAGGAAGCCGACGCGATCTTGTCCGATGACACGCTCGTCGATCTGCTCCGCGCCAAAGGCTTCGACATCGCGCGGCGCACGGTCGCCAAATATCGCGAAGCGATCGGGCTTGGCTCGTCGGTGCAGCGCCGCCGGCAAAAAGCTCTGCGCACCGCCTGAAGGCCTTGCGTTCGTTTACGGACCGTCAACCGTGAACAGCTATCCTTAACGCATCGAACAGTTTCCTGCAGGGTAGCGAGTCATGCGTAAGCTCCGGAATTCGTGTGTTTTAAGCCTCGGGCTTGCGCTTGCCGCATGTGGTGGCGGCGGCACGGGCGTCGGCTCGGCGGGCGGCACCGGCGCGCCCGCACCGACGCCTACCCCGACGCCCTCGCCTACTCCGACCCCGACGCCGACGCCCGCACCGACTCCAACACCGGCGCCAACGCCTACGCCGACTCCGGCGCCGACGCCGACTCCTACCCCGACGCCGACGCCCGCACCGACTCCGACACCTGCTCCAACGCCTACGCCGACTCCGGCGCCCACGCCCACTCCAACCCCGGCTCCGACACCCACGCCGACTCCGACTCCGACACCTGCTCCAACGCCTACGCCGACTCCGGCGCCTACGCCCACTCCAACCCCGGCTCCGACGCCCGCGCCAACCCCGACGCCGACGCCCACGCCCACTCCGACATCGAACACGATTCTTCCTTTGTCGGTGAGCGAGACGTTCGCGGCGGCTGGCGGGCGCATGACAGCCACGGTCAGCAAGCTCGACGGCAGCACTTCGGCAGCGTCCGGCTCAGGCACCGATTTCGGGGGCGGAGTCTCGCTCGCCTACAATGCGGCGACCGGCGCCTATACGGTGCGCGATGCGAACGGCCTGACGCAGAGCTTCGCGCCGTCCGATATCACCGGCAGCAATGCGGCCATTACCGCCTATAACAAAACATCGGGGTCCGTGTCCGATGATCTGGTGCTGTTCAATCCGGGCGCGTCCAACAGCCGCATGGCATTGTCTTATGTCAGTTACGGCGCATGGCAGCGCGTGACCGACAACGGCGCCACGCTCGACGTGACCGAACAGTTTTTCGTCTATGGCATCCGCCAGGCGGCCAACCAGCCGAGCACGGGCTCCGGCTCGTACACGACGATCGTCGACGGGCTGTGGGCCAATCCAAACGGCGTCTATTCGCTGGCCGGCACCAGCAGCTTCACCGCCGATTTCGGAGCCAAGACGGTCGCGACAACGATCGACCTTGCCGGCACCAACGTCGTCACCAACGCGCCTCTGGCCTTTGGGCGTTTCGACGGCACCGGCACGATCGCGGCGCTGGGCGGCGGGTTCAGCGGCACGTTCGCGCAAGTCGGCGCGGCGGGCGACGGCAATGTCTATACCGGCGGTTTCAAAGGCGCCTTTTTCGGACCCGCGGGTCAGGAAGTCGGTTATACTTTCAGCCTGACCGCGCCAGGCGCCGCCGCGACGGGCGCGGTTGTGGGCAAGGCCCAATAGTTCCCAGTCTTCCGCCGACAAGGGGCGATGAGTTCGTGTTGCGTATCGCCTCCGTCGTGTTGCTCGCCTGCATTGCAGGCCCGGCGCTTGCCCAGCAAGTGCCGGCCGGCGGCGCGCAGGGCCGGGTGACCCAGCTCTCGGCAGAGCAGGTCTTTGCCCTTGCCGATCGCTACGCGGCGGAGAAGCGGTTCGCCGATGCGGAGGCGCTGCTGAAGGGCCTGACTCGCGATCCCGATTCGGACTATCGCGCGGAAGCGCGCTTCCGTCTCTCGATTCTGCGCGAGGCGCAGGGCGACCGGCAGGGCGCGATCGAGTGGCTGAAGGCTTTGCTCGACGAAAAGCCCCATGCCGGCCGTCCGCGGCTCGAGCTGGCCCGCCTGCTTGCCGCGACCGGCGACGAAGCGGGCGCGCGGCGGGAGCTGCGCCGCGCCGGCGCTACCGGCCTGCCCGAAGACGTCGCCCGCGTGGTCGACCGGTTCGCGACCGCGCTCCGCTCCAGCCGCACGATCGGCGGCGCGGTCGAGATCGCCGTCGCGCCCGACAGCAACATCAATCGCGCGACGAGCCAGGAGCGCGTCGATACGGTCGTCGCTCCCCTGACGCTGGACCGCGACGCCCGGGCCACATCCGGCGTCGGCTTCTCGACCTCGCTCCAGGGCTTCGCGCGCGGCAAGCTCGGCGACAAGGTGGACCTGCTCAGCCGCGCCTCGGTGCGTGCCGATCTCTACGGCAAGTCGCGCTTCAACGATGTCGTGCTGACGCTCGCCTCGGGCCCCGAATTCCATCTGGGCGGCGCGCGCGTGCGCCCGGCTGCCATTGCCCAGCGGCGCTGGTTCGGCGGCGATCTTTATTCCGAAAGCTATGGCGGCTCGCTGAACCTGCTGAAGCCGCTCGACCGGGTCAGCCAGGTCGAAAGCGAACTCACGATCCTGCAGAGCAATTACGCGAAGGTGCCGATCCAGAACGGCGTGCTCGCCGATCTGAACGTCGCCTATGACCGCGCCTTTAGTCCGCGCTTCAGCACCCGCATCGCGGTCCGCGCGACCCGGCAGGATGCGAAATATGATTTCCTGTCGACGACCAGCGGCGGCATCGACCTGCTCGCCAGCCGCGCCTTCGGCAAGCAATTGGGCTTCATCCAGCTGAGCGGCTTCCGCCTACGCGCCGACGGGCCGGACCCGTTGTTCGGCAAGACGCGCGACGACAAAAGGCTGGATATCACTGCCGGCCTGATCCTGCGCCGCTTCAGCTGGCGCGGCCTCGCCCCGCTGGTGCGCGTGATCCACAGCCGCAGCGATTCGACGATCCCGATCTACGATTTCAAGCGCACCCGCGTGGAGTTCGCGCTCAGCCGCGAATTCTGACCATCGTCACGCCGCCGCCTGGGCGCCATTCGGCTTGCCGCCGCCTTCGGCATCGATCGCCGCGCGGACCATCCGCTCCCAGACCGCGACATCGCCTGCCGCGGCCATGTCCTCATCCGGCTCGCGGAGCGTGCGGAGCACGGCACGGGCATCGTCGAGATGCTCGCGCCACGCACGGTCCACTGCTTCGCTTGCCGAAGGATTCAAGCCCTCCGCGTTCGCGCTCAGCCTCTGGCCCGCGAGCACGCGCGCTATGCGCTCGGCGAGCGGCGTGTTGGAAATGTCCATATTTGGCCTCCTTCGCAGGCTTGAACCCGCGAAGCGGCCTGCGGGTTCAGTCCTTGCGGCTCAGCTTGCGCGCGAGCTCGCTCGTCCCCGCTTCCTCGGCGCGATTGACGAATTGCGACGCGACCAGCCAACCCTTGAAAGGGCGGAGACTCGCGACCGTGCCGAGCGCCATCAGCGGACCCGAAGTCAGCACATGCACCCACCAAGGCGGGGCGTAGGCGACTTCCAGCCACACGACGAAAAAGATCAGCGGGAACGCCGTCAGGCAAAGCGCGAAAAAGGCCGGCCCGTCATCGGGCGTGGCGAAACCGTAATCGAGCCCGCACACGGGGCAGGAGTCGCGCAGCTTCAGCCAACTTTTGAACAACGGCCCCTTGCCGCACCGCGGGCACAGGCCCTTCCAGCCGGTGCGGACGATCCACGGCCATTTGCCTTCTTCCGTCCAGGCGAAATGCTCGGGCGCCGATATGTTCGTCATGCCGCGAACTGTAGCACGGCCCGGGTGCCCCGCGACAGAGGCTCGTAATGCAGCGTGCCGCGCAGGCTCGCCGCCATTGCCTTGATCACGCGCGAGCCGACGCCGGTGCCCTGGATGGGGCCCGCCCCCGTCCAGCCGACGCCGTCATCCTCGACCGCGAGACGCAGACCGCCCTCGCCGCGATGATCGAGCAGGATGCGCACCGGCCCCGGCTCGCCTGCCGGATAGGCGTATTTGCAGGCGTTGCTGACCAGCTCGGTCACGATCACGCCGACCGAGACGGCCTTGTCGGTCGCGACCGTGACCTGGTCGGACCGCAGGACGATCCGCGCCTCACCCAGCGTCTCGTTCAGCTCCGAAGCCAGCTTGTCGAGATAGACGGAAAGCTCCACAGCTTCACCATTGCCGGCGGCATAAAGCTGGCGGTGCACCTGCGCGATGGCGGCGATGCGCCGCTGCATTTCCTCCAGCGCGTCGCGTGCGGCGGGGTCGGTCAGGCGCTGCGCCTGCATATGAGCCAGCGCTGTTACGATCGCGAGCGAGTTCGCGACGCGGTGATTGACTTCCTTCAACAGCATTTCGGCCCGATCGCGGGCCGCGCGCATTTCCGCTTCGGCTGCTTCCCGGGCGCGCCGCACCGCGGCGGCCTCGATCGCGCCATGCAGCGCCTTGGCCAGCAGCTCGAAATAGCTGCCGTCCGTATCCTTGATCACATAGTCCGCCGCGCCAGCCTTCAGCGCCGCGACCGCGATCCGCCCTTCGTCCGATCCGGTCGCATAGACAACCGGCGGCGGCGCCGGCAGTTCGCCGATCAGCTTCAGCGTCGCCAGGCCGTCGCGGCCGGGCATGTGATGATCCAGCACCACCGCATCGAAGGCGGTGCCGCGCAGGATCGCGACGGCCTCGTCACCGCCCGCTACGGGCTGCACGTCAAAGCCCATCCGCCCGAGCGCTTTCTGGGTCAGCCGGCCCAGCGCCTCATCGTCATCGACATAAAGGATGCGCAGCGACGCATCGCTCATCCGCCGGCTGCCTCGGGCACCTGCATCACCGACAGGAACAGGCCGAGCTGGCGGATGGCGTTGGCGAAGGCCTCATAATCCACCGGCTTGGTGATGTAGACATTGGCGCCCAGATCGTAGCAGCGCTGGATCTCGCGCTGATCGTCGGTGGTGGTGAGCACGATCACCGGCGCGA
The DNA here is from genome assembly GCA_018240865.1 of Pseudomonadota bacterium. Taxonomy (GTDB): domain Bacteria; phylum Pseudomonadota; class Alphaproteobacteria; order Sphingomonadales; family Sphingomonadaceae; genus Sphingomonas_B. The sequence continues at coordinate 12,847 of JAFEEY010000051.1, read as the reverse complement.
GCCGCAGGCATTCGTCCTGCTTGATCTTCTCGAGGATCGACACGCCCGACATGTCGGGCAGATTCAGGTCCAGCAGCACCAGCATCGGGCCGCCGCGCCGCACTTTCTCGTCGAAGAGATAGCCAAGTGCTGAGGTGCCGTCGGTATGATGCACGATCTCGTTGCACACGCCCGCCCGGCGAACATTCTTTTCGATCAGACGGGCATGGCCGTCATCGTCCTCGACCATCACGATGGTGACTTGCCGGCCGTTCATTCCCCCGCACTTCCTTTCACTTGCTTCGGCAGCGTTACCGTGAAGCGGCTTCCGCGCCCCGGCTCCGATGCCAGCGCGATCGCGCCGCCCAGCCGCCTCACCAGTGCGCGGACATGGGCAAGGCCGATGCCTTCGCCCGGGCGGTCCTGCACGCCGGCGCGCCGGAACAGGTCGAATACGCGCTCCTGATCGGCCTTGTCTATACCGCGTCCATTGTCTTCGACCGCGATTTCCACCAACTCTCCCAACGACTTGCCGTTCACGCGAATATGGCCGGTTCGGGCCGGGTCGAGATATTTGACGGCATTCTCGACCAGGTTTCCGAAGACCTGGTCGAGCGCCAGCCGGTCACTGACGATCGCCGGCAATTGGCCGATCTCGATTTGCGCATTCGCTGCTTCGGTCTGCTGACGAAGCGATCCTGCGATGTCGTTCAGCAGGGCGGTCATGTCGATCTGTTCCGGGGCAAGCGTGCGCCGCCCTTCACGCGAAAGCTTCAGGATCGCATTGATCAGCCGGTCCATCTTCGCGGTCGATGTGCGGATGAAGCCGATCGCTTCGGGCAGATCCTCGGTGACGGCCAGCCGATGCTCCCTGGTGACGACATCGGGCGTAGCGGCCTCGGCCCGGCCGAGCAGGTCGCGCGCCTGGCCGCCCGCCGTCTCCAGCTCCGCCGTGAAGCCCATCACGTTGACGAGCGGTGAGCGCAGGTCATGGCTGACGATATAGGCGAAGCGCTGAATCTCGTCGTTCGCCGCCTGCAGATCGGCCGTGCGTTCGGCGACAATGGCTTCCAGCCCCTCGTTCAGGGACCGCACCTCGGCATTGGCTTGCTCGAGGCCGCGTGCATAGCGCAGGATCGACGCGATCGCGGCGGCGCCGAGCAGGCCGGCGATGCCCAGCCCGGAGATTGAGAGCACGAGCAGCAGCACGCCGCTGCGATCCGCCGCCGTGCGCCGGGCGTCCAGCAAGCGGGCTTCTTCGGCCTGGATCGCCGCGAGCTGCGTCCTGATGCCTTCCATCAGCCGCTTGCCGCGATCGGTGCGCACGACTTCAAGCGCCGCGCGCTGGCGGCCCGCCATCGCCAGCGCCGTGGTCTGGCTCAGCTCCGCGATCTTGCCGCGGACCAGCGGATGCATCGCGGCGAGACGTTGCTGCTGCTCAAGGTTGTCGCCGGTGAGCGCGCGCAGCCGCGACCAGCTCGGCTCGATCGCGCTCATTCCCGCCAGATGGCGGTCGAGATAGAATTGCCTGCCGGTCAGCAGATAGCCGCGCTGGCCGGTTTCGGCGTCGATCAGCGCCTCCAGCAGGCGCGACGCTTCCGTGCGTACATCGACCGTGTGGCCGACCAGAGCGGTTTCCTCCCGCGCGCTGAGCACGAGCCAGGCGCTGATCGCGCCGACGCCGATCAGGAAGGCAAAGCCGATCGCAAGGATAATGGCCGGACGGCGCGACGGCCGGATGCGCGGCCGCGCTTCTTAACAGACCCAATTAAGCTGCACAAAACCACCCATCCTGGCCATGATTAAAGCCTCTTTGGCCGCAATTCGACTTACTTCGGTTCGCGCTTGGACTCAAATACGCTGGCCTTCAAAACGGTGAGCGCTTCGGGGCGCTGAAACAAGGGCCTCACATCCTTCGATCCCGACACGACTGATCGCACGCCAGCGTCGGCGAGCGCCGACAGCAGAATATTTCTAGCGATCCCCGTCGCTCTCTCCAAGGCGCCGATCGATATGAAATTCCGCTCGAGATCGGCGAGGGAAGCCAGCGCGGGTCCGTGCGCGATCTGACCGTTGCGCGCCGCGCGCCTGACGAAGCGTAGATGTCCCGCCGCGCGCAGCTTGGACAGAGTGACTGTGTTCAATCCAGTCATCTCGGCAGCTTCCGCAGGGGTGGTGGACGGCTCGTCATCCGCGGCTCTTCCGGGCGGAACGGACGCCAGCACGTCGTTGCGCTCCACCAACAAGGCCGACAAGCCCGATTCACCTGACAGTGTGCCAGCGACCTGCAGCCTGCCCTGGCGCAGCGCGCAATAGACCGTCACCCAGCGTCGAAACAGCTTGTTGGCATCCACGACACGGATCAGGTGGGGCGGGACGGCCTCGAAAACCGGCGCGGTCAGCGCACGTTCGAACAGGCTGATGACGCCATCCAGATCGTAGAAGTGGGTCTTGGGGGTAGAAGGGCGAGCCCCCGGCAGTAAATCCGGGTTGCCACCTCTTTCCATCACGCCGCGGAACTGGTTGCGGCTCAATCCAAGAATCTGTTGCACATCGGATTTGCGACCGGGGCTAAACACGGAGCGGGCACGGGCTATGGCCTGTTCGAGCGCCGCACGTCCCGACAACACAGGCGTCTCGTCGGACGGAGCGGCGGGGGCGGAAGGAGGCGCCTCCTGCATCGCGCGTCCGAAAAGTTGCGTCGTGGGAGCACATTTCAGCGACCGACCGGCGTGTTGGAAGACGGCCTCCCGGAAAGGCGAAAGCGCCGCGGCGCCCCTACGGTCAAGCCACTTGTAGAGATCGCCATACGCCTCTCCAGGCGTCCTCAGGAGCCCGCGGCGGGCCGCCCGATCGAGCGCGTCGGAAAATCCTTCCGGGCCCATTTCGAGGATCGAGCCGCCCCTGGCCGTCAACTCCATCCGATCGCCGAGCGGAAGAGTCCTAACCAGGCCGACCTTCGAGCCATGCTCATCGAGGATCCCAGTCCGCAGGGCGAGGCCGGCGGCGAGGTCGGCACTTAGCCCATTGGCCCAGCACGGGCCTTCCATGCCCCGCATCATGGCGAGCAGTTGCGCGTCATAGCCCGTGATCTCACTTTCCGCCGGTAAGCTGGCGAAGTGCGCACCGCACGAGCAGACGTCCGGACGCAGGTTCCTGAGCGAGAGCGGTGCGGAACAATTCGGGCAGGTCGCAAGGAGAGGAACCCGGTGACGCGGGCAGCCGCTGATCGCCTCGGATCCCCACCAGAAGCGTCGATGGGGCCGGCACTCGACGGGACCGTCCAGGCCATCGCGGTCCTCGGCCAGGCACTGCGGACACACGCGGCCGAGCGTGCGGGGATGGGCGAGATGTCCGCGATCTTCGAGCAACACGCCGCTCAACGAATACCCCTGCGGCGTCCTGATCGGCGTCGATGCCTCGATCAGCGACACCGGAATACCGGATAGCCTGGCAAGTGTGTCGAGCGCCCGACCGGTCCGGACGTCGGCGGCCAGCCGGCTCGGGCAGAAGGGCAGCGTGGCAAGGTATCCGGTGACGGTTCGGCTCCCCCGCCGCACAGCGAGGCGGGCCAGCAGGGACGCTGCCGGTTCGTCGGGGCGAAACCGGACGGTCAATGGCGCCAGATCGACCCGCGACGGATCGACGGTCCGGACGAACCCGCGATTGGACATCAGTGGATGACGGGAAGGTCGTCGCGGCGATAGATCAGCTGACGACAGGACGGAGGTCCGAATACCGGGCGGATCCCCAGAAGTTCCAACGTCTCGCGAACGCGCTTCGGCGAGGTCTGCCGTGCGCGGGCGTAGTCGACGGCGGTGACATGGTCGCGGAAGAAGTCCGACACCGATGACGAACTCAACCGACCATCAGGGTCTCGCGCACCGAACACGCCCATGCGGACAAGGCTGCGGGCTGCCTCATGATGGATGCCATGCAGCCTCGCGACATCCTGCACGCACAGCGAATCCTTCGCGGCGCGTAGCACAGCCAGGTCTGACTGGACGACGGTCACCGCCGACAGCCCGTCGGCTGCCGTTCCGCACCTCGACACCCTCAACTTCCCCTCCAGCACCTCGCGGCAAGCGACATTCAGCGGGACGGACATGTTGCGGCAGGCGAGCGGGAGTGAAACGAGGTCGCGTCCGGGCCGCGGCTCCGCTCGAGCGAGAACCTCGTGGAGCAGCGCGTCGGCGACGGCCGTGGTCCCGCCGGGCAGCGAGCCGAGGACGATCGGGTCGTTGACGAGGCGGCGCGTCTGGCCGCGCCCAACCCCCAACGCCGCCCGCTGTTGCGCCGCCGTCGGGGCCACCGCCCCGAGCAGATCGTCGACCAAAGCCAAATCCAACGCGAACGGCACGCCACGACGCGAACCCTCCGGGATCCCGTCAGCCGCCTCCAGCATGCGGCGCGTAGTCGCGTAGGACCGGCCGATGCGTCGGGCGACGGCCGTGGCGTTCATGGTATGCGGAACGACCGCGCCAAGCCGCTCCTCATCGCGCGCGATGATCCCGTTGGCCACGGCATGCTCGCGCAGGACGGGGGCGACAAGGTCCGCGGTCGCGCGCGGCGCGTCGCCCACGCAGATATCGGAATACAGCCATCCGTAGGCGGACAGCAGTCCATCGGCCCTGTCGGCCGGCCGCGCGACGACGAGTCCGTCCAGCAGCGCGCGGAAGCCCATCGGCCAGTCCTTGGCCAGCCGGAGCCCTTGCAGACGATCGCCGGGCAGGTCGGCATCTGCACGGCGCGGCTTGACGGGCCGCCATTCGAGCCCCGCCGCGCCAAGCAACTCCATCGTCCTGATGGCATCGACCAGTTCCATTCCGTCGAGCGCCGGGACGGCCACGGCGGGCACGTAGGAGAGGCGCGAGAGAATGTAGGACGCGACGGCGGGGTCGCCTTCCTCCGCTGCGTTCGATCCGTGCTCGGCGCCACAACCGCAGCGGAGCAGGCCGCATCGCCATGTCTGACGCGCGCCACATGCAGCGCACTCGTCGGTCATGCGGACACCGTGGCGGTGGCACACGTCAACCGACCGGATGTCCCACCAGGCGAGGCTGGTCGCCCACCAGTCCGGTTCGATCCCCATCCTGCGCGCATCCGCCTTGTCCTCGTCGATGCAGAGCGGGCAGCGTCGTCGCGAACGGACGGACCAATCGCCGAGCCTCAACGCCTGGGCGCGCAAGCGCACGGTGCGCGAAGCCGCTTCGACAACCGGTGAGTGGGAATCGACGACATCCGCATCAAGACCGGCCTTCTCCGCGAAGGGCCGGACGCCGATACCCCTGACCATTTCCGGCATCGGGTGACCGAGCTCCCTCGCCAGCCGGACACCGTCCCCGACACCCCACCGCGATCCAAGGCGCGTGGCGGCCGCGTGGCACGGTTCACCTTCACGACCGCGAAGGGTGAGGGGGAAGCGGCCGTCCACCGTTCAGGCCTTCGCGACCGACCGCTGGCCGATCCTGCGCCGAGCCCTGCGCTGAGCCTCGGCGTCCGCCGCCGCCCGCGCCGCCGCCTCGATCTGCGCGATCCAGATGTCCTTCACCTTTTCCGACTTGCACAGGAACGGGTTCTGGGACGCCGGGACGGAAGGCTGCGGCTTCGCGGGGTTGAGCAGGACATCGCAGTCGAAGTCGATCGCCTCCTGCTCGACATCCTTGCGGCGAAGGTCCATCCAGACCTCGCCGAGCAGCTTCCGGTCGAACGTCCGACCGCCCTCCGCCGCGCGGCGCAGGGTCGCCACGAGCAGCTTCGACACGATCCCGACGTGACCCCCCGTCGCGACGTAGATCCGCCGCGCCAGGTCGAACTCCTTCAAGCCGACCGGCGCCCCCAGCCCAAGCCGAATGTCGAACACCTCGAGCAGGGCACGGAAGTTGCGCTGCCCCTCCGACGTGTCCCACCGGTAGGGCGCGAGCACGATGTCCTCCTCGGTCCGGCGTTCGAGCCCGTATCCGGTGTTGAGGTTGAGGATGCGCGGCGCGCCGGCCAGCACGAACTGCGCCTTCACGACGTTGAGCAGCGAGACGAGGAACTTGGCGACCGCGTCCGTGTCGACGCCGAAGATGCGGTCGGCCTCATCCAGCATGATGAGGAGGGTGTGGTGCTTCTGGACCAGATTCGCGATCTCCTCGATGATGTCCGCCGAGTTCCAGTCGCGCGGAACCTCGTGGCGCATCGCGCGGAAGATCGCCTCGACCACGCCCTTCTTGGTGCACGGGCTCGGCATCTCCGCGAGCACGGCGGTGATGCGAAGACCGTCCTCGTCGCGCACATCGTCGAACTGCCGCTTGTGCTGCCGCAGCAGCGTGGTCTTGCCGGCGCCCGGCGCGCCCGTTAGCATCAGGAGGTGCCCGGGCTGCGGCCCGCGTCCATCCAGGGGCAAGCTGCGGAGCTGATGCATGCGCAGCGCCTTCTGCGCCGCCTTCATGGACGGATGGGGGATGATGCCGTTCTCGAGCCTGGCCGCGAGCGTCGCCGCGGCGACCTCGCCCGGCTCGTATCCCGTCAACTCGCTCATGACTGCATCTCCCTGATGAGCCGCATCGCCTCGGATTCGATGTCGGCCAGCAGCGACGCGTCGGCCTCCAGGGTCGCGACGGCGGGCGTGTCGCCGACCTCGTCGGCGGGATCGACCTCATCCTCGACCGGCGTGGCGTCTGCCGGCGGCGCCGGGAGCAAGGCCTGCGCCGGCACCGCCAGCAATCGACCGCCCGATCCGAAGCCCGGCACGGGGGTGAACGTGTCGCCCATGTCCCCATAGCGAGCCCACTTCAGCGCGGTGGCGAGCGTCGTGCCGCCCTCCAGGGCCCGGGCGCGCGCCGCTTCCACACGGAGGCGGGCCTCGGCGAGATCCTCGACGCAGGGCACCTCATCGCGTCCGACGTGATCGATGGCGTCGCCCCTCCAGATCGCATACTGCTGCTCGGAGACGCCGTCCGTCAGCGCGAAGTCGATGTTGCGGATCTCCAGCCATCCCTCGCCCTCGACGAGGATCCAGATGCGCCCGAGGTCGGCTCGGTCGCGCCGGAACGTCCACATGCGGTCCTTTGCCCCGGTGCGGCGCAGGAGGCGCGCGAGCAGGGGCTCGTCGACGTAGATCTGGTTCTTGATGTGGATTCCGGTCGACAGGATCTTGCGCTCGAAGATCTCGCCGGTGATGCGGTACGCGTTGTCGGGGTCGGGTGCCCAGCGGACGCCATAGCGCTCCACGAGTAGAGTCCAGGCCTCATGCGGCGTCATGTCCCGGCCGTATTTGCGGCGGAGCGCCGGGTGCGGTGCCTGATGGTAGTCGTCGACGATCCACTCGACCAGCATCCGGTCGAACTCGGGCCGGGACACCTTCGCGCGCTTGGCCGAGTTGTAGGTGTCGGGGTTCCACGCCTTGGTCGTCCCTTCCTGGAGGTCGAAGACCCGGGCGTGGACGGTGCGGAAGATGCGCTCGACCGCGGCCTTCAACCACGGCTTCCGGCCGGGCAGCGCGATGGGATAGACGTGCAGCAGCAGGCAGGCGGTTCGGAAGCTGCGGCTCAGGAACTCCTTGCCGCGGTCGCTGATCAACCACTCGACCAGACCGAAGCACGGCCAGTCGTTCTTTAGCCCGGGGAACGCCGAAAGGTCCTTCTCATACATGCTGTGCGCGAGGGCGCGCTGGATCGTCATGTAGCTCGGAGGCAGGAAGCTGACGTGGATGCCGACGATGCACTTGGTCGCGCGGTCCAGGAATACGGTGATCCAGGGTCGGCCGATCGGACGGCCGTTCTCGTCGACGACGACCAAGTCGACGAGGCAATGGTCGACCTCCACCTCCTCCAGCGGGCGGTCGGGCAGGTCGCGGAGCACGAAGATCCCGAACTTGAGCCAGGCCGCCTTCTTCCCCTCGCGCGCGACGCAGCGGTCGTAGTCGTCGTAGTGCTTCTGCAGGAAGCGCCGGAAAGTGCGGGATGCCACGACCGGGATGCCGCTCGCCACGCAGAGCTTGCGGTAGAACTCGTAGGCGACCTGCTTGGAGCGCTTGATGAGATCGAGATACGCGCCCTTCGCGGCCTCCTCCATGAGCTGGTAGGTGTCCGTCTCGTCCTCTGACTTCGCCACCGGGTAGCGGGGATCGCGATGACCCCGCCTGCCGTAGTCCGGCATCAGGGCCAACTCGTTGCGTCCGGAGTCGATCCAGGTAAAATACCAGGTCGCGACGGTCGACGGCTGCGGCATCCCGACCACCTTCATCCGCGCGGGTTCGGCGTCGGGTTCCGCGCCGTCACGCCGCCGCACCTTGGCGGCCGCGGTCGATGCGGCCTCGCGTTCGCGATCCTGCCATTCGGACGACATGCGCTCCCAGACATCCGGGACAACCGCCATCGCCGCGGCGTCGACGCTGCGGTGGCAGTCGCGAACCGCATCGAGCGCCTTCACGAAGGCGAGCCGGCGAATGCACTCGCGCTGGCAGTGCGGCGGCCAGGCGTCGAACGCCGACTTGAGCTTGGCGGCGACGCGCTCGTCGAGGCCCTCGAGATCGCAGGCCCAGCGCCTAAGGCGCCGGCCGTGGTAGGCGACCACCAGATCGAGATCCGCCACGAATTCCGTGGTGTCCGAACCGTGCGGCTGGACGACCCAACCCCCGCGCGTGCGCCGGACGACCTTGAGGAGATTGTCCGAGGGCTCACCGATCTGGAGGGTGTCGCCGACGCCGATCGCCAGCCTGTTGGAGGGAGCGTGTTCCATCACCAGTAGACTTCCAGTTCGTCGTCGATGACCGCGCCGAGCGCGATCGCGACCTCGCGGTGTCCGACGAGGCCGAGCAGGCAGTTGCGGAGCCGAACGTCGAGGCCGGCGGCGCGCAGGTCGCCTATGCGGCAAGGCGACGCGAAGCTGCGCAGGATGGCGTAGACCCTGCGCGCCTCGAGGGGATCGATCGCGGTCGCCGCCGCATGGATCCACCGGGCGTTGGAGAGCCGCGTGCCCACGCGCAGCGCCTCGCGCGGGCAGAGGCGGTGGACGGCGTCACGGGCGGCGCTCTCGGCCTCGATGGACTCGAGCCGGCCCTTGAGCGTGGGATCAGCGCCGAACCGTGCGCCCGGCTTGACCTGGAAGTAGCAGCGCTCGCCGTGAACCGACGCCGCGAACACGTCGGGCACGTAGGTGGTCCAGCGCGAGCCGTTGTGGACGCGGAACCGCTCGGGCTGCGAGACCAACTCGACCGTGCGGTAGTCGACGTCCAGCATGACCAGCAGGTCGCGCTCGCCGGCGCTCTCGAACACCAGCCGCTTCGAGGTCGTCAACGACATGAACTCGCCGGTGCAGGACTGCGAGCTGGTGCGGCGCGACGGATCACGGACGAGATCGGACGCGAGGTCCGGCAGCAGGAAGCCGGCACCCGCACCATGCCGGTTCCGCGGCGCGGGGACCGGCATCGGTTCCTGCGGTCCGTCCGGCCTCGCGACCAACGCGCCGTCAGTTGGCATCGTCGGATGCCAAGTGGATCATGCTGTCGTCGCCGAACTCGTGTTCCTCGGGCGACCAGAGCTTGCCTTCCCGGATGAGGTGGCGGACGGCGGCCTCTACCCCGCAGCGCGAGCCGAGCTCGGACACCAGGAATCCGAACGACAGGGCGTGGCCGCGCCTGTGGAAGATGCCCAGAACGGACTTCGCGTCGTCCACCACCCGCGCGAGCCGGGCGCGCCGGCGGAAGGTGGCGCGTCCCGATCCGCCGCGAGCGTCACCGACGCCCCACTCCGCCGCCCTGTCCTTCAAATGGGGAGGACCGTCCCTCCACTCCGTGGCGCGCCACACGCCCATCGGCGTCCTGGACGCGGCGCTCGGGAAGCTGACCTCGGCCCTGGCGTCGAGCCAGCCCTGATCCCCCTCGACCCTAACGAACCCCGAGAGCGTGATGAGCGGCCTGCCGATAGGCGCGCCGTCCGCGTCAACCACGATCAGGTCGATCGGGATCTGGCGGTTGAACGTCCAGCGCATCTCGCGGCGCAGATCGAACCAGCGCTGGATCACCGCCATCCGCCGCCGCACCGCCTCGTAGGACACGTAGGGCAGCCCTGCATCGCGGAGCTCCCTGAGCGCTCGGTCGTGCGCCCGCTTGGCGCAGGGCGGCATCGAAGGGAGGAACTCGGTGCCGATCGCGTGGGCGAGCACCCGCTCGACCCTTTCGCTGAGACGTCCGCCCGCGAACGTCCATCCGTCGAACCTCAGTGCCATCCGCCACCTCCCGCCAGTGCGGAATGCTGGCAGGCCTCCACCAACGTCGCGCCGGAAAGATAGCCGGGCGTCAGGACGCGGACTGCCCCGCGCCCGACGAGCTCGAGCACCGCGAAGCGCGCCGCGACGCGCGAGCCGAGAGCCGCGACGACGGCGTCGAATGGCACCGGGGCCGCCGTTTCCCCCAGCAGCGCCAGCACGGCTTCGGTGGCGAACGAGCCGACGGGGCGAAGCGAGGCGTGGATGGCGAGCGGGCCGAGAACGCCCGACCCCGGCTCCGACGCCGTCGCCGACATCGCCCTGCGAGCCTGCTCAAACACCATCGCGCGGTGGTGGCGCTCCACCACGCCCTTTGCGGAAGGCCGCATCGTCGGAACCAGTCTCGTCATCAGTCGCACCGTCGCGACCGCACATTCCATTCCACTCATATCAGACGACTCATCCTGCCTGAACGTGATAGTAACAAGAGAGGAAAAGCTGTGCCCTGTCAATCCCATTCCGATCACGTTCCTTCGTGGCAGCGCGCGCTGACGCGCTTCTTGCTGCCACAGGAACGATCGCCTATCGTCGCGCGCGATGATGCAGGGGCGTTCATGACGGCCGATGGCGAGGACTGGCGGGACGACCCGCGCTGGCTCGAGCTGACGCTCGAGAAGCGCGCGGCGGCGCTGACACGCATGGAGGTTATCAAGCGCTACCTCGCGCTGGAGAGGCGTTCGGCGGAACAGGCCGATCGCTTCGCCGCCGAACTCGGGATCGGCCGGTCACGCTTCTACGGCCTGTGCAAGGTGTGGGAGCGGACGGGATCGCCCGTCCCACTGGCGCCATACAGCGAACCGGTCGTGCCGAAGCGGCCGTCGGTGAAGGCCGAGCGCGCCGCCGAGATAGAGGCCAGGATCGGCACCGCGCTCGGCTCGACCCGCGACCGCACGCCGAACGTCATCGTCGATGCCGTCGCCCGCGGCTGGGGCGACCGGACCAAGCCGCCGGCGCGGGAGACGCTGCGCCGGTTCGTGCTGCAGGCCATCGCCAAGGAGGAGACCGAAAACGGCGAGGTGATCCGACGGGAGGCGAACGAGGTGGCGCGATGGTTCGGCGAGGTCATCGTCTTCGACCATTGCCTGGTCGACATCTTCGCCGAGCAACGGCCTTTTCCAAGGCGTCCGACCCTCACGTTGGCGATCGACCTGTTCACGGGCGCGCCGATCGGCCACGCCGTCGCCTTGACCCCGCCAAGCGCCGACATGGTCGTCGCCGCCATCGACGACGCGACGCTCCGGTCAGCGAACCTGTCCGGTGGCCCCGTGCGGCCGCGGATCGTCTTCGGATCCACCTATGCGGCGGACTGGACGCGGTTGATCAAGCGGTTCCAGTCGTCCGGCATCGTGATGTCGGGACGCCGGTCGCCCGAACTTCCGTTCGGCGCCCCGACCGCCCGATTGATCGGGCCGCGTCTCGGCCGGCTGCGCCTGCTCGCCCGTGCGGGTCACGAGGAAGACGGTGCTACGGCCGGCTTCGATCCGGCGACGCATCCCGTCCTTTCGCTGGAGCAGGCGAGGTCCGTTATCGTCACCAACCTCGGGACCGTCCTCGTCGAACGGCTCGGCGACAGCGGCGGTCGGCCGCTGCTATTCGACCTCGCCGACGACCGGGACTGAGCGCTTCTCATTAACCGAATATACCGCGACGTCCGCCTATCGTCGGCGGATGCCGCAACATCCCGAAATCCAATGGCTGCTCGACCTGCTGCCGGCGCACAGGCACGACGAGGTGGCGGCGGCGATCGCGGGCGCCGGCCTCACCAGGCTGCCACCATCGACGGTCGGATGCGGCCACCCTCTGGGATATCTCCTCCAGGTCGATCAGCGCCGGGTCATCGTCCCCGACGCCTTCGGGCCCAAGCGGCGCGCCAGGCGGCTGCAGGAATTCGCCGATATCCTGCGGGCAGGTCGCGGTGCCGAGATCCGCGAAAGCCTGATAACGATCGACGGCAGCTTGCCATGGGACCCGCCGGCGTGGGCCTGGCGCTGCTCGCGGGTCCTGCGCGACGCGCTGGCGATGGCGGGAATGCCCGCGAAGGACATGCTCGACCGGGTGCGGTGGGCGCCCATCCACAGCAACGCGCTGCCGATCGACATTCACCTCAGGGATCCAGCGACCGGCACCCCGAAGTGGATCGCGTCGCTTCGCGTAGAGCGCCCGCCCATCGGCGATCTGCTGCGTGCGACGATCGACCTGGGCGGCGGCGTCGTCTACCGTGAGGGTGGCGACGACACGTTCCTGTCGACCCGGCATGAAATCGTCGCGCGCGGCCGCCGGATTCCCGCGACAATCGCCGTGGGCCTGAGCGGAAGGCCGGTGTCGGCGCTGGTCGGGCATCCGCTGCTATCTCAACGTAGATACGAGGTGCGGAAGGCCTGGACCGGGCCGCGCTACACGCGGGCGATCATCGATGTGCCCGAATGCTCGCTGGCCCGCCTGCCGAGCAGGTTCGCGGCGATCCTGCCCGGACACGATCGCTCCGACCTCGCCGCATCGCCATGGCGGTGAAGCCAGCGCAACGTCACTGAAGCCGGCGGTATCTGCTGCTGGCGTCGATCCGGTCGACGGTCGGTCCCGACGCCCGCGGCTGGTGCCCGGGCGAATACACCTC
>JAFEEY010000050.1:5357-32362 GCA_018240865.1 Pseudomonadota bacterium | reverse complement strand
GCGGATGCGCGACCTCGCCATCGGTATCGTTCCCTATGCCGAGCTACTGGCCAAGGCCGGCAAGCGCGCCGAAGCCTGCGCGGCAGCGAAGGATGCAGTCGCCGGATGGGCCGCGATCAAGCACGCCGGCCTGCTCGGCGCGCGCGACGCCAACAAGAATGTGCCGAAAGCGGCGGCGTTGAAGGCGAAATTCTGCGCCTGACTCTCCGTCATCCCGAAGTCGTTTCGGGATAAGGGTGACACCGCGGGACGCCGGAGAACAATCACCGCCGCTGCGCCTGCCCGCCCCTTATCCCGAAACAAGTTCGGGATGACGGCGGTGGGTTCGGACGGTGGAGCGTTCGGGATGGCGCCGGGCGTCAGCGTGACGCTGGCCAGCGGCAACCAACCGCGGCGCTTCTCGTTTCCTCTCCCGCACCCAAACGGAGGAGAGACGAGATGCCAAGCGACGCGGAAATCACTGAAAAATTCTGGCACGCGCTCAAATCGGACATGACCGCGATGCTCGGCATTCACGGCGTATCGGAGCATATGCAGCCGATGACCGCGCAGATGCTCGAGGGCCAGGATTTCATCTGGTTCTTCACAACCAGGGACAATGGGCTGGTCGCCGATATGGCGCGAAGCGACCGCGCGATGATGTGCTTCGCCGCCAAGAGCCACGATCTGTTCGCCTGCGTGAACGGACGGCTGGAGACGGACAATGATCGCGCCACTATCGACGCGCTGTGGAGCCCGTTCGCGGCCGCCTGGTACGAAGGCGGCAAGGACGATCCCAACCTGCAGCTGATCCGGCTCGATCCCACCTCCGCGCAGATCTGGCTGAACGAGAACAGCCTGTTTTCCGGCATCAAGCTGCTGCTCGGCCGCGACCCGAAGAAGGATTATCAGGACAAGGTGGCGGAAGTGGCGCTGTAAAACCGCAGTAAAACCGTCGTCCCGAACTCGTTTTGGGACAAGGGTGACGCCGCGTGACACCGGAGAATAATCGCGGTCGTCGCGCTGCCCGGCTCTTGCCCCGAAACGAGTTCGGGACGACGGGCTGGCGCTATGCCAGCTCCACTCCCCGGTCCTGCAGCACCGGCGCCATGCGGCGGTAGAGCGTGCCGTAGCGGTAGAAGGGCACGCGCGGCCACAGATGGTGGACGAGGTGGACGTGGTGGCCGACCGCGAACAGGGCCAGCAGCTTGCCTTTGCGGACCCGCGCGACATGATAGCGGTCGCCATGTCCCCATGGGCTATGCGGCAGCCAGCTGAGGAAAATGCCGATCATCAGCCGCGCGATGGCCGCGGGCACCACGTAGAGCGCGAAAATCTGGGCGCCGTGCCCGAGAGCGACCGTGCTCCAGACGGCGGCGCACATCAGCGCGTGGACCGTCTGGTGCAGCCGCCATTCGCGCGCGGGCATCACTTTCCAGGCATCGAGATAGCCGAGACTGGGCGGGTTTTTGCCATAGGCCAGCTTCCAGAAGGGCAGCGGGATCAGATTCGTGATGATCGAGACAGCCGCCATGCCGAACAGGCGGAGCAGCGATCCGCGCACGAAAATATCCGGATCGCGCACGCTGTTGGTGTGCGCGTGGTGGGCGATATGGGTGCGGGAGAGGAGCGGCCAGGTCATGCCGGTCAGGATCGCGCTCCACCAGCCGATCACCGCATTGGCGGGGTCGAAGCGGCGCGAGCGGACGATGTTGCGGTGGATCGCCTCGTGCGCCGGCGTGTAGTGGACATAGGCGGAGAGGCCGAGCGGCAAGGTCAGCCACCAGGGCGAAACCAGCCCCGACAGACCAAGCGCGATCAATGCGACGTGCAGCGGCACGATCGCCGCGATCAGCGCGAATGTCGGCCATGCAACCGCCGGCGCCAACGCGCGCGCCACATCTTCTTCAATCGCCTTCAAGAACATCCCGCGCCCTTCCCCGTCGCGGGAACTACGGTGCCGGGGTTAACGAAGCCTTGCGACAGTTCCCGAATCCGCTCCAATTTGGTAACGGATGAGACCAACTTTCCTCGACAATGGCTGAAAACCCCGCCACGCTGGGCATGAAGCGGAGGGGATAAGGGCATGATCCAGGCGATTTTGGCGGCGGCGGCATTCGATCCGGAAACGGCGACCCAAGCCTATCTGAGCACATTGAACGGCGCGGCGCGGGCCAAATCGGACGCCTATTTCGAAGGCGGCTATTGGCTGCTGCTGTGGAGCACGCTGGTGGCCGTGCTCGTTTCCTGGATCGAGCTGCATTTCGGCTGGTCGGCGAAATGGAGCGCATGGGCGCAGCGCATGACCGGGCGGCCGATGCTCCGCCCCGCCCTTTATGCCCTGCCCTATGTGCTGGTGACGGCGGCGTTGACTCTGCCCTGGACGCTCTACACCGATTTCTTCCGCGAGCATCAATACGGGCTCTCCAACCAGAGTTTCGGCGAATGGGGCAAGGAAGCGCTGATCGCGCTCGCCATCCAGCTGGTGATGACGGCGATCGTGCTGATCGGCGTGTTCGCGGTGATCCGGCGCAGCCCGAAGCGCTGGTGGCTGTGGGGAACGGGCGTGATCGCGCTGTTCATGACGATCGGCGCGGTGATCGCGCCGGTGTTCATCGCGCCGCTCTTCAACGACTATAAGCCGATGGCGGCGGGGCCGATGCGCGACCAGATCCTGGCGATGGCGCACGCGAACCACGTGCCCGCCGACAATGTCTATGTGTTCGACGCTTCCAAACAGTCGAAGCGGATTTCGGCGAACGTCTCCGGGCTCGGGCCGACGATCCGCATCTCCTTGAACGACAATCTGCTGAACCGCACGTCGCCCGCCGAAGTGAAAGCCGTGATGGGGCATGAGCTTGGCCATTATGTGCTGAACCATGTCGTGCGCGGGCTGCTCGAAATCTGCGCTGTGCTGCTGCTCGTCTTCTTCCTGCTGTGGTGGCTGAGCCCGAAGCTGCTCGCCCGCTATGGCGAGCGCTGGGGCGTGTTCAAGGTGAGCGATCCCGCCGCGATGCCGCTGTTGATCGGCATGCTGGCGGTGCTGATGCTGCTGCTGACCCCCGTCACCAACTCGATCGTGCGGACAAGCGAGGCGGAGGCCGATGCGTTCGGCCTCGACGCGGCGCGCGAGCCGGATGGATTCGCCGCGGTGTCGATGAAGCTCAGCGAGTACCGCAAGATCTCGCCGGCGCCGCTGGAGGAGATCGTCTTCTTCGATCATCCATCGGGCGAGAACCGGGTGCGGCGCGCGATGGAGTGGAAAGCGCGGCATCTGGCGGAGGCGCGTTGAGCCGGCTGCTGGTCTTCGGCCCCGGCTATACCGCGTCGCGCATCGCGGCGGCGGTGGAAGCGCGGGGCTGGGACGTGATCCGCATCGGCCGCGAGAAAATAGGGACTGTCCCTATTTTTTCGCATGCGCTGTCGAGCGTGCCGCCGGATGCGGACGGCGATCCGACCCTCCGCACTTATGGCGAGGCGCTGCGGCGGCCGGGCGTGTGGCTCGGCTATCTTTCCTCCACCGGCGTCTATGGCGATACCGGCGGGGCGTGGGTGGACGAAAGCGCTCCGATCGGCGCGGGGCGGCGACCGGCGCGTGCAGCGGCGGACCGGGACTGGCTGAGCCTCGGCGCGCGGGTGTTCCGGCTGCCTGGGATTTACGGACCCGGTCGGTCGCCGCTGGACCGGGTGGCGGACGGCACTGCCTATCGGGTGGCGCAACCGGGCCAGGTGTTCAGCCGCATCCATGTCGACGACATCGTGACGGCGGTGCTGGCAGGGTTCGACGCGCCGGCCGGGGCCTACAACATCGCCGACGATCTGCCCGCGCCGCAGGATGAGGTCGTCACCTACGCGGCGGAACTGCTGGGTCTGCCCGCGCCTCCTGTCGTGCCGCTGGAGAGCCTGCCGCCGGCCGCGCGGGCTTTCTACGCGGAAAACCGGCGCGTCGCGAACGGCAAAGCAAAGCGCGTGCTGGACTGGACGCCGCGCTACCCGACCTATCGCGAAGGCCTGCGCGCGCTCCACTCCTCTCCCCCCTGTGGGGCGGGCTGAATCAGGCGCGACGGCCACGCAATGCCAGCACCAGCCCAACGAACGTCAGCGCGCCGCCCAGGGCCGCCGTCACCGACCAGCGATAGCCTTCGAAGATCGTCGACAGCGCCATCGCGATCACCGGGATCAGTACGCTCGAATAGGCGGCGCGGGCGGCGCCGATTTCGCGGATGATCCGGTAATAAAGCAGGAAAGCGAGCGCCGAGGCGATGACGCCGAGATAGAGGATGCCGGCGATATAGCCCGGCCGGGGATCGAACACCGGCGGGCCGGCGGTCGCGAAGGCGATGGCGGCATCGGCGGCGGCGCCGACGACCATGCTCCAGGCGATCAGCGCAATGATCGGAATGCTGCGCGCCCGCTCGGTCGCCTGCGCGACATTGGCGATCGAGGCGGAGCAGACCGAGACCAGCGACAGGCCGATGCCGGTCAGCACCGCGCCATTGTCCGCCCCGTCCAGCTTCAGCTCGTGCGCGAAGAGGAGGCCGATACCGCCCATCGCGACGATCGAGCCGAGCAGGAACGGCATGGACAGGCCTTGCTTCAGAAAGATGCGCGCCAGGATCGCGTTCGGCACCAGCAGCAGCGCGAAGATCACCGCGACCAGGCCGGAGGTGACATAGGCCTCCGCCCGGTAGACGAGGTTGAAGTTGATGACGAACTGGGTGAGCCCGACCAGCAGGATCAGCGGCCACGCCTCCCGCCCGACCCGGAGCGGCGTGCGCGTGACGGCGGCGACCGCGAACATCACTACGCTGGCCGTGATGAAGCGATAGGCGACCGACCACATCGACGGCACCACGCCCAGCTGGTCGCGGATGACCAGCCAGGTCGATCCCCAGATCAGGGTGATGATCATGAAGGGGATGAGGACGTGCGCCCGCACCCGGCCGGGGAGCGGGAGTTCCGATGCTATTTGAGGTTCGGCGTTCAACCCAATCTCCGTTCGGGCTGAGCCTGTCGAAGGCTTCCCTTTCTTCTTCTTTTCTGAGGTTCCGAACGAAGGGAGGCCTTCGACAGGCTCAGGCAAGCCGGCATTGAGGTGAGTGACATTTCCACCCTCACAGCGCCGCGATCGCGTCGGCGAGGGGGCGGATCGCCGCTTCGTCCTGATCCCAGCTGACCACCAGCCGCGCTTCGCCCGGGCCCCAATCGTAAAAATCGAAGCCGAGCGCGCGGAGCTGCGCGGCTTCCCCGGCGGTCACGCGCAGGAAGACTTCATTGGCCTGCACCGGGTGCACGAGGCGCGCGCCCGCCGCCGCAGCCAGCAGCGCCGCGCCGCGATTGGCCGCGCGGGCATTGTCCAGCCACAGCCCGCCTTCCAGCATCGCCAGCAGCTGCGCGGCGAGATAGCGGCCCTTGGAGAAAAGATGCCCGGCGCGCTTGCGCATCGGCAGCACGGCATCGGCCAGTTCGGGCTTGAAGAAGATCAGCGCCTCGGCCGAAAGCCCGCCATTCTTGACGAAACCGAAACTGAGTGCATCGACGCCGGCTTTCCAGGTCAGCTCGGCCGGCGAACAGCCGAGATAAGCGACGGCATTAGCGAAGCGCGCGCCGTCCATGTGGAAGCCGAGGCCGTGCCGCTTCGCGACCGCGCCCAGCGCCGCGACTTCGCCGGGCGTATAGACCAGGCCATATTCGGTCGCGTTGGTGATCGACAGCGCGTGCGGCTGGGTCTGGTGCACGTCCGGGCGGATCGCGGCGCGGATCGCCTCGACCGCCTCCGGCGTCAGCTTCGCGCCCTCACCGCCACCGGGCAGCAGCTTGGCGCCATGCGCGAAGAAGCTCGGCGCGCCGCATTCATCGACATTGATGTGCGATTCACTGTGGCAGATCACGCCGCCCCAGGGCGGGCACATGCTGGCGAGCGCGAGCGAATTGGCGGCAGTGCCGGTCGCGATCCAGAGCGCGCGCACCTCGGTTTCGAACAGCTCCGAGAAAGCGCCGTCCAGCCGTTTCGACCATGTGTCGCCGTCATAGGCCGTGTCGAGCGTGTTGGCAGCGCGAAGCGCGTCCAGCACCGCGGGATGCGCGGCGGCGGCATTGTCCGAAAAAAAGCGCATGGGGCGTGCATTGCAGCAGCCGGAGCGCCTGGTCAACGGCGGGAAATCGCCGATCCTTTCGGTAGCGCAACGTCTTGATAAAAAAAGTTAATGCGGAATGAACCGGACCGGCTTCGGTGTGTTGTGCTGCTCGTGAGTATGCTTCCCGGCAAAGACCGGGTTGTTGCTCTGTGTAGGAGCGGGGGTCGCAACCGCACAGGGAGCTTGGTGCATGAAAAAGTGGGTATGGGCCGCGGCAGCCGCGGCGATCGGACTGGCTGGGTCGGCGAACGCAGCGGTTATCACGCTTCAGGGTACGACGAACAATGGACCGGGCGACTTCACCTGGACATACCAGGGTACGCTGGGGCCGGACGAAGGCCTCCGCAGCGGCGACAGGCTGATCATCTACGATTTCGCCGGCTATATCGACGGCTCGATCTTCTCGCCCTCGCCCAACGTGACGGCGAGCGTCGAGTTTCTGTCGCCGACCGGCATTGTCGCCCCTGGTTTCGACGACAATCCGGCGCTGGTGAATCTGGTCTTCACCTATGTGGGGCCGGATTTCCGCAATACGGGCGGGCCCTTCACCCCGCTCGACTTCGATGGGCTGGGCGCACGATCGGCCTTTGATGGGCGGGCCCAGGATGCGTTCTTCGCGCTGACGACGAAGAACAATCCGGACGGCCAGCCGGGCGGATCGAACACCCCGGTCTTCACGCTCGGTAACGTGACCGTGCCGAGCGCGGTGCCCGAACCGGCGACCTGGGCGATGATGCTGGGCGGCTTCGGCGTGGCCGGCATGGCCTTGCGCCGGCGCGAGCGCGCGACCCGCGTGTCCGCCTGACCGCGAGCCGGCGCCGGTGTCTGCGGAAGGGCACCGGCGCCTCCGTCCACCAACCGGAACGCCATCTTTTCGGCGGCAAAGGGGATGAGACCATGAAAAAACTGCTTTGGGGCTGGCGGGCGCGGCTGCGTTGACGGCCCCGTCGCAAGCCGCGGTGCTGACGCTGCAGGGCGTCACTGCCAACGGGCCGGGCGATTTCACCTTCACCTATCAGGCGACGATCGGGCCGGACGAAGGCGTCCGCGCCGGCGACAAATTCATTATCTATGATTTCGGCGGCTATATCGACGGCTCGATCTTCGCCGGCGCGAATTTCACGACGGCGGTGGAAAACACCTCGCCGGGCGGGATCGTGACGCCCGGCTTCACCGATGATGCGTCGATCCCGAACCTCGTCTTCACTTATGTCGGCTCGGCATTCCAGACGACGGGCGGACCGTACCCATCGTTCAACTTCCCGGCGATCGGCGCCCACTCGGCCTTCGGCCAGACGATATTGGACGCTTTCTTCTCGCTGACCACCAAGAACAATCCGCCGAGCGAAGCGGAGCGTCCTGTGTTCACGCTGGGCAGCGTCTCGGTGCCGTTCAACGCGATCCCCGAGCCCTCCAGCTGGGCGATGATGTTGGGCGGTTTCACGCTGTTGGGCGCAGCCACGCGCCGCCGCCGCACGGTGCGGGTCACGGCATAGTTTCCCCCATCATCCCGAAAACCGCGGGATAATTACTTCCGTCATCCCGAACTTGTTTCGGGATAAGCGGGACGCGGCGTGGCGCCGGAGAATAGTCTCCAGCGCCGTCCGATGTCGCCCTTATCCCGAAACAAGTTCGGGATGACAGGAGAGCGGAACAACGGGCGGGAGAAGGCAAGCCCTTCCGCCTTTTGCGCTTGCGAAATAAACTTGCGCCTCACACACTCGGGATCAGCATGGGGGCGGGCGAACGGGGTGAAACCACAGGCGTTCGATGAAATGGGCTCGGAACCGCGGCAGGCCTATGCCGCGCTGAAGGCCTGGCTCGACGAAACGCCCAGCGCCTATCTGCAGACCCGTCGCGCCCAGGCCGAGCTGTTCTTCCGGCGCATCGGCATCACCTTCGCTGTCTATGGCGACGCCCAGGCCGATGAGCGGCTGATCCCGTTCGACATCATCCCGCGCATTCTCTCGGCGCGCGAATGGGCGGGACTGGAGCGCGGGCTGATCCAGCGCGTCAATGCGCTCAACGCTTTCCTGAACGACATTTACGGCAAGCAGGAAATCCTGAAGGCCGGCGTGCTGCCGGAGGAACTGATCCTCCGCAATCCGCAATTCTGCCTGCCCGCGATCGGCCGCGCGCCGCCGCACGGCATTTACACCCATATCGCCGGCATCGACATCGTGCGCACCGGGCCGGACGATTTCTACGTGCTGGAGGACAATGCGCGGACGCCGTCGGGCGTGTCCTACATGATCGAGAATCGCGAAGTGATGCTGCGGCTGCTCCCCGAGCTGACCGAGCAGCACCGTATCGCGCCGGTCGAGACCTATCCGGAGCTGCTGCTGTCCACGCTGCAATCGGTGGCGCCGAAGCGGTGCCGGGGCGAGCCGACCGTGGCGGTGCTGACTCCCGGCTTCCACAATTCCGCCTATTACGAACACAGCTTTCTTGCCGACAAATTGGGCGTCGAGCTGGTGGAGGGTTCCGACCTGTCGGTGCAGGGCGATGTGCTTTACATGCGCACCACCGACGGGCCGCAGCGGATCGACGTGCTCTACCGCCGGGTCGACGACGCCTTCCTCGACCCGCTGGTGTTCAACCCCGCATCGGTGCTGGGCGTGCCGGGGCTGATGAGCGCGTTCGCGACCGGCAACCTCGCCATCGCCAACGCGATCGGCACCGGCATCGCCGACGACAAGGCGGTCTATAGCTATATGCCGGAGATCGTCCGCTTCTACACGGGCGAGGAGGCGATCCTGAAAAACGTGCCGACCTGGCGCTGCCGCGAGCCCGACGCGCTTGCTTATGTGCTGGAGCATCTGAGCGAGCTGGTGGTGAAGGAAGTGGATGGGTCGGGCGGCTATGGCATGCTGGTCGGCCCGCATGCGACTAGCACGCAGATCGACGAGTTCGCGGCCAAGCTGCGCCACGATCCCGCCAAGTTCATCGCCCAGCCGACGCTGGCGCTCTCCACCTGCCCCACTTTGGTCGACGAAGGCATCGCGCCCCGCCATGTCGATCTCCGCCCCTTCGTGCTGACCGGCGCGAACGGGGTGCGCATCGTGCCCGGTGGCCTCACGCGGGTAGCGATGAAGCAGGGCTCGCTGGTGGTGAACTCCAGCCAGGGCGGCGGGACCAAGGATACGTGGGTACTGGATGGTTGAGGCCCATTCCTCCTCATTCCCGCGAAAGCGGGAACCCAGCGCGACAATCACGCGCCACGGAGCGGCTCAATCCGATTCTTTCGTTTGGCTGGGTTCCCGCTTTCGCGGGAATGACGAAAAGGGAGGGACGATCTGATGCTCTCCCGCACCGCCGGCGATCTGTTCTGGGCCGGGCGCTATGTGGAGCGCGCGGACTTCATCTCGCGGCTGATTGACGCGACGGCACGGCTGGCGGCGCTGCCTTCGTCCTATGGCGGCGCGGTCGGGGCGTGGAGCAGCGCGCTCGCCGCGGTCGGCGTCGAGCCGCTGTACAAGGCGCGCTATCCCGCGCTCACCGAACATGATGCGACCGAGTTCCTCGCGCTCGACCCCGTCAATCCCTCCTCGATGCGGGTGTGCATCGAACATGCCCGGCACAATGCCCGCGCCGTGCGCACGGCGCTGACCGCCGAGGTCTGGGAAGCGATCAACGCCGCCTGGCTGGAAGTGCAGCGGTTCGGCACCCGGCTCGAATCCCGCACCGCGCTCGGCCGGCTGGTGGAGCAGGTGAAAAGCTCCGCGCTCGCCTTTGACGGCGCCACGCACCGGACGATGCTGCGCGACAAATCCTATTGGTTCCTGCGGCTGGGCGCGGCGCTGGAGCGGGCGGACAACACCGCGCGGCTGCTCGACGTCAAATATCATCTGCTGCTGCCCCGCGACGAGCCGGTCGGCGGCAGCCTCGACTATTTCCAATGGACGACGATCCTGCGCACCGTCTCCGCATTGACCGCCTATCGCCATGTCTATCGCGACAGCGTGAAGCCCTGGCTGATCGCCGACCTGTTGATCCTCAACCGGTCGATGCCGCGCTCGCTCGCCGCCTGTGCGAGCGACCTTGTCCGCTATCTCGACAATCTCGCCCAGCAGACCGGCAAGCGCGGCCCCGCCCACCGCCAGGCGGTCGCGCTCTCCAGCCGCCTCGCGCGGGGCGACATGAACGCGATCTTCGCGTCCGGCCTGCACGAGTTCATCGCCGATTTCCTCGCCGAGAATTACCGGTTGGGGTTGGCGATCCAGGAGCAATATCTTTTCTGATGCACATCCTCGTCGATCATCGCACCACCTACAGCTATACCGAGCCGGCGGCCAATGTGGTGCAGGCGCTGCGCCTGACGCCCGCCAATCACGATGCGCAATATATCCGCAGCTGGCGGGTGGATCTGGACGTCAACGGATCGGTGCGCGAGAGCGTGGATGCGTTCGGCAACCGGCTGACCATTTTCTATGCGGACAGCCCGCTCATGTCGCTGACCGTGACGGTGACCGGCGAGGCGGACGTGACCGATACGCACGGCGTGTACCGCGGGCCCGAGGCATTGCCGCCGCTCGTCTATCTCCGCTCGACGCCGCTGACCGAGCCGTGCGCGGCGATCGTCGATATGGCCCGCACGGCGGAACGGCCGGAGCGTTTGCCGACGCTCCACGCGCTGATGCGCGCGGCGCACGACCATATGAACTTCGACACCGCCGAAACTGATGTCGCCACGCCGGCGGCCGAGGCGTTCGCCCGGGAAAGAGGCGTGTGCCAGGATTTCGCGCACATCTTCATCGCCGCCGCCCGCGCGATCGGCATCCCGGCGCGCTACGTCTCGGGCCATCTCGCGCGCGCCGAGGATCCGACGCAGGAAGCGGCGCACGCCTGGGCGGAGGCGCTGGTGCCCGATCTCGGCTGGGTCGCTTTCGATCCCGCCAACGGCATCTCGGCGACCGATGCCTATTTGCGCGTTGCGATCGGTCTCGACTATCTGGACGCGGCGCCGGTGCGCGGGGCCCGGCGCGGCGGCGGTGCGGAGACCATGGCGGTCCATGTCCACGCCGCCGACGCCGTGCGGCAGCGCCAGGGAGGAACGGGGCAGTGACCTATTGCATCGGCATGCTGGTACGCGACGGGCTGGTGATGATGGCCGACACCCGCACCAATGCCGGCGTCGACAATATCTCGACCTATCGGAAGCTCCGGCTCTATGGGAATGACGGCAAGCGCCTGATCGCTGTCGCTTCCGCCGGCAGCCTTTCGACCACGCAGGGCGCGGTGCAGCGAGTCGCGCGCGGCGTGATCAATCCGGAAACGGAGCGGACCGAGACCTGGAGCAGTTTCAGCAGCATCTATGATGCCGCGATTGCCGCGGGCCGCGCGCTCCGCGCGACCCGCGACAGCATGGAGGAACTGCACCAGCCGGGGATCAATTTCGACGCCACCCTGCTGGTGGGCGGCTCGATCAATGGCGAGCCGAGCCGGCTGTTTCTCGTCTATTCGGCGGGCAACACGATCGAATGCGCGCCGGACACGCCGTACATGCAGATCGGCGAGCTGAAATACGGCAAGCCGATCCTCGACCGCGCGCTGCATTACGACACGCCGCTGCCCGAGGCGATCAAGATCGGCCTCGTCTCCTTCGATTCGACGATGCGCGCCAATCTGGCGGTCGGCCTGCCGATCGACCTGATGGTCGCCGACGCGGGCGTGAACCAGACCCGCATCAACCGCCGCATCGAGGAATCCGACGACTACTTCCTGACGCTCTCGCTCCAGTGGCACCAGAAACTCGCCAGGGCGACGGACGAACTGCCGCTTCCACCCTACTGAGCGGCGCCCCAAAAATAGGGACAGTCCCTATTTTCCGGCGAGGCCGGCGGGTCGGCCACCGTCGAAAATAGGGACTGTCCCTATTTTTTGATTAAAAAAACGCCTCGCAGCCGTGAGGCCGCGAGGCGCCCTCCTCGCCAGGGGGGCGCGGGAGGGACGGCGGCCTTCGCGCGGGCAGCGGGCGCTGACAACACCGTAACAACCGCAATCCGCCGGTTGTGCGACGAGTGGGGGTGCCATAGGCTGTTGCCATGCTCACAGGATTGATCGTCATGGCCGCCGCGGCGGCGCACGCACCCCCGGCCGATCTGCGTGACCTGGCCGGCGCACGCGCGGCGGGCGGCGAGGCGCAGCTGCTGGCGCGCGGCTATGCGCTCGTGCGGGTGGAGACCATGCGTGGCGGAAAGCTCAGCCGATGGTGGAACGGCAAGCGCCGCCAATGCGTCGCCGTGACGACCGTCAATGGCCGTTACCAGACGATCGCGACCGCCGCGCCCGGCGCTTGCGGGCATGGGCTGAAGCCGATCGTCGGAGGGCGGGAGCGGGACCGTATCCGGCCCGAGATCGACAATACGCGCTAAGTAAAGCGAACAGCCCGCCATTTGCCGGCTATAATCAGGACCGGAAGCAGGCAGCCGAACGGCAGGCTCGCCTGAAAGGAACGACGAGGCGGCGCGGGACGGCGCGCTGCGAAAACAGCGCCGCAGCGCGCCAATCCTAGTCCATGTTAATAACCTGACGACAAGCCGACCGGTTCGGCATAGAATATAGCGACCACCGGCCTTTTTTTCCGGCCGCCGATGGCTGAGAGATACGTGCGCTCCCGTCGAAGAAAACGGAGACGGTGTGTCCAGCCCCAGCCCATCCAGTCCATCCAGCCTCACCTTGAAGCCTATGTTGGACAAGCTGCTGATGCGGCATTCGCTGGATGCGGAAGACCAGGCGGCATTGCTGGCGCTTCCTCATACGCTGCGCCACCTGCGGCCGCAGGAATTGGTCGTGCGTGAGGACGACGTGCCGAAAACGGCCTGCCTGCTGCTCTCGGGTTTCGCGATCAGGCACAAATTCGCCGGCAACGGGGCGCGGCAGGTTTTCTCGATTCACCTGAAGGGTGATATAGTGGATCTGCACAATTCGCTGCTGGGCTTTGCCGACCATAATGTGCAGACGCTCACCAGGGTCGATGCGGCGTTCATTCCGGCGCCGGCGATCATGGACCTGGCCTTCAGCCGGCCCGCGATCGGCAAGGCATTGTGGCACGACACGCTGGTGGACAGTTCGATCTTCAGGGAGTGGACGCTGAACGTGGGGCGCAGGGACGCACGCTCGCGGACGGCTCATATGCTGTGCGAATTCGCGCTGCGCCTGGAGGCAGCGGGCCTGGGCGAGCAAAACGAATACGAGCTGCCGATGACGCAGGATCAGCTGGCGGATGCGCTGGGGCTGACCAATGTTCACGTCAACCGCACGCTCAAGGGGCTGCGCGACGAAGGCCTGATCGAACACAATAAACGATCGGTCAGGATCGTTGATTTCGCCACGCTTGCGCAGGTGGGCGATTTTGATGCGCGCTATCTGCACCTCGTGAACGCGCGACAGCTATCAAAGGAGATCGAACGCGCGACGGGCTAGCCCAACAGGGATTGAGAGCCGGCGCCGCGCATCTCGTTCAACAGACAGGCCATGACAATGTCGGCGCGCTGTGGCTTTGGCAGCACTGTCAGGGCGGGATGCAGCGCGGCCAGCTCGTCGGGAAGCGCGGTCCCTGTGTGGATGACGAAGGGTACGCCCCGATCGACCAGCAGCAGCGCGACCGGCGTCACATCCCGATCGGCGAGGATCCCATCCAGGACGGCCGCGGCGACCGCATGTTCCTCCAGCAGGATCAATGCTTCGGCCACCGTGGCCACGGGGCCGACAATCCGGCCGCCCAGCTCTTCCAGAGCGAAGGCAAGATCCGCCGCAACGAGTCCTTCATCCTCGACGATCAGAACCAATTTGCCGTCGAACATGCGCCCTCCCGGTGAGCGGGAGCGCAGGCCTGTCTCTCAGTCGCCGAAATGCTCAAACGGAATCGGCGCGGCGATGACGGCAAAACGATCTTAATGCAGGTTAGTTGCCTGATTGGCCCGCTTTTCCGGGGCCGACAAAATACTGAAAGATTTGACCCAGTTTAAAGCATCTCAGCCCCGCGACGCATAGTTTGGCTGCAACCGCCTTGGGGAAAGCTATGGCGACCTATCAGCTCTTTTGCCTCGATCAGAGCAATCACATCACCGCGCGGTACGATTTCGACGCCGACGATGACGGGGCGGCGATCGCGTTCGCGAAAAGCCGGTTTCCGGAAAGTGCTTGCGAGATCTGGGAACTCGGCCGCAGAGTCGCCCTGCTTCCCGCGCAGCAAACGGCATAGCCGGACGCCCCCGGTTCGGCCCGACCGGCCGGCTTGGAGCATTGACGGCGGCCGCTCGCCATTCAGGTGAAAGCCGTATAGGTTTGCCAACCGTGTCGACCGGCGCGGGGGATCAGCTGTATCGGGTTGCGCTCGCCGCCGAGCCGCCTTTCCGCTTGGGCTCGCTGACGGTCACGCCCGCGCTGCGCCAGGTCAGTTTTAACGGCCACAGCCATACCCTCGAGCCCCGCGTCATGCAGGTGCTGGTGGCGCTTGCCGGAGCAGGCGGCAGCATTGTCGGCCGCGATGAGCTGATCGCCCGCTGCTGGGATGGCCGCATCGTCGGCGAGAACGCGATCAACCGTGTCGTCTCGCTGCTCCGGTCGCTCGCGTCGGAGACCGGCGCGTTCAGGATCGAGACCGTCACCAAAGTCGGCTACCGGTTGCGGACCGACGATACGCCGCCGGCCGCGCCGGAGACGCTGGCCGAGACGCCGCAGCGAACCTTTCCGCGCCGGGCAGCGCTGATCGGGATCGGCGTCACCGCCACTGCCGCCGCCGCCTATTTGCTCGCGCCCGGCAACCTTTCCACGCGCCGGCGCGATGCCGAGCGCCATTATCGCGCCGGTATAAATAGCGAACGGACAGGCGAGGCCGGCGCGACCCAGGCCGTCGCCCATTATGAGGCAGCAGTGCGGGTCGACCCCGATTATGCACCAGCCTGGGGCGCGCTGGCACGTGCGCTGACAAGCGCTGGCGATGCCGTGCCCGAGGATCGGGCCGAACCTTTGACACGGCGAGCCGGCCAGGCGGCCGCACGCGCGATCCAGCTCGATCCGCGCAACGCCGACGCGCTGCTGGCGCGGACGATGATCGGGCCTGTTTTCCGGCACTGGGCCGAGATTGAAAGCAGCGCGCGGGCAGCGCTGGCGGTCAGGCCGGAACTCAATTTCGCACGGACGCGGCTGGCCCTGACGCTGACCAATGTCGGCAGGAACAGGGAGGCGTCCGCGCTCATCGAACAGGCGGCCGGAAACGAGCCGCTGCTGCCGGGTCTGCAGGCCCGGCGCGGCTGGCTGCTGTGGCAGACGGGCGAGACGCACCAGGCGCGCCGGGTTCTCGACTGGGCCTATCATTCCTGGCCCGACCATCTTTTCATCTGGGTATTCAGATGCATGTTCCTCAGCCTGACCGGCGAGACAGCGGAGGCCATCCGCATGACCCAGCGCGAAGGCGCGCGCACCGCCGCCGGCGGGCCCCTTCCTGCCGCCGTCGCCGCGCTCTGCGCGCGCGCATTATCCAGAACGGCAACCGCCGGCGACCGGCGGACGGCGATCGAGGCGATCGCGACAGCCAGGCAGACCGGCGACATCGCATCGTTCATCGCGGCGATCTATCTGGCGGCGCTGGGTGAAACCCACGCCGCTTTCGAGCAGAGCTACGGCTATCTGCTCGGGCAGCGCGATCCAGTGAGCGGAGAACGCCAGCCCTTGCCGTCTTATGCCGAACGATGGACGGATTTCCTGTTCAGCCCGCCGACAGCAGGAATGCGGGCCGATCCGCGCTTCCCGAAACTCACCGCTGCGATCGGGCTCGACGCCTATTGGCGAAGCACCGGCACCCGTCCTGATCAAGGCCTGACCTGACCCATTTCCGGACGGCCATAAGCAAGCCATCACCTCTTCATAACATCCATTGTGTGGCGCGTGCCGGCCGCCGTGCGGAAACTTCCCCCTGCCATCCAGGCATTATGGGGTGATGAAAATGCGACATAAATTTTTGATCGCGGCCATGCTGGCCGCAAGCGCGCCCGCCGGCGCAGCGACCGACCCGGCCGGCGATTTCCTGGCGACCTATACCGGCGCCCAGAGCGCCAATCTCGACATCATATCGGCGAGCGCGAGGTTCGACGGAACCAGCTTCACGCTCAGCGCAACGATGAACGGCGCGATCGGCGCGACGCCTGGCGCGCTGTACGTGTGGGGGGTGAACCGGGGCGCCGGAACAGCGCGGCTGAATGCCCTCGGCACACCGGCGCTCGATCCGGACGTGCGCTGGGACGCCCTGGCCGTCCAGCTGACCGACGGCACGCTCCGCATCGTCCAGTTTCCGGCGGCAGGCGCCCCGGTCATCACTGCCATCGCCGGCGGCGCGGTGATCAACGGCAACACCATCTCGACATCGGTGCCGCTGAGCTTTTGGCCGACACGGGGCTTCGACCCCACATCCTATACCTTCCAGCTCTGGTCGCGCCTGCGCGTGAATCCCGCCGCGGACGGATTCAATTCGGAGATCGCCGATTTCGGGCCGCGCATCTTCGCCAGCGTGCCCGAACCGGCAAGCTGGGCACTGATGATCGCGGGCTTCGGCCTGATGGGCGCGACCGTCCGCCGCCGCACCGCCGTTCGATATGCGTGAAGCATAGCGCCGCGGGCATCAGCCGGCGGCGGCCCCTCAGCCGAAGCGGCCGGTCACATAGTTGCGGGTGCGGACCAGGCGCGGGGTCGAGAAGATGGAAGCGGTCGGCGCGAACTCCAGCAGCTCGCCCATGAACATGAAGCCGGTATAATCGGCGATGCGCGCGGCCTGCTGGAGATTGTGGGTCACGATCACGATCGTGAAGTCCTTCTTCAGCTGCAGCAGCGTGTCTTCCAGCTTGGCGGTCGAGACCGGATCGAGCGCCGAGGCCGGCTCGTCGAGCAGCAGCACTTCGGGCTCGACCGCGATGCCGCGGGCGACGCACAGCCGCTGCTGCTGGCCGCCCGACAGGCCGAGGCCGGAGCTGGAGAGCTTGTGCTCGACTTCGTCCCACAAGGCCGCGCGGCGCAGCGCGCGTTCGACGATCTCGTCCAGCTCCGCCTTGCTCTTGCTCTGGTGCAGGCGGACGCCGAACGCGACATTGTCATAGATCGACATCGGAAACGGCGTCGGCTTCTGGAACACCATGCCGACACGCGCGCGCAGGTCCGCGACGTCGGTGCGGGCGCGGAGAATATCCTCGCCGTCCAGATGGATTTCGCCCTCGGCGCGCTGGTTCGGATACAGCGCGTAGATGCGGTTCATCGCGCGCAGCAGCGTCGATTTGCCGCAACCCGACGGGCCGATCAGCGCGGTGATCTTGTTGCGCGCGATGCCGAGATTGACGCCGTGCAGCGCCTGGGTCTTGCCATAGAAGAAATCGAGCCCGCGCACGTCCATGATCAGCGAGTCCGCAGGCGGCGGCTCCAGGTGCGGCGCTTCGGTGGGCACGTCGGCGAGCGTCATTTCGGGCGAGTCTCCCGGGCCAGGAAGCGGCCCGCAATGTTGATGATCAGCACCGCGCCCGCGATCAGCAGCGCGCCGCTCCAGGCGAGCTGCCGCCAATCGTCATAGGCGCTGAGCGCGAACTGGAAGATGGTGGTCGGCAGCGCGGCCATCGGCTGGGTGAGATCGGTGTTCAGATATTGATTGCCGAGCGAGGTGAAGAGCAGAGGCGCGGTCTCGCCGCTGATGCGGGCGAAGCCGAGCAGGCCGCCGGTGACGAGGCCGGCGCGGGCGCCCCGCCAGATGATCGCGCGGATGACCTTGGACCGCGCGGCGCCCAGCGCCATGCCTGCTTCGCGCAGGGCGCCGGGCTGGAGCGTCAATATGTCCTCGGTCGTGCGCACCACCACCGGCGTCGCGAGGAAAGCCAGGGCGACAGCGC
Organism: Pseudomonadota bacterium; assembly: GCA_018240865.1. Classification (GTDB taxonomy): domain Bacteria; phylum Pseudomonadota; class Alphaproteobacteria; order Sphingomonadales; family Sphingomonadaceae; genus Sphingomonas_B. Next base: position 14,376 of record JAFEEY010000050.1, on the reverse strand, counting down.
CGGCCCAGGCGGAAAAGCCGTGGAACGGTGCCACCAGAATCTCATAGACGAACAGGCCGACCAGGATCGACGGGGCTGAGAGCAGCACGTCGTTCAGGAAGCGCACTGTGTGGGCGTACCGCCCCTGCCCGCCATATTCGCTGAGCCAGGTGCCGGCGAGAATGCCGACCACCAGCGCGATCGCCATGCCCGCGCCGCACATGATTAGCGAGCCGACGATCGCGTTGCGCAAGCCGCCGACCGAGCCGGGCGCGGGCTGGTCCTGGGTCAAGAGCGGCGAGGCGAAGCCGGGCAGGCCCTGGCTCAGCAGCGACCACAGGATCAGCGCGAGCGCGCCCAGCGCGACAAGCGTCGCGAGCGCGGTCAGCACGACGAAGATGCCGTTATAGATTTTGCGGCGGGCGGCGCGGCTGCTCATCGTCAATGCTTCTGGCTGGAGAGCAGCGCCCGCGCGATCGCGAGCACCGTGAAGGTGATGAGGAACAGCACAAGGCCCAGCGCGATCAGCGAGGCTTCGTGCAGCTCGCCGGTCGCTTCGGTGAACTCATTGGCGATCGTCGAGGCGATGGTCGATCCGCTGTCGAACAGCGAATGCGGGAAGCCGTGCGCGTTGCCGATGATGAACGTGACCGCCATCGTCTCGCCGAGCGCGCGGCCCAGGCCCAGCATGATCACGCCCACCGTGCCGCGGCGGACATAGGGGACGATCACTTTGGCGACGACCTCGAACGGGGTCGAACCCAATCCGAACGCCGCCTCGCGGACTTGCGGCGGCACCGACATGAACAGCTCCCGCAGCACCGCCGCCATATAGGGCAGGATCATGATCGCGAGGATCGCCGAGGCGGTGAAGATATTGGCGCCATTGGGGACGCCCGCGACGAAATGGCCGAGCCAGGAATTGGGATCGAGATGCGCGACAAGCGGCGTCTGGACGTGCTTCGCGAACCAGGGCGCGAACACGAACAGGCCCCACATGCCATAGACGATCGACGGGATACCGGCGAGCAGCTCGACCGCGACGGCGATCGGCTTCGAAAGTTTCTCGGGGCAGAATTCGGTGAGGAAGACGGCGACGCCCATCGCCAGTGGCAGCGCCATCACCAGCGACAGGAACGCCGTCACCAGCGTGCCGACGATCGGCCCGGCGGCGCCGAACATTTCCGTCACCGGGTTCCATTCCGACGTCGTCAGGAAGGAAAAGCCGAACGCCTTGAAGGCCGGCCAGCCGCCGATCGCGAGCGAGACCAGCACGCCCGCCAGGGCCGCCATCAGCAGCGTCGCCGCGCTGAAGCAGGCGGCGCGGAACAGATACTCGTCCCAGCGCGCGGACGCCCGCGTGAAGCTCCGCTCGTCGCTGACGCTCAGCCCGCTCGCGCTGTCCGCAAGTGTGGCCACTCGACCCCCGTATTTCCAAAAAAGAACAGGCGGGCGAAACGCGCCCGCGCGAGTGATCCGGCGCTAGGCCGGGAATGTGACAAGTTGGTGACTCGTCCTTCTGTCACCCGATTCCCTCCGTCACCCCGGCCCTTACCCGTCATTCCGGCGAAGGCCGGGGTGACGGAGGGGAACCGGGGTGACGGAGCGGCGCTTACTTCGCCGGCCAGACGGGCTTGCCGCCGGCTTTCAGCTCGCTCGCCCATTGCTTGCGGACCAGATCCTTCACCGCGGCGGGCAGCGGCACGTAATCCAGCTGCGCGGCCGCCTGGTCGCCATTGGCATATGCCCAGTCGAAGAATTTCAGCACGCCCTGCAGCACGCCGGCGTCTGCCGCATCCTTGTGAACAAGGATGAAGGTCGCGCCAGTGATCGGCCAGGCATTGGCGCCCGGCTGGTCGAGCAGCAGCAGGTAATTGCCCGGCGCCCTGGCCCAGTCGGCGCCTTCCGCGGCTGCGGCGAAGTTGGCCGCATTCGGCGCGACGAAGCTGCCCGCCTTGTTCTGCATCTGGGCGTAGGACGCGCCGTTCTGCTTGGCATAGGCATATTCGACATAGCCGATCGAGCCGGCGGTCTGCTTCACGAAAGCGGCGACGCCGTCATTGCCCTTGCCGGCCAGGCCGGTCGGCCAGGAGATCGCGTCGCTCGCACCCGCTTTCGCCTTCCACTCGGCATTCTGGCCCGAGAGATAGGTGGTGAAAAGGAAGGTCGTGCCCGAACCGTCCGAGCGGTGGACGACGGTGATCGGCGTCGCGGGCAGCTTCACGCCCGGATTGACCGCGGCGATCGCCGCATCGTTCCAGGTCTTCACCTTGCCGAGATAGATGTCGCCCAGAAGCGCGCCAGTCAGCTTCAGCTGGCCCGGCTGCAGGCCCTCGACGTTCAGGATCGGCACCACGCCGCCGATCACGGTCGGGAATTGATAGAGGCCGGCCTTGGCCAGCTCATCGGCTTTCAGCGGCTTGTCGGTCGCCCCGAAATCGACGGTGCCGGCCTTGATCTGCTTGATGCCGCCGCCCGAGCCGATCGCCTGATAATTGAGGCCGACCTTGGCCGCGCCGCGATAGCCTTCCGACCATTTCTGATAGATGGACGCCGGGAAGGTCGCGCCCGCGCCCGAAATATTGTGGCTGCCGCCGGCCGAACCGCCGGAACCGCCACAGCTTGCCAATGCCAGCGTCGCAAACGCCAGAACCACGGCCCTGATCATCGAACAAATCCTCCAGATCGCCGGCCGGGAAGCGGCGGCGCCGGAAGGGCCGTTATGACAGTCCCGCGACTCTTTTGTGACGGTCAGGCCGGGCGAAGGATTTGACGGCGGCGGCCGGCGCGAATCGTGGCGCCCATCAGCGCGAAGCCCGCGATCATCTGTGCCCAGGTCGCCGGTTCCGGCACCGCGCCGACGCCGTGGCCGCCGATCGTGATGATGCCGGTATTGTTGCACGATCCGGTCTGCACATAGACGATGCGCTCCACCGGCCTGGTCTCGATCACCGGCGTGGGCGCGAGCGTTAGCGCAGCGCCGGGCCGCGGTTCGAACGCCGCGTTCTGCAGCATCACCGGTTGCGGGCAGACCGCCGCATCGCGCACCGCCAGCTCGCGCTTGTCGATATCGTCCTTCTTGGGTTCCAGGATTCGCGGTTTGGCGCGCGCAGACCGGTCCGGTTTGGGCGCGGTCGCCTTGTGAACCGCCGCGCGAACCTGCGGCACCTTGAGAGCGATCGCCGTCGCTCCGACCGCTGGACAAACGCAGGCTGCGACCAATTTGGTCGCGTTCGACGCGAGGACTTCCTTCAACATTTTTGCGGCCCCACCCGGTTACGCTACACTGGAATCGCCGGCACCTGAGCCCCCGCCCGTGGCAAACGATTCCTGAAAACCGTTCCTAAACGAATCGTTACGGAATCGCCAGGCAATGCCGCGGCGTTAAGAACGATTCTGCTAACATCTGTGTTGATAACACCACAGCCTTGCCATTGATGCGCGGCCACGTCAGGCAGAACCGATGAAGGTCGACACGCTCTGGACGAACGCGCGGCTGGCGACGATGGCGCCGGAGGCGGCGTCGGACGAGGCACCGTCGCTGGTGGCGGCGAAGGACGGACGGATCGTCTGGGCCGGCCGCACCGCTGAGGCGCCAGCGATCACCGCCGCGCGCACGATCGACTGCGAAGGCCGCTGGATCACGCCCGGCCTGATCGATTGCCACACGCACCTTGTCTATGCCGGCAACCGCGCCGCCGAATTCGAGCTTCGGCTGAAAGGCGCGAGCTATGAGGAGATTGCGCGGGCGGGCGGCGGCATCGTCTCCACCATGACCCAGACGCGCGCAGCGAGCGAGGAAGCGCTGGTTGAAACTGCCCTGCCCCGCCTCGACGCGCTGATCGGCGAAGGCGTCACGACGGTCGAGATCAAGTCTGGCTACGGCCTCGATCTGGCGTCCGAAGCGAAGATGCTGCGCGCGGCGCGGGCGCTCGGCCGGCGGCGCGCGGTCCGCATCTCGACGACTTTTCTTGGCGCGCACGCGGTGCCGCCGGAATTCGCGGGCCGGGCCGACGATTATATCGTGCGGGTCTGCGACGAGATGCTGCCCGCGATCGCCAGCGAAGGGCTGGCCGATGCGGTCGATGCGTTCTGCGAAGGCATCGGCTTTTCCGCGGCCCAGACCGAGCGAGTGTTCGCAGCCGCCGCGCTCCACGGCCTGCCGGTCAAGCTGCACGCCGAGCAGCTTTCCAACCTGCACGGCGCCGCGCTCGCCGCGCGGTACGGCGCGCTGTCGGCCGACCATCTCGAATATCTGGATGAAGACGGCATCGCGGCGATGGCGGCGGCGGGCACAGTCGCGACGCTGCTGCCCGGCGCCTATTATTTCACGCGCGAGACGAAGCTGCCGCCGATCGAGGCCCTGCGCGCGGCGGGCGTGCCGATCGCGCTGGCGACCGACTCCAATCCCGGCACGTCGCCGATGACCTCGCTGCTGCTGGTGATGAACATGGCCGCGACTCTGTTCCGCATGACGGTCGACGAATGCCTGGCGGGCGTGACGCGCAACGCCGCGCTGGCGCTGGGGCTGGGTGGCGAGATCGGCACGGTCGAGGCTGGCAAGGCCTGCGACCTCGCCATCTGGAACATCGAGAGCCCGGCGGAGCTGGTCTACCGCATCGGCTTCAACCCGCTCCATGCGCGGGTGGTGGGGGGAATACAGACAATCATATCAACAAGAATTTCAAACCGTTCGGGCTGAGCCTGTCGAAGCCCTCCCTTGTTCTTTCGGCGATTCAGAAAAGAAAGGGAGGGCTTCGACAGGCTCAGCCCGAACGGAGTTTAGGGGTTTTACTTTCCGGACGGCCCGAACCGCGCCACCAGGTCGTAGCGATCGCCCGGGAAGGTCTGGCGGACGCGGGTGACGGGTTCGCCGTTGCGCCAGGTCGCGCGGTCGAGGCGCAGGCAGGGCGTGCCGCGCACCAGATTGAGGCTGGACGCGACCGCGCCCGCTGCGGGCACGGCGGAAATGCGGTGCTCGGCCTCGCTCCACGGCACATGGTCGATCAGCCACAGGCCCGGCGCGGTGGCGGTAAAATCGGCGCTTTCCGCTTCGGGCACGGTCGCGAGCGCGATGCGGCGTTCCTCATGCGCGAAAGGGCCGTCGAGGGCGTGGTGGACGCCTTCCAGCCGCAGCAGCCGCGCGCCGTCGGCGAAGACCGGATCGCCTGCCGCCGTCTCGACCGTGCGCGCGATCATCTCGAAGCGATAGCCGCCGCCGCGCTGCTCCACCGCCGCTGCGATATCGGGAATGTCGAGCACCGCCGCTTCGCTGTGCGGACGGGCGACGAACGACCCCGCCTTGCGCCGCCGCTCGATCAGCCCGGCGCGGACGAGACCGCCCAGCGCCTTGCTGACCGTGGCGCGCGCGCAGCCATAGCGCGCGACCAGCTCATGCTCGAACGGGATGCGGTCGCCGGGCTTCAGCTCGCCCGAGCGGATGCGCTGCTCCAGATCGGCGCGGATGCGCGCCTCCAGCGTCATGCGAGCAGCTTCGCCAGCGTCTTGCGATACCCAGCCGCGACCGCATCGCGCGCGACATGGCTGCCGCCCCGCACCACCTGCCTGCCCGCGCGCCATACGCTGTCCACCGCCGGGCGGTTGGCGCCGAAGATCCAGCCGTCGAGCAAGGTGTCGCCCTTGCGCCCGATCAGCGCCGGGTGGTTCGCGTCGAGCGCGACGATGTCGGCGGCGTTGCCTTCAGCGATCCCGAACGTCGCGCCGAGCGCCTGCGCCCCGCCCTCGCCCGCCGCGCGGAACAGGCGGCCGCCGACCGAGGGCGTTTCCTCTGTCGCGAGCAGACCGCGCGCCTGATGGGCGAGGCGCTGGCTATATTCGAGTGCGCGCAACTCGGCGGCGGGGTCGATCTGGATGTTGGAATCGGTGCCGGTCGCGATCCGTCCGCCGGCAGCAAGATAGCGGATCGCGGGAAAAATGCCGTCGCCGAGATTGCCTTCCGTCACCGGACACAGGCCGGCGACCGCACCGCTTTTCGCCAGCGCGTCGGTCTCGGCGTCGGTCAAATGCGTGGAATGAACGAGGCACCAGCGGCCGTTCACATCGGCATTGGCGAGCAGCCATTCGACCGGGCGGGCGCCCAGCGCCATGACGCTCGCCGCGACTTCCTTCACCTGCTCGGCGGCGTGGATGTGGAGCGGAGCGTGCGGGCGCAGTGCGGTCAGATGCTTCAGTTCGTGGGGCGTCACCGCGCGTAGCGAATGGGGCGCGACGCCGATCGCGTCGTCGCCGGAGAGCAGCGCCTCGCTGTCCTCCACCAGCCGCGCGAAACGGTCGAGATCGTTGATGAAGCGGCGCTGCCCGTGCGTGGGTGCGACGCCGCCGAAATCGCTGTGCGCATAGAAGACCGGCATCAAAGTGAGGCCGATCCCCGTGCTCCGCGCCGCCTCGACGATCGCCGCCGCCGTCGCGGCACGGTCGGCATAGGGCTGTCCGTCCGGCGCGTTGTGGAGATAATGGAACTCGCCGAGGCGAGTGTATCCGGTCTCCATCATCTCGACCGCCGCCTGCGCGGTGATCGCGGCGATATCCTCGGGCTCCAGCCGGTCGAGGAAGCGATACATGACCTCGCGCCACGACCAGAAATCGTCGTGCGGCAGGCCCCGCGTTTCGGCGAGCCCGGCCATGCCGCGCTGGAAGCCGTGGCTGTGGACGTTGCACAGGCCGGGAATCGCGATCGCGTGGCGCTCAGCATCCGCGCCCGGTTCGACGCCGGTTTCGATGCTGGCGACCCGCCCGTCCGCGATCGTCACGCGCACCCGATCCGCCCAACCATCCGGCAACAAAGCCGTTTCGAACCAGAGCTGCGTCATTTCCGCGATCCTTTCCCCCGCCCTCTATCGTCCTTCCCGCGAAAGCGGGAACCCAGCCGAACAACAAGAAGCTGGATCCCGGCCTTCGCCGGGCTGACGAAGAACGGCGCGCGATTATGACTAGACATAATCGTTCGAACAGGCAAGACTGCGCGCCATGCTGACCCCCGGTTCCGTTTCGCTCGCCCAGTGGCGCACCATCTATGAAGGCGGCGCAGTCGCCCTCGATCCGGCCTGCATGGCGGCGGTCGAGGCCAGCGCCGCCGCGGTCGAGCGGATCGTGGCCAGGGGCGCCCCGGTTTACGGCGTGAACACCGGCTTCGGGAAGCTCGCCAGCGTGCGCATCGCCGATGCCGATCTGGCCACGCTCCAGCGCAATATCGTGCTGAGCCATGCGGCGGGCGTGGGCGAGCCGATGCCGGTTCCGGTCGCGCGGCTGATGATGGCGCTGAAGCTCGCCAGCCTGGCGCAAGGCGCGTCCGGCGTGCGGCGGGCGACGGTGGAACTGCTCGCGGCGATGCTTGAGCGCGACCTGATCCCGGTGGTGCCCGCGCAAGGCTCGGTCGGCGCGAGCGGCGACCTTGCTCCGCTTTCCCATATGGCGGCGGCGATGATCGGCGTCGGCGAAATCATTGTCGCGGGCCAGCGCCACCCGGCCGCCGAAGCGCTGGCGGCGGCGGGGCTCTCGCCGCTGGAGCTGGGGCCCAAGGAAGGGCTGGCGCTGCTGAACGGCACGCAATTCTCGACCGCCTATGCGCTCGCCGGTCTGTTCGAGGCGGAGCGGCTGTTCCGCGCGGCCCTGGTCACCGGCGCGCTCTCGACCGAAGCCGCCAAAGGCTCCGACACGCCGTTCGATCCGCGCATCCATGGCTTGCGCAAGCAGCCGGGGCAGATCGAGGTCGCGGAGGCGCTGCGCGGACTGATGACCGGCTCGGCGATCCGGGACTCGCACCGGGAAGGCGACGCCCGCGTGCAGGATCCCTATTGCCTGCGCTGCCAGCCGCAGGTGATGGGCGCGGCACTGGATCTGCTGCGTCAGGCGGCGGCGACGCTCGCCCACGAAGCCAATGGCGTGTCCGACAATCCACTGATCTTCGCGGACACCGACGAGGCGCTGTCGGGCGGCAATTTCCATGCCGAGCCGGTCGCCTTCGCCGCCGACATGATCGCGCTCGCCCTGTGCGAGATCGGCTCCATCTCCGAGCGGCGGATCGCGATGCTGGTCGATCCGGCGCTGTCCGGCCTGCCTGCCTTCCTGACCGCGCATCCGGGGCTCAATTCGGGCTTCATGATCCCGCAGGTGACCGCCGCCGCGCTGGTGTCCGAGAACAAGCAGCGCGCCTACCCGGCGAGCGTCGATTCGATCCCGACCTCGGCCAATCAGGAGGATCATGTCTCGATGGCCGCGCATGGGAGCCGGCGGCTGACGGCGATGGCGGAGAACCTCGCCAATGTGCTGGGCATCGAGCTGCTGACCGCCGCGCAGGGCTGCGATTTTCACGCCCCGCTGCAATCGAGCAAGGCGCTGGAGGCTGCCCGCGCCAAGCTCCGCGCTCAGGTGCCGACGCTCGGCGAGGACCGCTATTTCCATCCCGACATGGTCGCGGCGACCCGGCTGGTATCGGGCGGGCTCGCGGCCGGGCTGGATCTGCCGGGCGTCGGCTGATGCCGGACTGGCTGACCGTCCGCCGCGGCGAGGCGCCGCTGATCGTCTCCATGCCGCACACCGGCATCCATATTCCGGATGCGATCAAACGCACGCTCGTCTCGCCCTGGATCGGCCGCAAGGACGCCGACTGGCACATCGACCGTCTCTATGAGTTCGCGGCGGAGCTGGGCACGACGATCGTGCGCACCGGCATTTCGCGCACTGTGATCGACTGCAACCGCGATCCTTCGGGCGTGTCGCTCTATCCGGGCCAGGCGACGACGGAGCTGTGCCCGACCACGACGTTCGATGGCGAGCCGCTCTACAAGCCAAGCCGAGAACCGGACGAAGCCGAGATCGCGCGGCGCACCCACCTCTATTTCCGCCCCTATCACGCCGCGCTGGCCACCGAGATCGAGCGGCTGCGGGCGCGCCATGCCACCGTCGTGCTGTGGGAAGCCCATTCGATCCTGAGCCATGTGCCGCGCCTGTTCGACGGCAAGCTGCCGCAGTTCAACATCGGCACCAATGACGGCGCGACCTGCGCGCCGGAGCTGGCCGA
>JAFEEY010000050.1:0-5339 GCA_018240865.1 Pseudomonadota bacterium | reverse complement strand
AACGGCCGCTTCAAGGGCGGGTGGACGACGCGGCATTACGGCCAACCCGGCGAGGGCGTGCACGCGGTCCAGATGGAACTCGCGATGCGCGGCTATCTGGACGAGCCGGAAGCCCTCACGCCCGAGACCTGGCCCGTCGCCTACGACCCCGCCCGCGCCGCGCCGATCGCCGCCGTGCTGCGCCAGGCCCTCGAACACTGCATCACCTTCGCGAAGGACCATCCATGACCCGCATCGACAATAGCCGCGTGATCCGCCCGGCGACCGGCACGGAACTCAGCGCGCAGAGCTGGCTGACTGAAGCTCCGCTGCGCATGCTGATGAACAACCTCCACCCCGACGTCGCCGAGCGGCCCGAGGAGCTGGTCGTCTATGGCGGCATCGGCCGCGCCGCGCGCGACTGGGAAAGCTATGACCGGATCGTCGAGACGCTCAAAAGGCTCAAGGGCGACGAGACGCTCCTCATTCAGTCGGGCAAGCCGGTCGGCGTGTTCCGCACCCACGCCGACGCCCCGCGCGTGCTGCTCGCCAACTCCAACCTCGTCCCCCATTGGGCGACCTGGGCGCATTTCAACGAGCTCGATCGCAAGGGGCTCGCCATGTACGGCCAGATGACGGCCGGATCGTGGATCTATATCGGGTCGCAGGGCATCGTGCAGGGCACCTACGAGACGTTCGTGGAGATGGGCCGCCAGCATTACAGTGGCGACCTCTCCGGCAAATGGCTGCTCACCGCCGGGCTGGGCGGCATGGGCGGCGCGCAGCCGCTCGCGGCGGTGATGGCCGGCGCGTCGTGCATCGCGATCGAATGCCAGCCGAGCCGGATCGAGATGCGGCTGCGCACCGGATATCTGGATCACAGCGCCACCACGATCGACGAGGCGATGGCGATCATCGAACGCGCCAAGGGCGGCAAGCCCGTCTCGGTCGGCCTGCTCGGCAACGCCGCCGAGCTGCTCCCCGAAATGTTCGCGCGCGGTATCCGCCCGGACCTCTTGACCGACCAGACCAGCGCGCACGATCCGGTCAACGGCTACCTGCCCGCCGGCTGGACCGTCGCCGAATGGATCGAGCGGCGCGAGCGCGAGCCCGAGGCGGTCGCCAGGGCCGCCGCGCAGTCGATGGCCACGCACGTCCGCGCGATGCTCGACTTCCAGAAGGCGGGCGTGCCGACCGTCGACTATGGCAACAATATCCGCCAGGTCGCGTTCGACGAGGGCGTCGCCAACGCCTTCGACTTCCCCGGCTTCGTCCCCGCCTATATCCGCCCGCTCTTCTGCCGGGGCGTCGGCCCGTTCCGCTGGTGCGCACTGTCGGGCGACCCGGAGGACATCTACAAGACCGACGCCAAGGTGAAGGAGCTGCTGCCGGACAACGCCCACCTGCATCGCTGGCTGGACATGGCGCGGGAGCGGATCAGCTTCCAGGGCCTGCCGGCGCGCATCTGCTGGGTCGGGCTGGGCGACCGCCACCGATTGGGCCTCGCCTTCAACGAGATGGTGGCGAGCGGCGAGCTGAAAGCGCCGATCGTGATCGGCCGCGACCATCTGGACTCGGGCTCCGTCGCCAGCCCCAATCGCGAGACCGAGGCGATGAAGGACGGCTCCGACGCCGTCTCCGACTGGCCGCTGCTGAACGCCCTGCTCAACACCGCGAGCGGCGCGACCTGGGTGTCGCTGCACCATGGCGGCGGCGTCGGCATGGGCTTTTCGCAGCACAGCGGCATGGTGATCGTGGCCGACGGCACCGACGCCGCGGCGGCGCGGCTGGCGCGCGTGCTGTGGAACGACCCCGCCACCGGCGTCATGCGCCACGCCGACGCGGGCTACGAGATCGCGGTGGAGTGCGCGCGGGAGAAAGGACTGGATTTGCCGGGTTTGTGAGGAGTTATTCCGAGACACCGCCGTGCTCCGGCGAAGGCCGGAGCGTTGGAAAGATCGAGCGCGTGCCGACCAGCGCTCCGGCCTTCGCCGGAGCACGCTTCCTTGTTCAAAAAGGGATAAACATCCTTTGCCAGGGGCGGCGATGTAGGACAGCGTTTCGTCGGCGGGCGTTATGTGGTTGCCGCCGCCCTTCCTCCTTCGTTACGAACGTGGAATACCTCCGATCGTCTCGAGGGGGAGGAGACGAATGCTGGACCTGATCTTCACGCTGGCGATGCTGGTGTTTCCGTTCGCCGTGCTGCCGCTGCTCTGGCGGCGCATGAAGAAGACGCGGGATGCCGCCTATCAGCGCAAGCGCGAGAAACCGGTGGAAATAAATTGGGAAGAGTCGAGCGCGCGACCGGACGGACTCAACCTGTCCCGCCCCTATCGCCCGAACGACGCGCTGATCGATCTAGGCAGTGCGGCACGTGAAAGCCGCTGGCCGATCGACAACGGGTAGGTGGTGCGCGGGTGCCGATGATGCGTGATTACGGCTACGGAGTATAACTCCATAGTTAGGGCGTCGTTATTTAGGAGTTATGCACGTGTCACCCTAACTCCCCGTAACTCGGGAACTCCTTAACGACGTTGATGCTACGCCCGAAAGCGACTAAATACCCCGGAAGAGACGGTGGACCTAGAGGGACTTGCACCCTCGGGCTGACAGGTGGGTAGCCGACCGCCCGCACTATGCTAGGCCCACTCTCCGAGCGCCCCGCTGGAAACAGCGGGGCGCTCCACATTCAGAAGGGCACGTCGTCGTCCAAGTCCGAATCAAACGGACTTGTGCTGGCCCATGCACTCCGCTTTGGCACCACATAAACGCCCTTGCGGCCTTCAACGCTCTCAATGAGGCCCTTTTGCGCCATGCGATAAAGCTTGTTCATGATGAAGCGTCGCGGCTGCGAAATCTTATGGCGACGCCAAAGTTCAATAATTATCGGGTCAAGACCGACGTCTTTGCCGTCGCCGGCGGCAACGATATCGCGAAGCTGCTGTTCGAGCTCATCAACTCGGGCGAGGTTGAGCTCCGCCACAACCTCGGGCGGCAAATCAGAAATGTCGCCATATTCAGTGGAAAGCGGACGCAGTCGGTAACGGGCGTCTTCCACCTCTGCGACGACCTTCTCAAGTGCTTCAGCGTGTCCCGTTTGCCGCCTCGCGACGTCAGGCTTTTCGTCGGAATTGCTCTTCGCCCAACTGCGGTAGTTACGTGCCAGAGCCTTGACAGACTCCAGGTGGTCAGCCATGAGTGCCTCGCTTTCTAAAGCCGGATTAGGCTCAACTTGCCGGAAGCGCCTGACCCGAATAGCGGGCCCGAATTACCTCACAAGGGTGATTCCGGGCCCGTTATGCTTTGGTGGCCGATTCATGAGATTCGGTCAACCCAGATTCTGCGGATTTGTCTTTTTTCTGTCTTGCGCCTCGTCTTCTTCTACACCCTTCCATCCTCCAGTCTTGCAACAGTCTTGCAGCTCTCTTCAAGCAGTCACCCCTAACAAAGACGCTTTCTAACGATGCCAGCCAATGCGCTGCACTCGCAACCTGTCATCGCAGCCGCTGGCGACACGGAGGCTATGGCGAACTCGAACTCCGCGAGATAGCGGTGCAGATACTGCTCACCGCCCTTTCCGTCGCCGTTCCACAAGGAAGAAAGCTGGATCCCGGCCTTCGCCGGGATGACGGATAGGGGCCGGGAAGACCGACGGAGAGTGGGATGACCGGTGGGGGCCGGGATGACGATTGGGAGGTGCGGACGAGCTCTTCCCCGCATTGGTCCCGCTCCGCTCCCCGTGCTACCTCATCCCCTGCACAGGTTCGGAGCTTCGCATGGCCAGGAAACGCCCGGACGGGATTCGCGATTATCATGAGCCAGCGGGCGGCTGGGGGGCTTTGCGGGCGGTCGCGGCGATCCTGAAGGAGCAGCAGGCGATCGAGCGGGGCACGCCGTCGCTGTGGAAGCAGAACAAGCCCGAAGGGTTCGACTGCCCGAGCTGCGCCTGGCCCGATCCGGACCACACCTCCGCGTTCGAATTCTGCGAGAATGGCGCGAAGGCGGTGGCGTGGGAATCGACGTCGCGGCGGATCGGCCCCGATTTCTTCGCCGGGCACAGCGTCTCCGATCTGTGGGCCCGGTCCGATCACTGGCTGGAGGATCAGGGCCGCGTCACCGATCCGCTGCGCTACAACCCGGAGACCGATCACTACGAACCGGTCGGCTGGGACGAGGCGATGGCGGAGATCGGCGCCGGGCTGAACGCGCTCGCCGATCCTGACGCGGGCGAATTCTACACGTCCGGCCGCGCCTCCAACGAAGCGGCGTTCCTGTACCAATTGTTCGTCCGCCTGTTCGGCACCAACAATTTCCCCGACTGCTCCAATATGTGCCACGAGGCGACCTCGGTCGGCCTTCCCCAGTCGATCGGGATCGGCAAGGGCACGGTCAGCCTCGACGATTTTTCCCATGCCGACCTGATCCTGTCGTTCGGGCACAATCCCGGCACCAACCATCCGCGCATGATGGCGACGCTGCGCGACATCGCGCGGCGCGGCGGGCGGATCATCGTGTTCAATCCGCTGAAGGAACGCGCGCTGGAGCGCTTCGCCTCGCCGCAATCGCCGGTCGAGATGGCGACGCTGACATCGACCCGGATCGCCGACGATTATTATCAGGTCCGCGTGGGCGGCGACGCGGCGGCGATCAAGGGCATCTGCAAGGCGCTGTTCGCGCTGGACGACGCGGCGCCGGTGCTGGACCGCGAATTCATCGCCGAGCACACCGCCGGGTTCGACGCTTTCCGGGCCGATATCGAGGCGACAAGCTGGGAGGCGATCGAGCGCGAGAGCGGGCTGGCCCGCGCCGATTTGGAAGAAGTCGCGGCGATCTATGCCAGGGCGCAATCGACGATCGTCTGCTACGGCATGGGCATCACCCAGCACCGGACCGGCACGCAGAACGTCCAGCAGCTGATGAACCTGCTGCTGCTGAAAGGGAATATCGGGCGGCCGGGGGCGGGCATCTGCCCGTTGCGCGGGCACAGCAATGTGCAGGGCGACCGTACCGTCGGCATCTGGGAGCGGCCGAGCCAGGCCTTTCTGGACCGGATGCAGGCGGTGTTTGGCTTCGATCCGCCCCGCGCGCGCGGGCATTCGGTGGTCGATGCGATCGCGGCGATGCGCGATGGCAGGGCCAAGGCGGTTATTTGCCTGGGCGGCAACCTCGCCATCGCCTCGGCCGATCCGCAGGCGTGCGCCGAAGGGTTCCGCAAGCTCGACCTGGCGGTGCATATCACCACCAAGCTCAACCGCACCCACCTGTTGACCGCGCGCAACAGCTTCATCCTGCCCTGCCTTGGCCGCACCGATCTCGACATGCAGGCGGGCGGACCGCAGGCGGTGACGGTCGAGGATTCG
>JAFEEY010000004.1 GCA_018240865.1 Pseudomonadota bacterium | reverse complement strand
CCTCCTTGACGAGATCGACGCGCGTGTCCGCTATATTTCGCGTGGGAAACCGGTCGCGATGGTCGGCTGGAGTCTGGGCGGGCTGATCGCGCGAGAATATGCGAAGCGCGCGCCGGACCTGGTCGACAAGGTGGTGACGCTGGGCTCGCCGATCTCCGGCAATCCCCGCCAGAACAACAATGTCTGGCGCATTTATGAGCTAGTCGCCCGCCATCCGGTCGACGCGCCGCCGGTCGCATGCGTGCTGGATGAGAAGCCGCCGGTGGAGACGATCGCGATCTGGTCGCGGCGCGACGGCATCGTCGCGGGCGACAGCGCCGCCGCTCAGGATTGCTGCGATCGCGCGATTGAGATCGGTTGCGGACATATCGAAATGGTGTTCGCGCCCGAAGCGATCCGGGCGGTAATTGACGCTCTAGCCTAGGAACGGCGCTGCCACGTCCTTCGGCACGCGCAGGATGCGGCCGCTGCCGCGATCGACGATCGCCCAGGTGGTCCTCGCCCGTACCTTCACCCTGCCGTCCGGGCCCGTGAACTCGACGCAGCGATCGAAGCGGGCGCCGCGCGGTGCATCCGGAATCCAGGTGCGTGCGGTCACGGTTTCGCCCGGCCCGACATTGCCGAGATAGTCGATCTCGTGCCGGGTCACGACCCAGATATAGGCCGCAACATGCTCCGGCGCGGCGACCGCGTTCCAGTGAGCGGTCGCGACATCCTGGAGCCAGCGCACCCATACGGCATTGTTGACATGGCCGAGCTCGTCGATGTCGGCAGAGGTCGGGGTGATGGCGAGAGTGAAATCCTCCCCGGCACGGGGAGGGGGACCAGCCGCAGGCTGGTGGAGGGGCGTCTCCGAGTTCACAGCAACCCCTCCACCACGCGCTGCGCGCGCGGTCCCCCTCCCCGTGCCGGGGAGGATCTCATGATGCCAGCCCCAGCTGCCACAGGATGAAGGCGAATTCCTCAGCCGTTTCCCTCAGAGATTCGAAGCGGCCGGATTTGCCGCCATGGCCCGCGCCCATGTTGGTCTTGAGCAGCAGCACATTGTCGTCGGTTTTCAGCTCGCGGAGCTTCGCGACCCATTTTGCCGGTTCCCAATAGGTGACGCGCGGATCGTTGAGGCCAGCGGTGACGAGCAGGGGAGGATAGGCTTGCGGCTTCACATTGTCATAAGGCGAATAGCCGTGGATCAGTTCGAACGCGGCTTTATCCTCGATGGGGTTGCCCCATTCCGGCCATTCGCCGGGGGTGAGCGGCAAGGTCGGGTCCAGCATCGTGTTCAGCACGTCGACGAAGGGTACGTGCGCGGCGACCGCACCCCACAGCTCGGGCGCGTCGTTGATGACCGCGCCCATCAACTCGCCGCCCGCCGAGCCGCCCGCGATCGCGATGCGGCCCGCTTGTGTCCAGCCCAGGCCTACCAGCCCGCGCGCGACGTCGATGAAGTCGTTGAACGTGTTGGCGCGCTTCTCAAGCTTGCCGTCCAGATACCATTGCTGGCCAAGATCGTCGCCGCCCCGGATATGGGCGATGGCGAAGGCCATGCCGCGGTCGAGTAGGCTCAGCCGCGACGTCGAGAAGCCCGGCTCGATCGCCAGGCCATAGGCGCCATAGCCGTAGAGATAGAGCGGCCCCGGCTTAGCGAAATCGCGCTTGTAGACGATCGAGACCGGCACCTTGACGCCGTCACGTACCGCTATCTCCAGCCGTTCGGTCGCGTAGAGGCTGGCGTCATAGCCCGAAGGGATTTCCTGCACCTTGAGGACGGTGCGCGCTCCGGTCGCCACGTCATAGTCGAGCACCGTGCCAGGCGTGACCATCGATTCGTAGGACAGGCGCAGTTTGGTAACGGCATATTCCGGATTGTCATCCAGCCCGGCCGCGTAGCTCGCTTCTGGAAAGTCGATCAGCTTGCCCGAGCCGCCGGCGTATTCATGAAGGTAGATGCGATCGAGGCCGTGCTCGCGCCCCTCGACCACAAAAAAATCGGCGAAGGTGGTGACGTCGGTCAGATAGAAATCGGCGGAAGGCGCGATCCGCTCGGTCCATTCGCTTGGGGCGTCGATCGGCGCAGTGACGAGGCGGAAATTGGTGTGGGTGTCGTTGGTGCGGATGAAGAGCGTTCCGTCATGCTCCTCTACATCATATTCGCGGCCCGGCAGGCGTTCGGCGACCAGGATCGGCGTGGCCCGCGGATTGTCGAAAGGCAGCAGCCGCACTTCGCTGGTGACGTGATCGCCGGTGGCGATCGCGATCCATTTCTGCGACTGGGTCAGGCCCAGCCCGACCTGGAAGCCGTCATCGGCTTCGCGGTATAGTTCGATATCGTCGCTGACGGGCGTGCCCAGCACGTGCAGCCTGGCGACGTCGATCCGCCAATGCTCATTGACCAGGCCATAAAGCAGCGACTGGCCGTCGCCCGCGAACAGGAAACCGCCCAGCGTGCCCTCGATCACATCGGGAAGCTGTTCGCCGCTCGCCAGATCCTTCACCCGGATCGTGAAGCGTTCGGAGCCGTTATCGTCGACAGCATAGGCGAGCAGGCGGCCGTCCGGGCTCACATCCATGCCGCCCAGACGGAAATACTCCTTGCCCTCGGCCAATGTCGGCTCATCGAGGATCAGTTCCGCGTCGCCGCCCGTGGCGGGCGAACGCCACCATTTGCGATATTGCGCGCCCTCGTCGAACGACCGCCAATAGAGCCAGTCGCCATCCTTTTGCGGCACCGACTGGTCGGCTTCCTTGATCCGTCCGCGCATTTCCGCGAACAGCGTCTCGACCAGCGGCTGATGCGGCGCCATCGCCGCTTCGAAGAAGGCATTCTCCACTTTCAGATACGCCAGCACCTCGGCGTCGCCCACTTCGGGATAATTCGGGTCGCGCAACCAGGCATAGGGGTCGTCGACCGTCACGCCATGATGGCTGAAACGATGCTCTTTACGCGCCGCGGCCGGCGGCGATATCGGTTTGGTCATCCGTCCCGGTTAGCGTCACTGTACCAGAGACGCCAGCGCCGCGCCGGCCGGGATGGCGAGCAGGGCGCCGAGAGCGAGGTCGAAAATCCGTGCGGGCAGGATCGAACGATCGCGGCGGACAGTCGCGAGATCGACGGCGGTGATGAACAGGATAGAGACGCCGCAGAACGCCGTTACCGCCAGCGCGGCCATGAACAGCGGCCCCACCGGGCCTTGAGTCACCGAATAGACCGGCCAGAGCAGCAAGGCCGCGAGACCGGCGACGAAACCCGCGCGGGTCGCGTGCCGCAGGCTCCAGATATCGCGCGGCCGCATGACGGCCTCAGGCTCCGGCCATCTCCAGGATCAATTTCCACTCCTTATCGCGCACCGGCGTCACCGAAAGGCGCGACTGGCGGAGCATTTCGAGCTGGGCGAGGCGGGGCTCGGCCTTGATCTCGGCGAGCGTGACCGGCCGGGGAAGCTTCTCGGCCGGCTTGACCGCGACCGAGGCCCAATCGCCTTTCTCCCCGTCCGGCTTCCACGCGCGCGTGATCTCCATGATGCCGACCACGGCCTTTTCGGTGTTCGAATGGTAGAAGAAGGCGCGGTCGCCCACCGCCATGTCTTTCAGGAAGTTGCGCGCGGTGTAATTGCGCACGCCGTCCCATTCGGTGCCGCCGTCCTTTACGAGGTGATCCCAGCCATAGACGTCAGGTTCGGATCGGAGCAGCCAGTATGCCATGGGGGATCGTGCCTCTTCTCGTCATTCCGGCGCAAGCCGGAATCGAGCTTCTTCTTTGCCGGGTCGGGCGGAAAAGAAAAGAAGCTGGGCCCCAGCTTTCGCCGGGGTGGACGCCCGCGACTTATAACAAACCCAGCGACCGCAACTCCGCCCGCAGCGTCGCGGCGTCGCGGAAATGGTGGCCCCGCATGCCGGCGGTTCCGGCGCCCGCGACATTCTCGGCGCGGTCGTCGATAAAGATCAACTCCTCGGCCGGCATGCCGAAGCGGGCGAGCGCGAGATCGTAGATCGCGCGATCGGGCTTCACCAGCTTTTCGTCGCCCGAGACGATGATGTCGCGGAAGTGACGGAACACAGGCTGGGTGTCGCGAAAAGGCGGCCAGAATTCGCCGCTGAAATTGGTGATCGCGAACAGCGGCACATCGCGAGTGGCGAGCTCTTCGACCAAATCGAGCATGCCGGGCACGGCAGGGCCGACACTGTCATTGAAGCGCGGACCCCAGGCCGCGATCAGTTCGGCATGTTCGGGATAAAGCGCGCTGAGCTCCGCCTGCGTCTCCGCGAACGGCCGGCCGGCGTCATGCTGGAAATGCCATTCGTGCGTGACGACGTCGCGCAAAAACGCATCAAGCGCCCGATCGTCGTCGATCAGGCGCTCGTAAAGGAATCGGGGATCCCAGCTGAAAAGGACGTTGCCGACGTCGAAGACGACGCCGCGCACAGCCACGTCGTTTAGCCCTGGCGGGCCTTGAAGCGGCGGTTCGTCTTGTTGATGACGTAGGTGCGGCCGCGGCGGCGGATCACGCGGTTATCGCGATGCCGGTCCTTGAGCGACTTGAGCGAGTTGCGAATCTTCATTGTCTAGGCCTGGTTCGAATCTGGCGGAAAAATCGGAAAGGCGCGCCTAGTCGAGAGGGCGCTGAAGGTCAAGGCAAGGCGGTGGAATTCCGTCCTTGCAGCTAATTACGGCTACGATACGTTATGCGCAAAGGTTCGAAAGGACAGCCCATGCCTATTCCTCGTTCCGCCCTGATGCTGCTTCCCCTGTTCGCGCTCGGCGCCTGCGCGACCTCGTCGTCGGGCCCGGTCGAGGTGACTCGCTTCCATCTGGGCGGCACCGGCGTGAACGAGCGTGGCACGATCGCGATCGAACCGGCCCCGGGCGCGCCCGGCGGCGTCGAGTTCGATATGTACGCCCATGCCGTCGGCCAGGAATTGGCGCGGCTCGGCTATGCCCAGGTCGATGGCGTCGGCCAGAGCCTTTATGTCGCCGTCGTCGATGTGCGCAGCGCGGCGCGCGAGCGGCCGCGAGGTAATTCGGGGGTGTCGATCGGGCTGGGTGGCGGCACCGGCGGCTGGAGCGGCGGCGGTGTCGGCGGCGGCGTCAGCTTCAATCTCGGCGGCGGCCGTGACAGGACAGTCGTCGGCACGCAGCTTTCCGTGCAGCTCAAGCGCCGATCCGATCAGACCGTGGTGTGGGAAGGCCGCGCGCGGGGCGAAGCGTCCGGCCGCGACGTATCGGGCGCGTTGGCCCAAAGACTTGCCGTGGCACTGTTCAGGGACTTTCCGGGAGAGTCCGGCCGCACTATCAGCGTGCCATGACCTTCAGCATCACCAGCGCTTTCGACAGCGGCAACATTCGCGTCCTCAAGATCGAGGGAAATGAAGCAGACCTCGAGATCGTCACCGATCAAGGCTCCGATTTCTACCAATGGTTCCATTTCCGGGTCGCCAACGCCGCCGGGCGCGAGCTGAGTTTGCGGATCACCAACACCGCCGGTTCGGCCTATCCGCTCGGCTGGCCCGGCTATCGCGCGCGCGTTTCGGAAGATCGCGAGAATTGGCGCCAGGCCGACACCAGCTACGCCGACGACATGCTGACGATCCGGATCAAACCGGACGCGGACGCCGTCTGGATCGCCTATTTTGCGCCCTATTCAATGGAGCGGCATTATGATCTGGTCGCCAGGATCGCCGGCCAGCCCGGCGTCACGCAGCGCGAACTCACCAAGACCCTCGACGGCCGTCCGCTCGATTGCCTGACAATGGGGACCGGCGCCAAGCAGGTCTGGCTCTATGCGCGCCAGCATCCGGGCGAGAGCATGGCCGAATGGTGGATGGAAGGCGCGCTTGAGAAGCTGACCGACCCCAATGACGCGAGTGCCAGGGCGCTGCGCGAAAAGGCGACGTTCAACATCGTGCCGAATATGAACCCGGACGGCAGCTTCCGTGGCCATCTGCGCACCAACGCGGCGGGCGTGAATCTCAATCGGGAATGGCACGCGCCGACCGAGGAGCGCAGCCCCGAAGTCCTCGCCGTCCGGGGCGCGATGGATGCGACCGGCGTCGCCTTCGCGATGGATATTCACGGCGACGAGGCGATTCCGGCGAATTTCATCGCCGGCTTCGAGGGCATTCCGTCGATCACCGACCGCCAGCTGGAGCTGTTCAA
This sequence comes from Pseudomonadota bacterium, assembly GCA_018240865.1. Lineage (GTDB taxonomy): Bacteria > Pseudomonadota > Alphaproteobacteria > Sphingomonadales > Sphingomonadaceae > Sphingomonas_B. The sequence continues at coordinate 32,838 of JAFEEY010000004.1, read as the reverse complement.
GCGCTTTCGCGATACGCTGGCCGATCGCTCACCCGACTTCCAGGTTACGAAAGGCTATGAGATCGCCGCGCCTGGCAAGGCGAACATGTCGATGTCCACGACCCAGTTGGCCGAACGCTACGGCGCGGTGTCGATGACCTTGGAAATGCCGTTCAAGGATCATGACGACAATCCCGATCCGGAATTCGGCTGGTCGCCCGCGCGCTGCAAGCGCCTCGCTTATGATTGCCTCGACAATCTGGCGGCGATGATCGACGCGATCTAAAGCGCACCGTCACCCCAGCGTAGGCTGGGGTCTCACGACGTTGGTCCGAGATGCCAGCCTTCGCTGGCATGACGCTCACCTAGATGGAGTCCCAATGCCCACCCTCGTCCTGATCCGTCACGGCCAATCGGCCTGGAACCTCGAGAACCGCTTCACCGGCTGGTGGGACGTCGACCTGACCGAAAAAGGCGCGGCCGAGGCGAAGGCGGCGGGCGAACTCATGGCCGCGAAGGGCCTGGACTTCGATCTCTGCTTCACGAGCTTTCAGACCCGCGCGATCAAGACGCTCAACATCGCGCTGGAAGCGATGGGCCGGCTGTGGCTGCCGGTCGAGAAGGACTGGCGGCTGAACGAGCGCCACTATGGCGGGCTGACCGGTCTCGACAAGGCGGAGACGGCGGCCAAACATGGCGACGAGCAGGTCAAGATCTGGCGTCGGAGTTTCGACGTGCCCCCACCGCCGCTCGCGCCGGGCGGCGACTATGATCTGTCAAAGGACCGCCGCTACGCCGGCATCACGATTCCCGACACCGAGAGCCTGAAGGATACGATCGCCCGCGTGCTGCCCTATTGGGAGGCGCGGATCGCGCCGGCGCTGAAGGCGGGCGAGCGCGTGCTGATCTCAGCCCATGGCAATTCGCTGCGCGCGCTGGTCAAGCATCTGTCGACCATCCCGGACGACGAGATCACTGGCCTCGAAATCCCGACCGGCCAGCCGATCGTGTACGAGCTGGACGATACGCTGACGGCGCGGGACCGCTATTATCTAAGCGAGCGGTAAAGCCCCTCTCCCCAGCGGGGAGAGGGCGACTCGCGAAGCGAGCGGGGTGAGGGGGCTCGGCGCCAGAAATTCAAACGCGGAGCCCCCTCACCCAACCCTCTCCCCGCCGGGGAGAGGGCTTTTGCTCACCCCAATTTCCCGAATTTCGCCTCATATCCGGCGGTATCGCCCGCCGCGAGCAGTCGCGCCTGTTCGACCCATTGGTCGCGAGCGATGCGGCCCTTGAACGCGCCCAGTTCGGCGTCGATGCGGGCGATGTCGGCTTCGCTCCAGGCCGCGATCTGGTCGAAGCGGGTGACGCCCAGCCCGTTCAGCAGCGCGGCCACCTTGGGGCCGACGCCTTTCAGCTGGATCAGATCGTCGGCGGGGCCGGCGGGCACGGCGTGGATCGGCGCCGCGGACGTGGCCGGTTCGGACGGCGCGGGGGCTGGTTCGGCCGGCGGCGGCACGTCGACGGGAGCGACGGCGGGTCCGGTGATGACAGGCGAGATCGCCTCGACTTTCTTTTCGAGCGGGGCGGCGGGCTTGTCTGCCTCCACTCGCTTGCCGCTGCCGGCGAGCCACCAGACCGCGATCGCCACCACGATCACGCCGAGCAAAATCAGCACCCAGGTCGAACTGTCCATTTTGACGGCCCCTTTATCTGAAGAGCCGTTCCTAGCGCGAATGGAGCCTCTGCCTCAATTGCCTTGTTCGCCCGATCCCCGCGCGGCGGCGAGACCGACCAGCTTCACGAACTCCTGCCGGTAATAGTCGTCCGGGTTGCCGGCGAGGTTGGCGATCTCCCGCCAGCTATAGCCGTTCAGATATTTATCGCCGCGCATCCGCTGGCCGAAGCCGGCAACTGCGGTCACGAACGCCATGTCGCCGCTCGGCGCGGACGCGGCGGCCAGCATCGCCGCCGGCACCGGCCGCTCGATCAGCTTCGAGGTCGTGCCGTCGGGCAGCTTATAGCGCAGCTTGACGAAGCACATTTCGCTGCTCCCGATGGCCGGCGCAGGAGACGGGCGATTGGCGTCATAGCGCCGTTCGGGCAGCCAGCCCTTCGCGCCCGCGGGCACGATTTCGTACAGCGCGGTGACCTGATGCCCCGCGCCGATATCGCCGGCATCGACCTTGTCGTTGTTGAAATCATCCTCGGCGAGCGCGCGATTCTCATAGCCGATCAGGCGATATTCGCTGATCGCCGCCGGATTGAACTCGACCTGGATCTTCACGTCCTTGGCGATCGTGAAGAGCGTCGAGGCCATTTCCTCGTCGAGCACCTTCCGGGCCTCGAGCGCGGTGTCGATATAGGCGTAATTGCCGTTCCCCAAATCGGCGAGCCGCTCCATCACCGGCTCATTGTAATTGCCCTGGCCGAAACCGAGCGTGGTGAGCGTGATACCGTCGTCGCGGTTGCGTTTGATCAGGTCTTCCAGCGCTTTCTGGTCGGTGATGCCGACATTGAAGTCGCCGTCGGTCGCGAGGATCACCCGGTTGACGCCGCCCGCGATCCGGTGCGCCCGCGCGGTCGCATAGGCGAGCTCGATACCCTGGCCGCCCGCGGTCGAGCCGCCCGCGTCGAGGCAATCGAGCGCCAGCTTCACATAGTCCGGTTTATTGGTCGGCTCGAGCACGATGCCCGCGGCGCCCGCATAGACGACGATCGAGACATGATCGCGGGGCGTCAGCTGATCGGCCAGCATCTTCAGCGCCGTCTTCACCAGCGGGAGTTTGTCCGGATCGCTCATCGAACCGGAGACGTCGACCAGGAAGACGAGATTGGCAGCGGGGCGATCCTTCGCCGCCAGATCATAGCCGCGCAGACCGATGCGAAGCAGACGGGTCGCCGGGTTCCACGGCGTCACCGCGACATCGGTGGTGACGCTGAACGGCTCGGCCCGGTCGCGCGGCAGCGGGTAGTCGTAGCGGAAATAATTGATCATTTCCTCGGTCCGCACGGCGCCGCTGGGCGGCATCTGGCCCTGGGTCAGGAAACGGCGGACATTGGCATAGGAACCGGTGTCAACATCGACCGAGAAAGTGGACACCGGATTGGCGGCAACCGACTGGATGCTCGCCACTTCGCGGCCGTCATAGCGTTCGCGATTTTCCTCGCGGACGGGGGTGCCGGCAACGATCGCGGCTCTGCCCTGATTCAACGTCGGGGCGGGCGGGGCGAAGGCAATCGAGGGCATGACCGGCGGAGGCGGAGGAGAGGCCAAGGGCGCGCGATTGCGCGGACGGGTTTTGCGCGAGGCGGTCAGGACGATTTCCGCGCTTTCGTCATATTGCGGACTGGGCCGGCATTTGACGGGCGAGGCAGGATCGAGTGCCACGGCGGGGGCCTGTGGCGGCGACGGGGGAGCGGCCGAGCCTAAGAGGAACGAGGCCAGGCCGAGCAGCAACAGCGATCCGCGCATCCGACTCTCCATGATATGTTGTATCATGAAGCTGTCATGAAAAAGCGCCGCGATCAAGCCTGTTCGCGCGCGACCTCCCGCCACCCAATATCGCGGCGGCAGAAACCGCTCGGAAAGTCGATCCGGTCGACGGCGGTATAGGCCGCTTGCTGCGCCCAGCGCACGGTCGGCCCTTCCGCCGTCACCGCCAGGACACGGCCGCCCGAGGCAAACAGCGCGCCGTCGTTGATCCTGGTGCCCGCCTGGAACACGATCGCGCCTGTCGCCTCTGCGCGGTCCAGCCCGTCGATCGTGCCGCCTGTTTCCGGCGTGCCCGGATAGCCCCTGGCGGCCATCACGACGGTCAACGCGACGCGGCCGGAGAAACGCGGCGGTTCCGCTTCAGCCAGCCGTCCCTCGGCACAAGCGAGCAGGATTTCCAGCAGATCGCTCTCGAGGCGCGGCATCAGCACCTGACATTCGGGATCGCCGAAGCGGGCGTTGTATTCGATCAGCTTGGGGCCGGCGTCGGTGAGCATCAATCCGGCATAAAGGACGCCGACGAAGGGCGTGCCGACCTCCGCCATCGCCGCAACCGTCGGCTCGACGATCTCGCGCATCGCCTGCGCTTCCAGCGCTGACGTGAGCACGCGCGCGGGGGAGTAAGCGCCCATGCCGCCGGTGTTTGGCCCGACATCGCCGTCGCCGACACGCTTGTGATCCTGGGCGGAGCCGAACGCCACGACCGTTTTGCCGTCGGTCAGCGCGAACAGGCTGGCTTCCTCGCCCTCCAGGAATTCCTCGATCACCATCGGGCCGTCGGCGTCGCGCACCGCCCGCTCGGCCTCCTCGTGGGTCATGGCGATCACTACACCCTTCCCGGCGGCGAGGCCGTCCGCCTTGATCACCACCGGCAGGCCGAAAGGTTCGAGCTTCACTAGTCCATCTTCGGCGCTCTCGGCGCGGACGTAACCGGCGGTCGGAATATCGGCGCGAGCGCACAGATCCTTGGTGAATCCTTTGGAGCCTTCAAGCTGCGCTGCTGCCTTGTCGGGCCCGAACACTGGAATGCCCGCAGCGCGCAGATCGTCGCCCAGGCCCGCGACCAAAGGCGCTTCGGGACCGATCACGACCAGACCGATGTCCTGCCGCTGGCAGAAGGCGGCGACAGTCGCGTGATCGGTCACATCCATTTCGATCAGCTCGGCGCATTGCGCGATGCCCGGATTGCCGGGTGCGGCGAAGAGCTTGCCGAGCCCGGGCGATTGCGCCAATTTCCAGGCCAGCGCATGCTCGCGCCCGCCCGAACCGATCAGCAGGACATTCATGGCTGCCCTGCCGGTCGGCTAGCTGCAGAAATAGACGTGGGTATATCCGTCGTTCGCAGGGCCTGCTTCGAATTTCTGGAATTGCTCGGAAAAATCGCTCTGCGTGTAATCGTCGGTGGTAACTTGAGTGCCATCTGCTCGCTTCGCCCAGACATAGAATATTCCGGCCTTAGGGATGAGATATCTATCGTGGAAGGTCGGAAATGAGGCCTCGCCAGCTTCGAAATTCCAATGTTCGCCGCTGCTCGTCTGCCAGCCATCGCCATCTTCGTAGAAGATTTTGGCCGTTACTTTGTCCTTGCACTGATTGTGCGCCATGATGGCGCCCTGGGGTGCCGGCGGAGCAGTGTTGACAGGCGCCGGGGCCGCCAGGGCATTGCCTGCCGCATCCGTGGCGGCGATATTGTTCGCGGCGGCAGCCTCCTGATCGGCGGCAGCTGCCGCGGCGTCGGGGGACGTTCCCGCGTCAACGGCATTGATTGTTGCTGGAATGGCGGTCTCGTCAGACCGGAAAGGCCCCACCTTGGCGGCCATCATGCCCACAGTTATCGTCGCCGCAGCACCGATCAACGCTGTCGCGATGGTGACGGCCTTGTCATTTATATCCATACAGCGCTTTCCCCCTTGCGCTGGAACCGGAGCCTCAGGTCTGGCCCCGTGACAATCATATATCCAGCGGGTGGTCCATGTCACCCCGATCCGGAACGCTTTGGTTTCGGCGAGCTTGAGACTAGGCTGCGCCGATGGTCGAAACGAATATTTTGCCCGAGCACATCCAGCATCATGACAACGCGCCCGAACTGAGCGTTTCCGAACTGGCTTTCGCGCTGAAGCGCGTGGTGGAGGACAGCTTCGGCCAGGTCCGGCTGCGCGGTGAGATCAGCGGCTATAAGCGCGCCGCCTCCGGCCATGCCTATCTGACGCTGAAGGACGACAAGGCCTGCATCGACGCGGTGATGTGGAAGGCGGGCGTGGCATCGCTGCCATTCCGGCCGGAGGACGGAATCGAGGTGATCGCGACCGGCAAGCTCACCACCTATCCGGGCCGCTCCAAATATCAGATCGTGATCGAGCGGCTAGAGCTGGCCGGCGAGGGCGCGCTGATGCTACTCCTCGAAAAGCTCAAAGCGAAGCTGGCTGCCGAGGGGCTGTTCGAGACGGCACGCAAGCGCAAGCTGCCGTTCCTGCCGCGCCATATCGGCGTGGTGACATCGCCCACCGGCGCAGTGATCCGCGACATCCTCCACCGGCTGGAGGATCGTTGCCCCACGCGCGTCACGGTCTGGCCGGTACAAGTGCAGGGCCAGGGCGCAGCCGAGCAAGTGGCGGCCGCGGTGGCCGGCTTCTCGGCAATGCCGGAAGGTGAGCGGCCACAGTTGGTGATCGTCGCGCGCGGCGGCGGCTCGATCGAGGATCTCTGGGCATTCAACGAGGAAGTGGTGGTGCGGGCGGTTGCCGCGTCCGCGATCCCGATCGTTTCCGCGGTAGGGCATGAGACCGACACGACCTTGTGCGACTATGCGGCGGACATGCGCGCGCCGACGCCGACGGCGGCAGCCGAAATGGCGGTGCCGGTTCGCGCCGAGCTGCGCGCCTATGTCCGCGATCAGGGTGGGCGGATGGAGCGGTGCGCGCGGCGCTATCACGAGCGTGGGACCGAGCGGCTTTCCGCGCTGGCCCGGTTGTTGCCGACGCCGGCATCTCTGCTCGATCCGCAGCGGCAGCGGGTGGATGATTATGGCGAGCGGTTGCGGCGCGGGCTCGGGCGGCGTGTCGCCGATGCGCGCGGCGAGCTGGCGCAGGCCAGCGGCGCGCTCCGTCCGATCCTACTTCAAACGAAGCTGGGCCGCGCTTCGGACCGGCTGGCGGCGGTGTGGCGGCTAGCCCAGTCGGTGAACCCCGACAATGTCCTCAAGCGCGGTTATGCGCGCGTGGAAAGCAAAAGCGGCAAGACCGTCTCCAGCGCCGCCGACGCGCGTGCGACCGGCGCGCTCACCCTGTATTTTGCCGATGGCGATGTTGACGCGCGGGTGGAACGCCCCCCATCTGGGCCTAAGCGCGAGGCGCCGCCAGCCCCCAGCCAGCCCTCGCTATTGTAAAGGTAAGACCTATGCTGATGTTCAATCGCAGCCAGCCGGCCCGGCTTCATTATATGGCGAACGGCTTCCGGGTGCTCTCGCAGGGCGATCATGTCGTATGCGCCGTCTCGGGCGAGAAAATCCCCCTCGACACGCTGCGTTACTGGTCGGTCGCGAAACAGCAGCCCTACGCCACGCCGCAGATCGCAACCCGGGCTCTGACAGCGCGGTGAAGCGCGCAATTCCGCTGCTGTTGCTCGGCGGTTGCGTCGCGGTGTCAGACCCTCAGCCTGCACCATCACTGGCCCCCGTGCCGAAAGCGGGGGTCGCGCCGACCTCTCCGCCTGTTTTCCTCGAACTGAGCGGCAAGCTGGAACAAGGCGGCGTTGCCTACGGAACGGCACCCGCCGGCACGGTCAGCCTGACGCTTGGCGGCGCGGCTGTGCCAGTGAGCCGCGATGGCCGCTTCATGCTCGGCTTCGACCGCGATGCGCCGGCATCGATGATGCTGGAGGCGAAGCTGGCCGACGGATCGGTAGTAAAGCGGGAGCTTGCAGTGTTGCCGCACGCCTGGGCGATCCAGCGGGTCGATGTGCCCAAACGACCCGGCGTCACCAATGAGCAATTCGAAAAGCTTCGCGCGCCCGAAGTCGCGCAGATCGTCGCCGCCCGGGCGGTCAATGCCGAGAGCGACGGCTGGCGCGAGCGCTTTGCCTGGCCGGCCAAGGGGCGGATCAGCGGCGTGTTCGGATCGCAGCGCATCTATCGCGGCAACGAATTCGGCGCTTATCATTCGGGTGTCGATATCGCCGGCGGGGCGGGCGCGCCCGTGACCGCGCCGGCTGACGGCGTCGTCGTGCTCGCCGCGCAGAAGCCCTTCACGCTGGAAGGCAATCTGCTGATCGTCGATCACGGCATGGGGCTGAACAGCGCGTTCCTGCACCTGTCACGCATCGACGTGAAAGTCGGCGATCACGTCCGCAAAGGCCAATTGCTGGGCGCGATCGGCGCCACCGGCCGCGCAACCGGGCCGCACCTTCATTGGGCGCTCAAATGGCGCGCGGCGCGGATCGATCCGATGGTGCTGGCCGGCCCGATGCCGGGCCAGGATCTGAGCAAGGTGCCGGTCGTGGTGGATTGATTCATTAATCCCCTCTCCCTTGTGGGGAGGGGTTGGGGTGGGGGCCGGCTCGCGTCTGCGAGTCGAAAAGAAGTCTTTGTGACGAGCTCGGCTTGCGCCGATCTCGCCCTCCCCACAAGGGGAGGGCTGTATCTACCCCACCCGCATGCCCTTGACCGAGCGATTGCCCTTGAAGCGGATGAAATAGCTGCCCATCAGCCCCTTCTTGATCACGACGGTCTCGCCGGGCTTGGGAAAGGCGTTGAGGCCTTCGGTCGTCTCCCACACCGCGCCTTCCTCCAGCGTGAAGCGGAATTTGCCATAGCCGATGCTGCGCACGGTCTTGATCGGCGCTTCGATCTGCTGGAACTCCGCCTCTTCCTTCGCATCATCTTCTTTGTCGCCGCCGAAGAAAGGCAGCCGGGGCAAAGTGAAGCCGAAGAGCGACCGCTTGGTCTTGCGCACTTCCTGCCTGTCGAGGACGACGGTCTCCTTCTTTTCGACCGATTGCAGCAAGGCCGGCGCTTCGCGATCGTAGCAGGCGAGGCGCTGAACATTGTCGGCGATGGTCCGGCAGGCGCCGAGCGCGCGGACCGCGGCGGGCGGCTCGTCGGCCGCGGACGCGGGTACGGCGAGGAGCAACGAAGCGCCAGCTGCGGCGAGCAGGAATCGGGTCATGAACTGTGGCCCCCAGGCAAAGTCGATCGGTTTCGCCGGAAGCGTAGGACGCTGCGGCAAGGCGGGCAAGCGCCGTGGCGGATCACTGTGACTGAAATGCTACACACAGGGGCAAAACTCTCATTTGTTACTGGCGAGGCGTTGTTCTTGACGGATCATTTCGCCTAGTAGCGGCCTGATAGCTTCGTTTGCAGCTATGCCACCACGTGCGTCCGGGAACGGCCGGCCACGTCAAAGGGGAAGAAAGACTATGCAGCTTGCACTTCGTCGGCACCTGCTGGCTTCGACCGTGCTGATCGGCACCTCGATGCTCGGCACCGCCGCTTATGCGCAGACCCAGACGGCCGAAGCGGCTCCGGCTGCGAATGACGACAGCACGATCGTCGTCACCGGCTCGCTCATCACCAACCCGAACCTTGAGCGCTCGACGCCGGTCAACGTGACCACGTCGGAAGAAGTCGAGCTGCGGCAGACCAACGTCGCCGAACAGCTCCTGCGCGAAATCCCGGGCGTCGTTCCGTCGATCGGTTCGGCGGTGAACAACGGCAATGGCGGCGCCTCGTTCGTCGACTTGCGCGGCCTTGGCTCGTTCCGCAACATCGTCCTTCTGGACGGCAACCGCATCGCGCCGTCGGGTCTCGTCGGCCGCGTCGACTTGAACAACATTCCGCTGGCGCTGGTCGAGCGGACCGAAGTTCTGACCGGCGGTGCCTCGACCACCTACGGCGCCGACGCCGTCTCGGGCGTCGTCAACTTCATCACCAAGCGCAATTTCTCGGGCTTCGAGGCCGCGGTCTCCGAGCAGATCACCGAGAAGGGCGACGGCAACTATCTCCGCGCCGACGTGACGATCGGTGCCAACTTCGACGACGGCCGCGGCAACGCCGTGCTGTCGCTCGGCTATCAGGAAGCCGACCCTGTCTATCAGGGCGCGCGCAACTTCAGCCGCTTCAACTTCTCGGCCTTCGGCGGCGCGGTGTCCGGTTCGGGCACGACCGTACCGTCGCGTTTCAGCGTTCCCGGCCAGGGCACGCGGGCGATCAACCCGACGACGGGCGCGCTCCAGTCCGCGTTCACCGCCTATAACTTCAATCCGTTCAACATCTTCCAGACGCCGTTCCAGCGGTTCAACATCTTTGGACAGGCGAATTACGAGATCACGGACGGCGTCGAGGTTTATACCCGCGGTCTGTTCTCCAAGAACACGGTCGACACGATCATCGCCCCGTCGGGTGCGTTCGGCATCTCGGTGCAGATCCCGGTCAGCAACCCGTATCTGCCGGCGTCCGCGCGTGCGACTTTCTGCGCCAATAACGACTTTGATCCGAACACCTCGGGCATCCAGTCGCTGACCCCGGCGCAGTGCACCGCGGCCGCGGCGGCGCTGAGCCCGTCGGACCCGAACTATCGCGAGTTCACGACGATCCTGTCGCGCCGTACTCCGGAAGTCGGCCCGCGTATCAGCAGCTTCCGTACCCAGATCTTCGACTATCGCCTGGGCTTCCGCGGCGGCATCACCGACTCGATCAACTGGGACGTGTCGGGCGCCTATGGTGAATCGGAGCAGATCCAGACGATCCAGAACTACACGCTCAACTCGCGCTTCCGTCAGGGCCTGCGCGCGACCAACACCACGACCTGCATCGACACCAGCAACAGCTGCGTTCCCGTCAACGTCTTCGGTCCGGAAGGCTCGATCACGCCGGGAATGGTCGATTTCCTGAACGCGAACAGCACCGTGATCACTCAGACCTCGCTCGCCCAGGCGCGCGCGACGATCTCGGGCGATTTCGGCGCCACCGTTCCCTGGGCGTCGGACGCGGTCAGCTTCGCGATCGGCGGCGAATATCGCCGTTACCATGCGCGGGTCGAAGCGGACACGCTCGGTCAGTCGGGCGATCTCGGCGGCGCCGGTGGTGCGACTCCGACCACGGACGGCGGCTTCGACGTTTACGAAGCCTTTGGCGAGTTGATCGCCCCGCTTGTGCAGGACAAGCCCTTCTTCAACAACCTGACGTTCGAAGCGGGCATTCGTTACTCGCACTACACGGTCAACACGCCGACCACGCCGAAGTTCAACACCACCACTTACAAGCTGGGCGGCAGCTGGGAACCGATCGACGCGATCAAGTTCCGCGGCAATTACAGCCGTGCGGTGCGTGCTCCGAACATCAACGAGCTGTTCGCGCCGCAGAATACGGTGTTGACCGGTCTGTCGAACGATCCCTGCGCGTCGATCAACGACTCCAACCAGGTCGTTCGTCCGGCGCCGACGGGCACGCTGCGTGCGGTCTGCCTTGCACAGGGCGCCCCGGCGTTCACGCTTGGCAACATCCCGCAGCCGACCGCGGGTCAGGCCAACATCACCACCGGTGGCAACCTGAACCTGAAGCCGGAGAAGTCGAACAGCTACACCTTCGGTGTCGTCCTGCAGCCGGATTTCATCCCCGGCTTCTCGATGTCGGTCGACTATTACAAGATCAAGCTGACCGGCGCGATCACCACGCCGACGACGGGCGACATCATCAATGCCTGCTTCGGTTCGCCTGATGCCGCCGGCAACTACAGCCCGGCCGCGGGTGCGGAAAACACGACGGCCTGCACCAGCATCCGCCGCAATCCGCAGACCGGTGGCCTCGGCGGCGATCCGGCGATCACGCCGGGCCTGTTCGGCGCGTTGACGAACCTCGGCAAGATCAAGACCGATGGCCTTGACCTTACGATGAACTACAACACCGATCTGGGCTTCGCGAAGCTGGCATTGAGCTTCGCCGGCAACTGGACGCACGAGAACCGGTTCCGTTCGAACGCGGCCGACACCACGTCGATCTTCCGCCAGTGCGTCGGTTACATCTCGGTCAACTGCGGTTCGCTGCAGCCTGAGTTCAGCTGGACCCAGCGCACGACGTTCACGTTCGACAATGTCGATCTGTCGCTGCTGTGGCGCCACATCAGCTCCTTCCGTCAGGAGCCGGATGACGTCATCAACGGCAACGGTCCGGCTTATTCCGGCCCGCTGCCGTCGAACCAGTCGCCGCTGCCGGGTGCTCCGGCACAGGGCTCGTTCGGCAACCGCAATCTCGGCTTCATCCCGTCATACGACTATTTCGATCTGGCGACCCGGATCGGGGTGGGCGACAATCTGACGCTGACGCTGACGGTCGCCAACCTGTTCAACAAGAAGCCGCCGCTGACCGGCCAGGACATCGGCACGACGTCGTTCAACAGCGGCAACACCTTCCCGTCGACCTACGACGCGCTGGGCCGCAGCTACCGCGTCAGCGCCCGCCTGAAGTTCTAAGTCAGGCTGGTCTGAACAAAGAGGGGCGGGGTCTTCGGACCCCGCCCTTTCTTTTTGCCGAAACGGGAGAAGCGAACGGAGAGTCTTGTCAAGCCAGCGAAGGCTGGCATCGTCCGATTATAGTGTTGGCTGCGGCGTACTAGGCGAGCAGCGCGCCCGGGAGTGTCATTGGGATGCCTGCCGCATCGGCGACTGCCGCCGCCCAGGCCGCAACTTTATCGATCTCGTCGTGATGCACGGCGCCTGCCTTGGCATATTCGGCCTGGCGCTCGATACGGCTGAATGCTTCGCCGTTTTTCGAGTTGCGCGCGAAGGCACCGTCAACGTCCAGCCCATCCTCTGACAAGCCGTAAAGATTGGCGAGTGCGGCCATTGCCTCGTGCGGCCGGTCCAACAGAGATTCGCTATCGAGGCCACGCACGCGCGGCCCGAGTTTCGCGATCAAGTCCGCAAACAGCGCCTGCTGAGCCAGCCAGCCGGCGGCGGCGATCTGCAAATCGGTCTGGCCGAACAACTGGTCGTCATCGAAGCCCAGCCGCAGCGTCAGCCCGTCCTTGCGGAAGCCGCCGAGCAGCTCTCGCACCCAAAGGCGTCCATCCAGCCCTTTCTTGGCCACCGAAGTCAGGAATATCGGGAGAGGTGCGTGCAGCAACAGCGCCTTTGCACCCGGCCGAAGCGCCATCAGCAGGGGGATCAGGCCGCTCACAATGTTCGACGGCTTGACGATAACAGCTTCGCCCGGCTCGAACGGCCGCGCCAGCAGCGTCAGCGCGCTGTCCATCACCTCAGCGACATCGCGCCCCGCCGCGCCGCGCCGCCTCCAGCCGACCAGATCATTGAGGATCGGCGGTTCTTTCAGCGCCGTGGAAAGGCCAGGCTGATCGAATGCCCGCGCCACCAGAGTCGAGCAGCAAAAGGCGGAGTGGAAGATGAAATGCAGGGGCGCGGGCGGAGGCTCTGTTTCCAATGCTTCGCGCCGGCCGATCTCCACGCGCGGCAGGCCTGCGGGCAGATGTTCGTCGGTCACGAATGCCGCCGCGGCATGGCCGCTGCGCGGCAGTTTCACGAATTGCACCGCGTCCTTGCTCTCGACATAGCGGTGCGCGAGCCATTCGGGATCGCGGAGGATGGTTTCGATATTCTCGCTCATAAACTCCGTTCGGGCTGAGGCTGACGAAGCCTTCCCCTTTCTTCTCCGGCATTTCAGAAAAGAACAAGGGAAGGCTTCGACAAGCTCAGCCCGAACGGTGGCCTAAACCACGCTCAGCTCAAGCTTCCCGTCGCCTTCATCGACCTTCACCGTCTGGCCGTCGCGCACGTCGCCCGACAGGATCAGCTCCGCCAGCGGATCCTGCAGATATTTCTGCACCGCGCGCTTCAGTGGCCGCGCGCCATAGACCGGGTCATAGCCGACCCGCCCCAGCCAAGCCCGGGCGGCATCGGTCAGGTCCAGCGTCACCTTGCGGTCGGCGAGCAATTTCTGAACGCGCGCGACCTGGATGTCGACGATCGGGGCCATGTGCTCGCTGCCCAGCCGGTGGAACAGGATGATCTCGTCCAGCCGGTTCAGGAATTCGGGCCGGAAATGCGCCCGCACGATCTCCATCACTTGCGGCTCGACCGATTTCACGTCCTCATCGTCCGCCACCTGGCTCAGGAACTGGCTGCCCAGGTTCGAGGTCAGGATGATCAGCGTGTTGGAGAAATCGACGGTGCGGCCCTGCCCGTCGGTCAGGCGGCCATCGTCCAGCACCTGAAGCAGCACATTGAACACGTCGCCATGCGCTTTCTCCACCTCGTCGAACAGCACAACCTGATAGGGGCGTCTCCGAACCGCTTCGGTAAGAACGCCCCCTTCTTCGTAACCGACATAGCCCGGCGGCGCGCCGATCAGCCGTGCGACCGCGTGCTTCTCCATGAACTCGCTCATGTCGATGCGCACCATCGCGTTCGGATCATCGAACAGGAATTCGGCGAGCGCCTTGGTCAGCTCGGTCTTGCCGACGCCCGTGGGCCCGAGGAACAGGAAGGAGCCCAGCGGCCGGTTCGGATCCTGCAAGCCCGCGCGTGCGCGGCGCACGGCGGTGGAAACGGCGCGCACCGCATCGGCCTGGCCGATCACGCGCTTGCCGATCACGTCTTCCATGTGAAGCAGCTTCTCGCGCTCGCCTTCCAGCATCCGGTCGACCGGGATGCCGGTCCAGCGCGAGACCACGCCGGCGATGTCGTCGGCGGTCACTTCCTCACGCAGCATCGCGCCCGCTGAGGCGGATTGCGCCTCGGCCAGCTGCTTCTCCAGTCCGGGGATGACGCCGTAGCTGAGCTCGCCCGCGCGGGCGAGATCGCCCTGCCGCTGCGCCTGCTCCAGCTGCAGCCGCGCCTGGTCGAGCTGCTCCTTGATATTGGCCTCGCCCTGAATCTTCTCCTTCTCGGCCTGCCAGCGCGCGGTCAGCCCGGCAGACTGTTCCTCCAGGCTGGCGAGCTCGGCATCGAGGTTGGAGAGCCGCTCGCGCGAGGCGTCGTCGGTCTCCTTCTTCAGCGCCTCGCGCTCGATCTTCAACTGCATGATGCGCCGGTCAAGATTCTCGATCTCTTCAGGCTTGGACTTGATCTCCATCTGCAGCCGGCTCGCCGCTTCGTCCATCAGGTCGATCGCCTTGTCGGGCAGGAAGCGGTCGGTGATGTAGCGGTTGGATAGCGTCGCCGCCGCCACGATCGCGCCGTCGGTGATCCGCACGCCGTGGTGCAGCTCGTATTTCTCCTTGAGGCCGCGCAGGATCGAGATCGTATCCTCGACGCTCGGCTCATCGACGAACACCGGCTGGAAGCGCCGCTGCAGCGCCGCGTCTTTCTCGACATATTTGCGATATTCATCGAGCGTCGTCGCGCCGATGCAGTGCAGCTCGCCGCGCGCGAGCGCGGGCTTCAGCAGGTTGCCGGCGTCCATCGCACCTTCGGATTTGCCGGCGCCGATCAGCGTGTGCATCTCGTCGATGAAGAGGATGATGTCGCCTTCGGCTTGGCGCACTTCGTCGAGCACGCCTTTCAGCCGTTCTTCGAACTCGCCGCGATATTTGGCGCCGGCGATCAGCGCGCCCATGTCCAGCGACATCAGGCTCCGGTCGCGCAAGCTGTCCGGCACGTCGCCATTGGCGATGCGCAGCGCCAGGCCTTCGGCGATCGCGGTCTTGCCGGTGCCGGGCTCGCCGATCAGCACCGGGTTGTTCTTGGTGCGCCGGGCGAGGATCTGGATCGTGCGGCGGATCTCCTCGTCGCGGCCGATGACCGGATCGAGCTTGCCCTCGCGCGCCGCCTCGGTCAGGTCGCGAGCGAATTTCTTGAGCGCGTCGTAGCGATCTTCAGCGGACGCGGTGTCGGCGGTGCGGCCGCCGCGCAGCTTGGCGATCGCGTCGTTCAGGCCAGCGGGCGTCACGTTCGCCTTGGCGAGCGCCTTGCCCGCCGCCGTGGTGCTCGCGAGCGCGAGGGCGAGCAGCAGCCGCTCGACCGTCACATAGGAATCGCCGGCTTTCTTCGCGATTTGCTCGGCCTGGTCGAGCACGCGCACTGCGTCATTGTCGAGGCCCGGCGTCTGCTGCGCGCCGGAGCCGCTGACCGAGGGCTGTTTGGCCAGCGCCGCGTCGGTCTCCGTCAGCGCCACCGCCGGATCGCCGCCCGCCGCGCGGATCAGGCCGGAGGCCATGCCTTCCTTGTCTTCCAGCAGCGCCTTCAGGATATGTTCGGGCGAAATGCGCTGATTGTTCAGCCGAATGGCGACCGTCTGCGCCGCCTGCAGAAAGCCTTTCGCGCGGTCGGTGAATTGTTCGAGGTTCATATCGTCCCCTTGGAGTCGTCCGCCCGAAGATAGTGTTGCAACTATGCAACACAAGAGGCGGGCTGACTAGCCGAGCGACGCCAGCAATTCGATCAGGAGCGGACGCATCCGGCGGAGTTCGTCGCGATGTGCAGCGGACAACGCGCCGAGCAGCTTTTCGCCGCGCGGCGTGATCGTCAGCGCCACTCGGCGGCGATCTGCCGCCGATCGTTGCCGTTCCACTAGCCCCGCGGCCGCCATCCGGTCTATCAATTCGCTGACGGTATGCGGCTTCAACGCCAGGCGATCCGCGAGATCGCCGATCGCCATGCCTTCGCCCCGGCTGCCCCGGATCGCCAGCAGGGCCTGATGCTGTTGCGCACTCAGGCCGGCGGCGGCCGCCTGCGCTTCGCTGAAGGCATAGAAACCGCGCAACGCGAAGCGGAAATCCGCCAGCGCCTGGTACTCCGCGTCCGTCAGCATTGTCCTCGCACCTTGACTATATCGGATCACGATATATCGCGCCGGGCCCAAGGAGCAATGCCATGACAGCGACGGCCCAGCGCGACCGGTCCACTCTCGCCGATCATAGTGTCGATACCCGCATGCTGCTGCTGGCCGCGATGGCGCTGGTGGTTGGGACTGGCGGAGCGTTCGGGGCATGGTTGCTGATCCGCATGATCGCGGTGGCGACCAATCTCTTCTGGTTCGGGCGCTTGTCCGCCCGGCCCGTCGACATCACGGCGGCCTCGCTTGGATTGTTGACCGTCGCAATTCCGGTCATCGGCAGCCTGATCGTCGGCCTGATGGCCCGTTTCGGCTCCGAGAAAATTCGCGGCCACGGAATTCCCGAGGCGATCGAGACGATTCTGTTCGGCGAAAGCCGGCTGTCGCTGAAGGTCGCGATCCTGAAGCCCCTGTCCTCGGCCATCTCGATCGGCAGCGGCGGGCCGTTCGGGGCCGAGGGGCCGATCATCATGACCGGCGGGGCGATCGGCTCACTGTTCGCGCAATGCTTCCGGTTGAGCGCGGCGGAGCGCAAGACGTTGCTGGTCGCCGGCGCCGCCGCGGGCATGACCGGCATTTTCGGAACGCCGCTCGCTGCCATCCTGCTCGCGATCGAAGTGCTGTTGTTCGAATGGAAGCCGCGCAGTTTCGTGCCCGTGGTCGCCGCCGTGCTGGTGGCGCTGGCGTGGCGGCCGTTGCTGATCGGCGCGGGTCCGCTTTTCCCGGTCGTCGCGGCCGTGCCTGCCGAAGCCTGGACGGTGGCGGCCGCGGCCGTTGTCGGCCTCGTCGCCGGGCTTGAGGCGACCTTGCTTTCGGCCGCGCTCTACCGGATCGAGGATCTGTTTCACCGCTTGCCGCTGCACTGGATGTGGTGGCCGGCGCTCGGCGCCGTCGTGGTGGGGCTGGGCGGCCTGATCGACGCCCATGTCCTGGGTGCAGGCTATGCCAGCATCGAGGCGCTGCTGGCCGGCTCGCTCGCGTTGCGGGTGGTGCTGGCGCTGCTGGTCGTGAAAGCGGTTGTGTGGCTGGTGGCGCTCGGTTCCGGTACGTCCGGCGGCGTACTCGCGCCTTTGCTGATTCTCGGCGGAGCCGCCGGCGCCATGATCGGACAAGGGTTGCCGGGCGGCGCCGGTTTCTGGGCGATGGCGGGCATGGCGGGGATCATGAGCGGCGCGATGCGTGCCCCGCTGACCGGCGCGCTATTCGCGGCGGAACTGACCGGCCGCTTCGATGCGCTGCCGGAAACGATCGCTGCGGCGGGCACTGCCTATGCCGTCAGCGTGCTGCTGATGCGCCGATCGATCCTGACTGAGAAGATTGCGCGGCGGGGCCGGCATGTCCTTCAGGAATATGCGGTGGACGCGCTTGAGTTCATGCAGGCCGGGCGGCTGATGTCGCGCGATGTCGATACGCTTCCGGGGAGCATGCTGCTGACCGAGGCCGTCGATTTCTTCGAGAACCAGGCCACTCATCGAAGCTATCCGGTGGTGGATGCCGATGGCGTGCTGGTCGGCATGGTATCCCGCACCGATGCGCTGCGCTGGCAGGTCGAGGGCGTGGCGGCGGGTGCAAGATTGGCCGAGACACTGTCGGATGCCTCGCTCGCGACGGCCTATCCCGAAACGCCGTGCGGCGCCGTGGCTGATCTGATGGTCGAAACCGGCGTCGGCCGCATTCCGATCGTCGATCCGGCGAGCCGCCGCGTGGTCGGCCTGCTGTCGCGGCACGATCTTTTGAAGGCGCGCGCCGTCCAGCGCTGCCAGGAGCACGCGCGCGAAAGCTTCAGCGGTTCGCGCTAGCCTTCGGCGCCCTGGGCGCGAAGGCGTTGCCGAAAAAGTCGCCCTGATACCAGCGCGGCGGTTCGTCGGCGTCGGCCAGGGCGCGGGTGATGCGGTAATTCACCTCGGCGAAGCGGGCGCCGGATTTCCAGTCGATCTTCTGGCTGAGATCGTCGCCGGGGTGATGGTAATTGCCGCCCAGGAATTTCTCCCACTGCTCGGCGCCGCCATTGGCGTAGCCGGTGGCGAGGAACACGGCCGGCACGCCCTGCTGCACAAACCTGTAATGGTCGGACCGGGTGAAGATGCCTTCCTGCGGCATCGGATCCGCTTCCAGTGCGATGCCCATCGGCGCGGCCGCGTCCGCGACCACCTTGCCCACCTCCGAATGATCCGCGCCAAATGCGATCACGCTGGTGAAGGGATAGAGCAGCAGCGGCATGTCGAGGTCGACATCCGCGACGATGTCCTTCAGCGGCACGGTCGGATTCTGTGCATAATAATCGGCGCCGAGCAGGCCCTTTTCCTCCGCGGTGGAGGCCAGGAAAACGAGCGTGCGCCGCGGCTTGTCCGGGCTCGTCGCGAAAGCGCGGGCGACTTCCAGCATCGTCGCGATGCCCGATGCATTGTCGAGCGCGCCATTGTTGATCCTGTCGGCGCCCGGCTTGTCGCCCGGCCTCGGTTTCGAGATGCCGATATGATCCAGATGCGCTGACAGAATGACGATCTGCGCGCTGAGCTTGGGGTCGGACCCGGGCATGATGCCGACGACGTTTGGGCTGGTGACGCGCTCGCTCACCATCTCGTTGGTGATGCGGACATTGCCTTTCAGTGGAAAGCCCTTCGGCCGGCCATTGTTGCGATCGGCTTCGGCCCGGATGGCCGCGAGGCTGGTGCGCGCGCCGGCGAACAGCGCGTTGGCGACGGTATCGTTCACGCCGGCACCGGCACGGATGCCCGGCGCTTCGACATGGGCTTTGCCATCCCTGCCGACCCAGCTGAATTCGGACGCGCTCGCGCCGCGCTGACGCACGCTCCACGCGCGAGTTTTGGCGGAGAGCAGAGTGTCGATGGAAATCATGCCGATCGCGCCATGGGCCTCGGCGATTTCCGCCTTGGTGCTGCTCAGATGCGCGCCGACTTCGCTTGGCAGGCCCTTGGGGTAGCCGCGCAGGGTCACGACGATCTTACCCTTCACGTTCAGGCCGCGATAATCGTCGAGGCCCAGGCTCTTTTCGCTGAGGCCATAGCCGACGAATACGATCGGCGCCGAGACGTCGGTCTTCGTTTCCTGCGGGTCGAGGCCGATCACGACGTCGCCGCCATTGGTCCAGCTTTGCGCCGCGCCGTTGCCGGACAGGCCGAGCGTTCCGGGTGACGCTCCCGGGCTCGTCTTCTGGAACGTGACCTGCTGATACCAGCTGCCCTTGTCGCCGCCGGGCTTTAGTCCCAGCGCCTCGAAATGGGCGGCGACGTAGCGGGCGGCGATCTCATGGCCGCGGCTGCCGGTGTCGCGCCCTTCCAGCAGATCGTCAGCCAGGAAAGCGACATGCGATCGGAACGCCTCGGGTGTGAAGACGGGGGAAGGAGCAGCGGCGCTGACAAGAGCGAGCGGAAGGACCGAAAAAAGGAGGCGGGGCATGAATTGCTTTCTTTCAACGTCGTGCCAGCGAAGGCTGGCATCTCTGGCACAGCGTGGGTGCGAGATGTCAGCCTTCGCTGGCACGACGGCCTTCAAGGCAAGGCACTGACTCAGCGTTGGTTCAGCGAAAACGCGCTGCTATGCAAGCAGGAGATTGTGTTCCTCAAAGGATTCCAAATGCGCCGATCCTGGCTTGCCGCTTCCCTTCTCGCGATCTCGACCGCGGCCTTCGCCCAGGCCGACAGGCCTGTTCCGAATGCCACCGCAGGCAGCGTCGAAGGGCCTGCGCCGCTCAGCCAGCTCGCCCAGGCCGTGAATATCCCTTACGATCAGTTCACGCTCGCCAACGGCCTGCGCGTGATCGTCTCGACCGATCGCAAGGCGCCGATCGTCGCGGTCTCGGTCTGGTACGATGTCGGATCGAAGATGGAGCCGAAGGGCAAGACCGGTTTCGCGCATCTGTTCGAGCACCTGATGTTCAACGGTTCCGAAAACGCGCCGGGCGATTTCTTCGTGCCGCTGCAGCAGATCGGTGCGACGGACGTGAACGGCACGACCTGGTTCGACCGCACCAATTATTTCGAGACCGTGCCGACGCCGGCGCTGGAGCGGGCCTTGTTCCTGGAAAGCGACCGGATGGGGCATCTGCTGGGCGCCGTCACGCAGGAGAATCTCAAGAATCAGATCGGTGTCGTCCAGAACGAGAAAAGGCAGGGCGACAACCAGCCGTTCGGCCTGGTCGAATATGCGCAGTTGAAAGCGCTCGTCCCGGCCGATCATCCCTATGGCCATTCGACGATCGGCTCGATGGCCGACCTTGATGCAGCGAGCCTTGACGATGTGAAGGGCTGGTTCCGCCAGCATTACGGGCCCAACAATGCCGTGCTTGTCCTCGCTGGCGATATCGACGTGCCGACCGCCAATCGGCTGGTCGAGAAATATTTCGGCGATATTCCGCGCGGGCCGCAACAGGGGCCGGTGACGGCACCGGTGCCGACCCCGGCCAAGCGCGTCGATGAAGTGATGAAGGATCGGGTCGCGACCACCCGCATCTACCGGACCTGGGCAGTGCCGGGCCTGAACGATCCCGACGCGGTGCCGCTCGACATCGCCGCGACCGTGTTGGGCGGGCTCAACAGCTCGCGGCTCGACAATGCCCTGGTGCGTGGGGACAGAAGCGCGGTGCATGTCAGCGCCGAGCTGCAGCAATTCGCGCAGCTGAGCTTTTTTGAAGTGCAGGTGGATGTCGCGCCCGGCGTCGATCCGGCCGAGGAAGGGCGCAAGCTGGATGCGTTGATCGCCGATTTCATCGCCAAGGGGCCGACCGCCGACGAAGTGCTGCGCGCCGCCACGCGCGATGTCGCGGGGCGGACCGGGGCGCTGGAATCGGTCGGCGGGTTCGGCGGCAAGGCCGTGACCTTGGCCGAGGGCGCGCTCTATTCGAAGGATCCGGGCTTCTACAAGAAACAGCTCGCCGCCTATGCCGCGGCGACGCCGGACCAGGTGCGTGCGGTCATGAAGAAATGGCTGACCCGACCGATGCACGCCTTGGTCGTCGAACCGGGGCCGCGCGGCGCCTATGAGGAATCGAAATCGGTCGCGGCCAAACCGGCGACCTTCGCGCCCGCTTTCTATCACGCACCAGGAACGGAGCCATCCACGCGTGCTCCCGCGGCTGCGGTCGATCGCTCAAAATTGCCCGATGTCGGCCAGATTCCGGATCTGAAATTCCCCGCCGTCAGCCGCGCCAGGCTCTCGTACGGCATCGAGATCGTCTATGCCCAGCGCACCGCGACGCCGACGACGCGGATCGTGGTCAGTTTCGACGCGGGCAATGCCGCCGATCCGGCCGACAAGCTCGGTCTGCAGGCGCTGACCCTTTCGCTGCTCGACGAAGGCACAAGCAAGCTGAACTCGACGCAGATCGCGGAAGCGCAGGAGCGGCTGGGCGCGAACATCACGCTCGGCACGTCGATGGACCGCACCAGCATCAGCCTGTTCGCGTTGTCGGCGAATCTGAGGCCCTCGCTCGATCTGCTCGCCGATGTGATCCGCAATCCGGCTTTCGCTCCGGCGGAAGTGGAACGGCTCAGGAAACAGCAGCTCGTCTCGATCGTCAGCGAGATGACGCAGCCCGGCGGCCTTGCCCAGCGCAACCTCAATCCGATCCTGTTTGGCGCAGCCCATCCTTATGGCCGCCCGCCCAGCGGCTCGGGCGATGCTGCCGTGGTCGAACAGCTGAAGCGCGACGATCTGGTCGCCTTTCATCAGGCCTGGATCCGGCCGGATAAGGCGACGATCTTCGTGGTCAGCGACAAGCCGCTCGCTGACGTGCGCGGCATTCTCGACGCCGAGTTCGGCGACTGGAAAGGCACGGGCGCGCCCGGTGCCAAGGCGTTCAAGGCGGCAATCCCGCAGGCGCGGCCGCGCATCGTGCTCGTCGATCGGCCGGATTCGCCGCAGTCGCTGATCTACGCAGGCGAGATCACACCGTTGAACGGCCGCGAGGAGATGATCCCCTATATCGCGGCCAATGACGTGCTGGGCGGCAATTTCCTGTCACGCCTGAATATGGACCTGCGCGAGACCAGGGGCTGGTCCTACGGCGTAAACGGCAATTTCCGGCGAATGCTGGAAGGCGTGCCTTATGTCATCTCGGCACCCGTTCAGGCGGACCAGACGGGCGCCTCGATCAAGGCGCTGCGGGACGATATGCAGGCCTTCCTCACAACCAAGGGCATCACCCGGGAGGAGCAGGAGCGCACGATCAACGGCTTCGTGCGCGAGTTGCCCGGCAGTTTCGAAACGTCCGGCGACGTGCTCGGCGGCATGCAGAACAACGTCCTGTATGGCCGGCCCGACAATTATTACGACACCGTCGCCAGCCGCTACCGCGCGCTCACCGCACCGCAGATGGACGCGGCCATCCGCAAGGCGGTCGACCCGTCGAAGCTGGTCTGGATCGTGGTGGGTGATGCCAAAGTGGTGAAGCCGCAGCTTGACAGTCTCGGCCTGCCGGTTGAGGTGAAACAGACACCAATGTCAGCAGCGGGAGAGAAATGATGGCGGGCGTTGACGGCGAATATGATTGCATCACCAAATCGCCGCTGGGCGAGCAGAAGTCGGTCTTTTCGGTGAAATCGGACGGCAACAGCTTCACCGGCCAGAATGTGAGCCCCATGGGCACGCTCGACGTGATCGACGGCAAGGTCGACGGCAACAAGCTGACCTGGAAGATGGAAATGAAAGTGCCGATGCCGATGACGCTCGATTGCTCGGCGACGATCGACGGCGACACGTTCAACGGCACCGTCGGCGCCGGCGCTTTCGGCAGCTTCCCAATGACGGGCACGCGGAAGTAGGCAGGATTTTTACCTCTCCCCGCCGGGGAGAGGTCGAGTCACCGCGGCAGCGCTGATCCGGGTGAGGAGGCTCGGCCTATCCGAGGAAGGCTCGCGCCCTCACCCCGCTCAAGCCTGCCGGCTTGAGTCGCCCTCTCCCGCCGGGAGAGGGAATATCCGCGTCACATGGCCCATCTTGCGGCCGGGGCGGATGTGCTTGCCGTAGAGGTGCAGCTTGGCGGCTGGGTCCGAGACGATGTCCGCCCAGTTGCCGGCGTCCTCTCCGATCAGATTCTTCATTTCCACCCGCGGACCGGTCAGCGCGGTTGATCCCAGCGGCAGGCCGCACACCGCGCGAATATGATTCTCGAACTGGGACGTTACCGCGCCCTCGATCGTCCAATGTCCGCTATTGTGCACACGGGGCGCCATCTCGTTGAACACCGGCCCATGCGGCGTCGCGAAGAATTCCAGCGTCAGCAGCCCGACATGGCCGAGATTGTCGGCCACGCGCCTCGCTAGGGCAACCGCCTCGCCAGCCTGGGTGAGTACGAGCGGCCGCGCCGGAACCGTCGATGTGTCGAGAATGCCATCAGTATGGACATTGTCCGGCGTGTCCCAGACGACCGACTCGCCGGTCTCCGCGCGGCAGAGCAGGACCGAGAATTCCGCCTCGAACGCGACAAAGCCTTCCAGCACCGAAGGGGCGCGGCCGAGTATGTCCCACGCCGCCTCGAACTCGGCGACGTCGTGGATCCGCACCTGTCCCTTGCCGTCATAGCCGAGGCTGGAGGTCTTGAGGATCGACGGGACGCCGATCTCTTCGACAGCGGCGCGTAAATCCTCAGCGGTCTCGATCACCCTGAACGGCGCGGTGTGCCCGCCCAGATGCCGGATGAGCTGCTTTTCGGCCGGGCGGAAGCGCGACACTTCGAGCGAGCGCTTGCCGGGCCGGATCGGGACCAGCGCTTCCAGCCGGTCCAGCGCGGCCGGCGGCACATTCTCGAACTCGTAGGTAACGACGCCGACGCTCTTCGCGAATCGCTCCAGCGCGTCCGCATCGTCATAGGCGGCCTGCGTCCATTCGGCGCTGACTTCGGTCGCGGGGCCGCTCGCTTCGGGCGCATAGATATGGCTGCGATAGCCGAGCTGCGCTGCCGCGATCGCCAGCATCCGCCCGAGCTGGCCGCCGCCGAGGATGCCGATCGTGGAGCCGGGGGACAGGATCATAACGCTCGTTCCCCGGCGAAGGCCGGGGCCCATTGCGCCATCGTCCGCGCTTGCCTCGAAGGGTGGACTCCGGCCTTCTCCGGGGAACGGGCGGCCAGAGTCATTCGGGCTCTTGCGCCACGGCGTCGCTTTGCCGCTTGCGCCATGCGGCCAGCCGTTCGCCCAGCGCTTCGTCCTCATTCGCCAGAATCGCGGCGGCAAACAGCGCGGCGTTGACCGCGCCGGGCTTGCCGATCGCGAACGTGCCGACCGGAATGCCGCCGGGCATCTGTACGATCGAGAGCAAACTATCGAGGCCATTCAGAGACTTCGACTCGATCGGCACGCCCAACACCGGCACTGTCGTCATCGATGCGGTCATGCCCGGCAAATGCGCGGCACCGCCCGCGCCGGCGATGATCGCCCTCAGGCCCCGGCCCGACGCGGACTTGGCATAGTCATAGAGACGTTCGGGGGTGCGATGGGCGGAGACAATCCTCGCTTCGTGGCTGATGCCCAGCGAAGCAAGGATTTCCGCTGCATGCCGCATGGTCGGCCAGTCCGACTGACTGCCCATGATGATGCCGACCAGTGGCTGAGAATCCGCCATTCTATGCCCCGTCTTTGGAGCGCCGCGCTGTAACCTCCGTCACAGCCTTTTTCAATCGCGGCGCGTTATGGCATGGCGCGAAAGGAAAGGGATGGACAGTCTTATCGATCTCGAGCGGGAAAATGCGGTGCTGCGCGCCTATGTCGCCGAGCTTGAGGAGCGCCTGAAGCTGCTCGAGCGCCTGGCCGACAGCGACACGCTGACGCCGCTCCCCAATCGCCGCTTCTTCATGCGCGCCGTCGAACGGGCGGTCGCCCAGCGCGCGCGGCACGGGACGCCGGCGGCCCTGCTGTTCCTGGACGTGGACCGGCTGAAAGAAATCAACGACGCCAACGGCCATAGCGTCGGCGACGAGGCGCTGGTCCACACCGCCTGGGTGCTGCGCGAAAAGGTACGTACCGGCGACGTTGTCGCCCGGATCGGCGGCGACGAATTCGGCGTGCTGCTGGACTATACCGATGAGGCTGCGGCGGCCGAGAAGGCGGCGGCCCTTTGTGCCGCGATCGCCGAAAGGCCTTTGCACGGCCGCATCGGGATCAGCTGCTCGATCGGCATTGCCGCGTTGCAGCCGGACGATACGCCCGAGGCCGCGCTCGCGCGGGCGGATGCCGCGATGTACAAAAGCAAACGGCGTGGATGACTCTTCCCGCGGTCTTGAACCCCCGTTCGTCATGCCAGCGCAGGCTGGCATCTCCTGGACGAACCCGCAGGCGATGAGATGCCAGCCTGCGCTGGCATGACGCTGCTTACTTGTTCGCGCGGCTCACCAGCAATTTGTCGATCTTGCGACCGTCCATATCGACGATCTCAAAGCGCCAGCCTTGCTCCTCGAAAAATTCGCCGACGGTCGGCAGCTTGCGCATCGCGGCGAGGACGAAACCGGCAGCGGTCGCGTAATCCCGGTCTTCGGGCAGGTCGATGCAGAGCCATTCGGCGAGCGCATCGGCGGAAATCGAGCCAGAGACGAGCAGGCTGCCATCTTCGCGCTCGACAATATCTGGGTCGGTGCCTTCGTCCTGATCGGACAGGAACTGGCCGGCGATCGCTATGAACAGGTCGGCGGGCGTCACCAGTCCTTCCAGGTGGCCATATTCGTCGTGGACAAGCACCATCGGCACTTCGGCGCGGCGCAGCGTGTCGAGCGCGTCCATGGCATCGACCTGATCAGGCACGATTAGCAACGGCCGCATCAGCGCACGTGGATCCAGCGGGCGCCCTTCCAGCAACGCCGCTACCACGTCACGGCTCTGGACGACGCCGACGATGCGGTCGACCGCTCCCTCGGCAACCGGTACGCGGGTGTGCGGTGTCTCGATGAAACGCTGGCGCAGCGTCGCCTCGTCGGCGTCGAGGTCGATCCAGTCGATTGCGGTCCGCGGCGTCATCACCTCGCGCACCGGCCGGTCGGCGAGGCGGACGACGCCGGAAATGATCGCGCGCTCGCTTTCCTCGATCACGCCGGACTTGCTCGCCTCGGCCACCATCAGGTGCAGTTCCTCGGCGGTCACGTGCTGCTCTGTTTCGCGCTGCATGCCGAGCAGGCGGAAGATCAGCGCGCTCGACCGGTCGAGCAGCCAGCCAAGCGGTGCCGTGATCCGTGCGAACCAGTCCATCGGCACCGCCGCCAGCGCCGCGATCGGCTCTGGTGATCTTAGCGCGAATTGCTTCGGCACCAGCTCACCGACAATCAGCGAGAAATAGGTGGTGACGGCGATCGTCACTGCGAAACCATAGCGCGCCGGGATGCCGATCAGCGCGAGGCGCTGGCCCACCGGCTCTTCCAGCGCGGCGCCGGAAAAGGCGCCGGTCAGGATCGCGATCAGGGTGATGCCGATCTGCACGGTGGAAAGCAGCCGGCCGGGATTGGCCTGCAGATTGAGCGCGGTTTGCGCGCCACTGCGGCCGATCTTCACCATCGCCTGAAGCCGGGGCCTGCGCGCGGATACGATCGCCAGCTCGCACATCGCGAACAGGCCGTTCAAGACGATCAACGCCAAGATGATCGCGACGCTGAGCCAGGGAAAGGGGTGAAGAGGCTGCATGCCGATTGCGAAACGTCCTTAGCTGGGAAAAGCGGCGGGGGGCAACTTTTTCCCCTCTCCCGTCACACCTCCCTTCGTCATTCCCGCGCAAGCGGGAATGACGAAGTAATTAGATCGTCTCCAGCATCTTCCTTCCGCTGCGCGACCGCATGCGGTGCGTCCGGTTCACTGTCGGCGAACGGCCGGCGATCGTGTCGACGAACAGCCATTCGCCCGTCGCCGCGTCGGGCGTCAGCGTCACGGTCAGGTAGCCGCGGCCGCTGGTGTCCGCCCATTTGAGCTCGGCGTTGGTTTCGACCAGCGCGCGGGCGACGTCAGCGGGCGGCGTGCCGGGAAAGTAGGATTCGTAACCGGGCGAGGTAACGCTGTGCCCGCCGAATTCGACGCCGGCCCGCTTTCCGCTTTCCGACAGCTCGAACGCCCAGCCATTATGACTGTCGCCGGCGAGCATGACGAGATCGGCGCCTGCCGCCTGCGCGTTTCTGAGCAGCCGGGCGCGAGCCGCGGGATAGCCGCCCCAATCGTCGAAATTGCCGGGCAAACCGGCCTTGGCCGCTAGCACTGCCGCCTTCAGCCGCTCCGCGACATAGGCGGGCGCGCCGGGCGGAATCCAGTTCGCGGCAATGGCGGGCGCCACAACGCGGCCCATCACCGCCCCGACGCCGACCACTTGCCATTTCTTGCGCGCTCGCACCGATCGGCTGAGGCCCTGCGCCAGCCAATGCTCCTGCTCCGTGCCCATCATCGTGCGCGCGGGGTCTTGCCAGTCGCCGTCGCGGAAAGCGGCGAGCGCTTTCAGCGGATCGCCGCCGGAGCGCAGCACTGCCTCGAGCGACGGCGCCTGGCTGCGGCCGAGCTGGCGCGTCTCGGTGCGGAAATAGGTGCCGAGATCGCCAATCTCATACGCGCCCCAGGGCTCGTCAGAGACCGGCATCCATTCGCGCCACGCCTGGCGCGCGGCGATCTTGCGCAAGGTCCAGTCGCCTTCGCTGGCATCGTGATTCTCGGCGCCGCCTTCCCAGGTATCGTTCGCGGCTTCATGATCGTCGGGCGAGGCGATCATCGGCAACGCCGCGTGCAGCGCCTGCAAGTCGGGATCGGCGCGATAGCAGGCATAGCGCGTGCGGTAATCGGCGAGCTGGATCAGCTCATTGGCAGGCTCCAGCACCCGCGCCTCGATCGCTTCCTTCGCCGACGGGTAAACGCCGCGCTTATACTCGTAGAAATAGTCGCCGAGATGGACGGCGAGGTGCAGGTCGTTCCGCGCGGCGGCATGGGCATAGGCGTTGAAATAGCCGAACGGCAGGTTGGCGCAGGAAAAGACCGCCATCCGCCATTCGCGCACCCGGCCTTCGGGCAGGGTCCGCGTGCGCCCGACAGGAGAGACTTCGCCATTGGCGGTAAAGCGATAGAAATAGGAGCGGCCCGGCTGCAAGCCGGAGACGGTCAGTTTCACGGTCCAGTCGCGGAAAGCGCCTGTCACCATCGTCGCGCCGGCTACGGACCGGGCGAAATCGGCGGTTTCGGAAACCTCGACGCTCACGCGCGCGCTGTCGCCGCCGGAAGGGATGTAGCGCGTCCACAGCAACACCGAATCTTGGCCCGGCTCGCCGCTTGCGACCGCGTGGGTGAAGCCTCGCGCCGCGGCCAGCTGCGCCAGCGCGGCCGCACCTCCCGGCAGCATCAGCGCGCCCAGCCCGAAAGCGCCACCCTTCACCAGCGCGCGCCGGTCCAGCATCAGGCTCATTCCCGCCTCCCAATCATTGTCATTGCGAGCGGCGCTGGCGCGCCTCGCAATGACGATCCCAGCCTACCGCAAACTCAGTGCCTCTTTCGCAAAACGCGCCACATCGCTGTCGTCATGATAAAGGCCGAGGCCTAATCGCAGCACGTCGCCGCGCACGTCGGTGACCACATCGCGCGCCATCAGCTCGGCTTTCCAGCGCTGCGCATGCGGCGAACGGAAGGCGAGGAAACGCGCGTGGGGACCGCCGGTCAACGGGTTCAAGAGCTCGGCCTCCCCAAGCGCGGTGCCTTCGATCGCGCGCAGCAGATGAGCGTGGAGATGGGCGACATGATCGGCAATCGCCTCGGTGGTCAGCCCTTCCGCCTCCAGCATCCCGCGCACGGCGACGAAGCGGTAAAGGCCCGACGCATCGAAGGTCGATCCCATGAATCGCCCGGCATCCGGCGCATAGCCGACCGCGCCCGGCGGCAGCGACAGATCGTCGAACTCGGCATACCAGCCGGTATAGACAGGGCGCGGCCCCAGGCCCGGCGGCGCGTGCAGAAAGGCCGCACCTTCGCCCGCCATCGCGTATTTATAGCCGCCGGCGACGTAGAAGATGCGCTCGGCGAGCGGACCGATATCGGTGGGGATCGCCATGAAAGCGTGATAGCCGTCGATCACGATCCACGGCCTCTCCACCGCGGCCAGCTCCTCCAGCCGGTCAAACACCAGGCCGGAATTGAACATCACCTGGCTGACGAAAATCAGGTCGAACCCGCCCGTGCGCGCTTTGTCCAGGAACCGGTCGGAAAAGCTCGCGAACGGCTCGACGGGTACGCGCTCCACGATCATCTCGCCGGCCGCTTCCCAGCGCGCGGACTGACGACGGAAGCTGTGGAATTCCCCGTCGGTGGCCAGCACCTTGAGCGGGCGCGGCCCGTCATGCGCAGAAATCAGGCGCACGATCAGCTCATGGGTGTTAGGCGCGAATGCGATCGTGGACGGATCGGGCAGACCGAGCTCGCCCGCAACCTGGCGCTGCGCCTCGGGCCAGATCTCGGCCATGATCCGGTCCCATTTGCGGTCGGCGAGCTTGGCTGCGTCCTCCCAGGCCTGGTAATGGCCGTCGAAGCTGGCGTCCGGCCAGAGATGGTGGCTGTGCGCCGCCATGTGCAGCCGCTCCGGCGCCGCGTCCAGCGCGCGGCGGAACAGATGCTTGTAGCTGGTCAATGTTCGTCATCCCGAACTTGTTTCGGGATAAGCGGGAAAGCGAAAGACAGCCGGGCTTGGCTTCGGATGCCGCATGGCGACACGCTTATCCCGAAACAAGTTCGGGATGACGGAAAGCTTTGCTGAACAATGGCAGCGGTCACAGCAAAGTCCTGAGCGACCACAGCTCCGGAAAGGCCCGCTTCGCGACCGTTTCCTGCAGATAGGCGACGCCCGCCGTGCCGCCGGTGCCGCGCTTGCCGCCGATCACGCGCGAAACGGTCAGCACATGCTTGTGCCGCCAGGTCGCGAGCGCATCGTCGAGATCGACCAGCTTTTCCGCCAGCTGATAGAGATCCCACCATTTTTCGGTGTCGCGATAGACTTCGGCCCAGGCGGCCTCCACCTCGGGCGAAGGCACATAAGGCTGCGCCCAGTCACGTTCCAGCACATGAGCGGGCAGCGCGAAGCCGGCGCGGGCGAGGGCGGCATTGGCATCGTCCCACAGGCTCGGCGCATTCAACGCCTCGGCCATCGCCTGTTCCGCCTCGGGCCGGTCCTTCTGGTAGGCGAGGAATCGCCCATCCTTCAGCCCCAGCAGATATTCGACGGTGCGAAATTGATCCGATTGGAAGCCGGAGCTGGTGCCGAGTCCACCCCGGAAGCGCGAATAGTCCGCGGGCGTCATCGTCGCCAGCACGTCCCAGCTGAGCGTCATCACTGCCTGGATGCGGGAAACCCTGGCGAGGCCCTTATAGACGGGGACAAGCGCGTCCTGCTGCACCTGGCTTTTGGCCAGTCTCAGCTCGGCGATCATCTGTTTCAGCCACAACTCTTTCGTCTGGTGAATGATGATGAACAGCAGCTCGTCATGCCGATCGGACCTTGGGTGCTGGGCGGAAAGAATATCGTCGAGCGCCAGGTAGGAGGCGTAGGTGACATCAGTGGACATGGCGGTTTCCTACGCTAGGTTCGGCCCCATGCGAAACACCTTCCTTGCCGGGCTCCTGCTCGCCTCGATTTCCGTTCCCGCCCTGGCCGCCGAGCCAGCCTATAATCTCGCCGAAGCGCGCGCGAAGATCGCCAAGATCGAGATGCGGCCGGATACGTCCTATTTGTCGGCCGAAGAGAAGCAGGTGGTGAACCTGCTGATCCAGGCGGCCGAGAAGATGTCGGACATCTATCTGCGTCAGAATTACGCGGCCAATCCGCAGGTTCGCCGCGCCATCTCGGTCAGCCGCCGCGCCGATCAGGCGCAGCTGCTCGACATGTTCGACCTGTATTTCGGGCCGTGGGACGAGCTCGCGGACGGTCATCCTTTCTGGGGCACCAGGCCCAAGCCCGCCGGCGCCGGCTTCTATCCCGAAGACCTGACCAAGGACCAGTTCGACGCTTATCTGGCCGCGCATCCGGACGAGAAGGCGGCGCTCACCAGCCCCTATACGGTCGTGCGGCGCGACGGCTCCAAGCTGGTCGCCGTGCCTTACTCCAAGGCCTATGCCGAGTTCCTGGAGCCGGCGGCGAAGCTCCTCGATCAGGCGGCTGCAATCACCACCAATGCCAGCCTGAAGAAGTTCCTCATGCTGCGCGCCAAGGCGTTCCGCACCGACGATTATTACGAGTCGGAACTGGCGTGGATGGACCTGAAGGACACGCCGATCGAAGTCGCGATCGGGCCTTATGAAACCTATACCGACGAGCTTTACGGCGCGAAGACCGCGTTCGAGGCGTTCGTCACGCTGCGCAACCCGGCCGCGTCCGCCGCGCTCGACAAGTACAAGCATTATCTGAAGGACATGGAAGCCAATCTTCCGGTCGCCGAGAGCTACAAGAACTTCCAGCGCGGTTTCGAATCGCCGATCGCGGTGGTCGATCAGGTGCGTGGCGGCGGCGACAATCAACCTGGCGTGCAGACCGTCGCCTTCAACCTGCCCAATGATGAGCGCGTGCGCGAAGCCAAGGGCGCGAAGAAAGTCATTCTGGCGAACGTGCTGGGCGCGAAGTTCGAACGCATTTTGGGGCCGATGGGCACACTGGTGCTGGTGCCCGATCAGGCCAGGCTCGTCTCCAAGAAATATATGGAGAACGAAACGCTGTTCCACGAGCTCTCGCACAGCCTCGGGCCGGGCAGCATCGTCAAGAATGGCCGCAAGACCACGGTTTCCGACGAGCTGAAGGAGCAGGCGTCCGGCCTTGAAGAGGCCAAGGCCGACGTGATGGGTGTGTGGAACATCCTCTTCATGATGAAGAAGGGCGAACTGCCTGCCGCCGAGCGCCCGCAGCTGTTCGCGACTTATCTGGCCGGGCTGTTCCGCGCGATGCGCTTCGGCATCGGCGAGGCGCACGGCAAGGGGGCTGCCGCACAATATCGGTTCCTGCGCGAACATGGCGCCTTCGAATGGGACGCGAAGGCCCGGCGGTTCCGCGTCAATGACGACAAGATGGAAGCGGCGGTCGGGGCGCTGGTCACGGCGATCGTCAAGCTGCAGGGCGATGGCGATTACGAGGGCGTCAAGGCCTTTTACGCCAGATACGCCGTCCTCGATCCCGAAGCGAAAGCGGTGATCGCGACGATGACCCACATCCCGGTCGACATTCAGCCGCTGTATCCGGCGAAGATTTGATGATGTCGCCACGCTATTCCGCTCGTCCTGAGCGGAGCGCGTAGCGTGCAGTCGAAGGGCGCCGGCGCGGAGGTCGAGCCGCGCCCTTCGACTGCGGCCTTCGGCCTCCGCTCAGGACGAGCGGAGAGTGCCGTGCGGTACTCACGATCTCATCCCCGCCAGCGCAGGGCCTGGACGATCACCGAAAGCGCCGGCGAGAGCTGACGGCGTCCGGGGTAATAGAGATGATAGCCCGCGAACGGCGCGCACCAATCCTCCAGCACGCGGACCAGGCTGCCGTCCGCCAGATGCCGCTCGACCTGATCCTCCAGCGTGCAGGCGAGGCCGAAGCCGTCGCGCGCGGCCTGGAGCAGCAGCGGCACATTGTTGAACGTGACCTGCCCGTCCACACGCACCCGCAA
>JAFEEY010000049.1 GCA_018240865.1 Pseudomonadota bacterium | reverse complement strand
CGCCGGACGTCCGACCTGATCGGCGAGGCGAGCGGCGGCGACGTTGCTGGAGAGCGCGAAGGCCTGGCGGAGCGTGATTTCGCCGCGGTAGCGCTTGTCATTATTGGTCGGGGACCAGCCGTCGATCGTGACCGGCTTGTCCAGCACCATGCTGTCCGGCGTCATGCCGGCGCGGATCGCGGCCAGATAGACGAACAGTTTGAAGGTCGATCCCGGCTGGCGGCGGGCCTGAGTGACGCGGTTGAACGGGCTGTCCTGATAAGAGCGCCCGCCGACCATCGCGACGACCTTGCCATCGGGCCGCATCGCGACCAGCGCAATCTGCGCCCCGCGAATCGCCCCGCGCCGCACCGCGCCCTCGGCCATGCGCTGCAGCCGTGCGTCGAGCGTGGTGTCGATCTCTTGGCGTTCGTAAACCGCGCCGGCCTGATCGCGCGCAGCGGGCATCACCCAATCGGCGAAATAGGTGCCGGTGGGCATGGTTGATTCCTGCCGCACATTCAGTCGAACCAGGGGCTGACGCTTCGCCTGCGCCTGGGTGATGAAGCCGGCATCGGCCATCGCCTGCAGCACCAGCCGTCCCCGCTCCCGCGCGCCGGCCAGATTGCGAGTCGGCGCGAGCCGCGACGGCGCCTTGACCAGCCCGGCGAGCATCGCCGCCTGCCCCATCGTCAGGTCCTCGGGCTCGCGACTGAAATAATGGCGGCTGGCAGCGCGCAAGCCGTACATATTGTCGCCGAAATAAACGTTGGAGAGATAGCGCTCGAGGATTTCCTGCTTGGTCAGCCATGCCTCCAGCCAGAAGGCGATCAGCATCTCGCGCCCCTTGCGGCCGAAGCTGCGGTCGTTCGACAGGAACACGCCCTTGGCGAGCTGCTGGGTGATCGTGCTGCCGCCCTCACGCACGCCGCCGGCCGCAAGATTGCGCCAGGCCGCGCGGGCGATACCGATCGGATCGACGCCCCAATGGCTGTAATAGCGCCTGTCCTCGATCGCGATGAACGCCTGGGGCACGTGTTTCGGCAGCTCGCTGAGCTTGACCGGTTGCGCGACAATCGCGCCCTTGCGAGCGATCGGCTTACCGTCGCTGGAGACCAGGGTGATCCTGGGCGGCGCGATGGGCTGGAGCGAGCGGCTGAGCGGGGCCGTGATCGCCAGCCAGCCGATCAGCAGCATCAGAATCGCGACGATGCCGGCGGCGACATAGCGCTTCCTGATCCAGCGTCGGCGTGACGGCTGTGACTGATCCGGCGCCCCGCCTTCCGGCGGCAAAGGGTCGAGCGGCGGCAACGGCTCCAAGGCCGCGAGCCGCTCATCCCAATCATCACCGTAGCGCATGCGCCGATCCGTCACAGGCCGATCCCGCTGTGTCTTATGACGCTACTACAGTGAATGGCGGCTGACGGGAAGAGGCGTAAAACCAGGGACCCGTTCGGGCTGAGCCTGTCGAAGCCTTTCCTTTCTTTGAACTCGGAGATTCAAAAGAAGGGAGGCCTTCGACAGGCTCAGGCCGAACGGTGTTGGCGACAGCGCCTTGACTGTCAGCCGACAATTTCTTCCGGCTTGAAGAAGAAGGCGATTTCGGTCGCCGCATTCTCGTCCGAATCCGAGCCGTGGACCGAGTTCGCCTCGATCGATTCCGCAAGCTCCTTGCGGATCGTGCCCGGCGCCGCGTTTTCGGGATTGGTTGCGCCCATAATGTCCCGGTTGCGCTGCACGGCGTTCTCGCCTTCCAGCACCTGCACGACGACCGGGCCCGAGGTCATGAAGGAAACGAGATCGTTGAAGAAGGGACGCTCGCGGTGGACGCCGTAAAAGCCTTCGGCCTGCTCCTTCGTCATCCGGATGCGCTTGGAAGCGACGACGCGCAGGCCGGCGTCCTCCAGCATCTTGGTGACGGCGCCGGTCAGATTGCGGCGCGTGGCATCGGGCTTGATGATCGAAAAAGTGCGGTTCGCGGCCATGGCCGTGCAGCTCCGTATCTTTGAATGTGGGAAAGTGGCGCCCCACTAGGCAGCCACCGTGGTTTATGCAAGCTCTGCCATAGCTGGGGGATCAGTATGAAACGCTGGATCGTCCGTGTCGGTATCGCGCTGCTCATTTTTGCGGCGGCCGCGATTTACTGGCTCTTTTACGACAATCGGCTACCGCGCGACGGCGTCTTCCCGCTCGACCTTGCCGCCATCCGCGCAGAAGCCGCTCGCCCCCCAGGGCCTGGACCCGAACGTATCGAAACGGAAACGATATCGCACATGATGGTGCCGCGGATCGCGATGGTCGCGGGCACCGGTTGGGACAAGATCGACATCGTGCGCGTCAGCCACCGGCTGGTCTTTCCGGATCGTTCCATTCTCATCGACACGGCCTTTGATGAGGCAACCGCGCGCGAGGCGAAGGTCGACAGCTATGACACCGCCGCGTGGAAGCGTCTGGTCCGCGCGATGGATAGCGCTGCGGCGATCGTCGTCACGCACGAACATGCCGATCATATCGGCGGTCTGATCGCCAGCCCGCATCTTGCCGCCATCCTGCCGAAGGCGGTGCTCAATCCCGAGCAGGCCGCCGTCTCGCCCTATATCGCACCGCTGCGCTGGCCGGACGGCGTCCGTGCCGGGTACAGACCGTTGGCCTATCATGGCATGCGCGCGGTCGCCCCTGGCGTGATGTTGATCCGCGCGCCGGGCCATACGCCTGGTTCGCAGATGATCTATGTCCGGCGCGCGGACGGGCGCGAGTTCCTGTTCATGGGCGACACGGCGTCGCTCGCCGATAATGTTTCGCTCGAACGCATCCGATCACGCCTGATCACGGACTTTTACACGCACGAAAACCGGCGCGCCGTGATGCTGCAGACGATGGCGCTGCACCGCCTTGCCGAGGCGCATCCCGGCCTGATCCTTGTGCCTGGCCACGACGGCGCGAGGATCGCCGCCCTCGAGCGCGCCGGCCTATTGGTGCGCGGCTTTCGCTAAGCTGTTTCGAAATTATCGGCGACGAAGCGGTCGAGCAGGCGCACGCCATAGCCAGTCGCGCCCTTGTCCCAGGTCGCCGAAGGCTTGGCCGACCACACCATGCCGGCGATATCAAGATGCGCCCAGCGCACGCCCTCCTCGATATAGCGCTGAAGGAATTGCGCGGCAGTGATCGATCCGGCCTCGCGCGGGCCGACATTCTTCATGTCGGCGATCTGGCTGTCGATCAGCTTGTTATAAGCGTCAGAGAGCGGGAAGCGCCACAATTTGTCGCCCACTTCCTTGCCCGCTTTCACCAGCTGATCGGCGAGCGAATCGTCGTTCGAGAAAACGCCGCCATGTTCGTGGCCGAGGCTGATCACCATAGCACCGGTGAGCGTCGCGAGATCGACCACGGTCTTCGGCTTATAGGTGCGCTGCACCCAGGTCAGTGCATCGCACAGCACCAGCCGGCCCTCGGCGTCGGTGTTCAAAATCTCGATCGTCTGGCCGGACATCGACGTCACAATGTCGCCGGGGCGCTGGGCGTTCCCGTCGGGCATATTCTCAACCAGGCCGCAGACGCCGACGACATGCGCCTTTGCCTTGCGAGTCGCGAGCGCCTTCATCGTGCCGGCGACGGCCCCTGCCCCGCCCATATCCCACTTCATATCTTCCATGCCGGGGCCAGGCTTCAGCGAGATGCCGCCGGTATCGAAGGTCACGCCTTTGCCGACGAATGCCAGCGGTTCCTTCTGCGCGCCGCCGGTGCCGTCCCAGCGCATGACGAGCAATTGCCCTTCGCGCGCGGAGCCTTGGCTGACGCCCAGGAGCGCGCCCATGCCGAGCTTCTTCATTTCGGCCTCGCCCAGCACCGTGATCTCGACGCCAAGGTCAGCGAGGTGGCGGCAGCGCTCAACAAAGCTCTCGGGATAGATGACGTTGGGTGGCTCGGAGACCAATTCGCGAGTCAGCGAAACGCCAGCGACGACTGCCTGCTGATCCGCCCAGCTGCTGCCGTTTCCATTCACGATCACCACGTCATTCAGGGTCGGCTTCTGCTTGGCGGAGAGCCTGGTGCGATAGGTGTCGATCCGCCAGGAACGGAGCGCAGCGCCCGCGGCGAAACGCGCCGAGTTCTCCGCCGAAGCGCCGCCCAGATCGACGGCGACGGTCGCGGTGCCCGATGTCAGCAGCCGCGCGACGACCGCGCCGCCGGCCTTTTCGTAATCGGCCGGTTCGCCCTTGCCGATGCCGACGATGAGCAACCGGCGCGGTGTCCCTTCGTCCGACACGAACAGTTCGACAATGCCGCCCGCCTCGCCATCGAACCGCCCCGCCTTGATCGCATCGCGTGCCAGGTTGGTGTGCCCGGCGGGGAGACCCGCGGCCTCGCCGTTCGCCGGCGCAAGCACTGCCAGATCGTAAGAGCCTTTCGGGAGAGAGTCGGCGAAGCGAACCTGCATCGGGAATTCCTGTCTGATGAACGCGACCACTGCTTTGTCGTCTCGCCTGTAACCTGCCGGGCGGTGCCCGCAACCCCCGGAACGATTTGCAGCGCGCGGACTTGAGTGCGATAGGCGCGGCGACGACAAGCCGGACGGCGCAGCAGATCAGGGTGGTTGGGGAAGCGTGAAGGCGAAGCGGTTGATCTGGCTGGCGAGCGCCGCGTGCCTTTGGTCCGGCATGGCCTCCGCGCAGGATTTGCAGGACCGCGGCGTCGCGCCGCCGCCGCCCCAGGCCAATCCCGCACCCGCGCCCGCGAATGAGCAGGTCGTCGATTTTAGCGCCGACTCGCTGGAATATTTCAACGATAGCGACACCGTGGTCGCGAGCGGGGATGTGCGCATGTTCCGCGAGGGCAACCGGCTGCGCGCGAACAAAGTGACATGGAACCGCACCACCGGCGAAGTCCGCGCGGAGGGCGATGTCGCCGTCACCAATCCGCAGGGCGACACGGCTTATGGTGATTCGGTCCGGCTGACCGACACGCTGAAGGACGGCGTGGTCGATAATCTGCTGATCGTTTTGGGAAGCGGCGGCCGCCTCGCCGCGACCCGGGGCGAGCGCAAGGGCGACGTCTACACACTCAATAACGCCGCCTATACGGCCTGCTCGGTCGTCGATTCCAGCAATTGCCCGAAGGAGCCGACCTGGAAAATCACCGCCGTTCGCGTCATTTATGACACCCAGAAGCAGCGCGTCTATTACAAGGGCGCGCGTCTGCATCTCTTTGGCCTGTCGCTTTTCCCCCTGCCCGGCCTGTCCAACCCGACCGGCGATCAGGGCGGCACCGGCGTCCTGGTCCCGGACGTGAAGTTCAGCCGCGTCAACGGCTTCGAACTGGCCGTTCCCTATTACATCCAGCTCGCGCCCAATCGTGACCTGACGCTGACGCCCCACATCTACAGCGACGTGCTGCCGTCACTGGAGGTGCAATATCGCGCCCTGACCGGGAATGGCGCCTATCAAGTCAGCGGCATGATCACCGACAGCCGACGAGTGCCGGCGGTCATCGACCCGACATCGTCGGAGCGCAGCCTGCGCGGCTTTCTAGACGCCAGCGGCCGCTTCCAGCTCGATCCGAACTGGAGCATCTCGGGATCGCTCCGCATCGCGTCGGATCGCACGTTCCTGCGCCGCTATGACATTTCGCGCGACGACCGGCTGCGCTCGACCATCCGGGCGGAGCGGATCGGGACCGACACGTATTTCTCGCTGACCGGCTGGGCGACGCAGACGCTCCGCATCAACGATTCGCAGGGCCAGCAGCCAATCGCCCTCCCCGAGCTCGACTATCGCCGCCGCTTTGATGATCCGGTCCTGGGCGGCCGCATCGAGGTGCAGCTGAACACGCTCGCGATCGGCCGCACCGACGGGCAGGATACGCAGCGCGCCTTTGCGAGCTTCAAGTGGGATCTGCGTCGGCTCACGCCATGGGGCCAGGAAGTGACCTTCACAGCCTATGGCCGCGGCGATGTCTATCATTCCGACGAAAACCTGCTTTCGCCGACGCTCATCTATCGCGGCAATCCGGGCTGGCAGAGCCGGGCGATCGGCGCGGTCGCGGTGGATGTGCGCTGGCCGCTCATCGGGGCGCTCGGCGAAGGCAGGCAGCGGATCACGCCGCGCATCCAGTTCGTCGCCACGCCGCCCATTCGCAACATGCAGATTCCGAACGAGGATGCGCGCGCGATCGAGCTGGAAGACAGCAACCTGTTCGCGCTGAACCGCTTCCCCGGCTATGACCGGTTCGAAGACGGCGCGCGCGTCACCTACGGCGTCGATTACGGCCTGACGCTGCCGGGCTTCTCGATCGACGCCAATATCGGCCAGAGCTACCGGCTTTCGAACCGGCCGGTGTTGTATCCGGACGGGGTCGGCCTGTCGGCGAAGCTTTCCGACATTGTCGGGCGCACCACGATCCGCTTCCGCGACTTCCTCTCGCTCACGCACCGTTACCGGCTGGACAAGGACAATCTCGCCGTCCGCCGAAATGAGATCGACGCGACGATCGGCTCGCGCCAGACATATCTGCTGCTCGGCTATCTCCGCCTCAATCGCGATATCGACACGTCGATCGAGGATCTGCGCGACCGCGAGGAGCTGCGCGCCGGGGGACGGGTGCAGATCGGCCGCTACTGGTCCGTTTTCGGATCGGCGATCATCGACCTGACCGATCGCAAGGAAGACCCGCTTTCGACCGCCGATGGCTATCAACCGATCCGGCACCGGCTGGGCATCGCTTATACCGACGACTGTCTCGATCTCGGCATCACCTGGCGGCGCGATTATCAGAACACGGGCGATGCGCGGCGCGGCAATACTTTCCTGCTCAGGCTTTCATTCAAGAACCTGGGCCGCTAAGCCCCTGTTCAGCCGCATTTGCTCAGTATGGCGCCAATCCCTTCAATCATGGGTGTTGTTTCGAACGTGACGCTGAAATCGTTTCGCCCGCTGCGCTGGGCCGTGCTGCCGGCAGCCGCTATCGGCTGTGTCGCTTTCGCCCAGACCAACCCGGCTCCCGACCCGAGCGGCCTCAACATCCCTGCCGATGTCGTCGTCTTCGGCAAGAACGATCCGTCACTGCGCAAGCCGACCGCGGTCGTGAATGGCGATATTATCACGCGCACCGATGTGGAACAGCGTCTGGCGCTGATCGTCGCGGCCAATGCCGGCGCCGCGATCCCGCCCGAGGAGCTTGAACGGTTGCGCACCCAGGTGCTGCGCAACCTGATCGACGAGACGCTCGAAATCCAGGAAGCCAAAGGCAACAAGATCGAGATTACCCAGGCGCAGATCGACGAAAGCTATGCGCGGGTCGCCCGCAACTTCAAGCGGACGCCGGAGCAGATGACCGCCTATCTCAAGCAGATGGGCGCGTCCGACGCCTCGTTGAAGCGGCAGATTCACGGCGAACTGGCGTGGAACCGCCTGCTGCAGCGCCGGGTGCAGCCCTTCGTGAACGTCAGCCAGGAAGAAGTTCAGGGTATTGTCGACCGGCTGAACGCTTCCAAGGGTGCGACCGAAGTCCATATGGGCGAAATCTTCCTGTCCTCGACGCCTGAAAACGCGGCAGAAGTGGCCAACAATGCCCGCCGCATCATGCAGCAGGTGCGTCAGGGCGGCTCTTTCGTGGCCTATGCCCGACAATTCTCGGAAGCGTCGACCGCGGCTGTCGGCGGCGATCTCGGCTGGGTCCGGCCCGAGCAATTGCCCGACGCCCTCGCCCAGGCTTCGCGCGAGATGCAGGTCGGTCAGATGGCCGGCCCGATCGACATCCCGGGCGGCGTCTCGATCCTCTACAAGATCGACCAGCGCCAGGTGCTGACCGCCGACCCGCGCGACGCTGTGCTATCGCTGCGCCAGCTTTCGATCACCTTCCCGCAGGGTACGACTCAGGAACAGGCGACCGCGCGCGCGTCCCAATTTGCTGAAGCGACGAAGACGATCGCCGGCTGCGGCTCCGCCCAGAAGGTCGCCGAGCAATTGGGCGCCGAGATGGTCGACAACGACCAGGTCAAGATTCGCGATCTGCCGGAACAGCTGCAGGCGTTGATGACCAATATCCAGGTTGGGCAGGCAACGCCGCCGTTCGGCTCGGCCAAGGACGGCGTGCGCGTGCTCGTCATTTGCGGCCGCGACGACCCGCAGGTGGCAAGCGGCCCGAACGCCGAGACGATCATGGCCCAGCTGGAAGAAGAGCGCGTGAACATGCGCGCGCGGCGTTATTTGCGCGATCTGCGCCGGGACGCGGTGGTTGACTATCGCTGACCCCTGGATCGACGCGCCGCTGGCCGTCGCATTGGGCGATCCCGCGGGGATCGGGCCCGAAATCGCTGTCAAAGCGTGGACCGCGCGCAATCGCGAGGGCCTCGCGCCCTTCTTCGCGGTGGGCGACATCCGCTCGATCGAAGCGGTATGGGACGGCCCCGTCGAACGCATCACCGACCCCGCCGAAACTTCGCGTTTATTCGAGCGTGCTCTGCCGCTATTTTCTGTCGAGGATGCGGGCGAGATCGTGCCGGGCGATCCCAATCTGGAAGGCGCCCGCTGCTCGCTCGATTCGCTTGAAGTGGCGACCGGCATCACGCGATCGGGCGCAGCTTCCGCGCTCGTCACGGGCCCGGTGTCCAAGGCACAGCTCTACGCGATCGGTTTCGTTCATCCGGGCCAGACCGAGTTCGTCGCCGAGCGCTGCGGGATCGCGCCAGAAAATGTGGTGATGATGCTGGCCGGGCCCGATCTGCGCGTCGTCCCCGTCACCACCCACATGCCGCTGGCCAAGGTCGTCGAAAGCCTGTCCGTCGAAGTGATCGCAGCGAAAGCACGCACGACGGCGCGGGGCCTCCAGCGCCAATTCGGCATTGCCGAACCCCGGCTCGCTTTTGCCGGCATCAATCCGCATGCCGGCGAGAATGGCGCGCTCGGCACCGAGGAAATCGACCTGATCGCGCCCGCGATCGAAATGTTGCGTGAGGAAGGAATCGAGGCCGCAGGCCCGTTCGCCGCAGACACGATGTTCCACGCCCGCGCGCGCGCCGAATATGATGCGGCGATCTGCCTGTATCATGATCAGGCGCTGATTCCTTTGAAGACGCTCTATTTCGACCAGGGCGTGAATACGACGCTTGGCCTGCCCATCGTGCGCACCGCGCCCGATCACGGCACCGCCTTCCCGATCGCGGGGCGGAACAAGGCGCATCCCGGCGCGATGATCTCGGCCATTCGCCTGGCGGGCGACGCGGTTCAGCAACGAAAAGCGGAATATTGCGCGGCTTGAGCGATCTGCCCCCATTGCGGGACGTGATTGCAAGGCACGGGCTCAGCGCCAGCAAGGCGCTCGGGCAGAATTTCCTGTTTGATGAGCAATTGCTCGACCGCATCGCGCGCATTCCCGGTCCGCTTGGGGGCGAGCGGGTGCTGGAAGTCGGCCCTGGGCCCGGCGGCCTGACCCGCGCGCTGCTTCGCGCCGGTGCCTACGTCACCGCGATCGAACGCGACAGCCGCTGTCTCCCCGCGCTGACCGAGCTTTCAGAGTGGGCGCCGGGCCGTCTGCGCGTCATCGAGGCGGACGCGCTGAAAGTCGATGCCGAGGCGGAGTTGGGCGGCGGCGGCCATATCGTCGCCAACCTGCCCTATAATGTCGGCACTGCATTGCTGGTCGGCTGGCTGACCGGCGAAGCCTGGCCGCCCTGGTGGAAGTCGCTGACGCTTATGTTCCAGAGGGAAGTCGCCGAGCGCATTGTCGCCGCACCGGATAGCGATGCTTATGGCCGCCTTGCAGTGCTTGCCCAGTGGCGGTCGACGGCACGGATCGCGATGAATGTCCACCGCTCCGCCTTCACGCCGCCGCCGAAGGTGATGAGCGCGGTGGTGCATATCGTCCCGGCAGAAGCGCCGGCAGGCGTGCGCGTCACGACGCTCGAGCGCCTGACTGCCGCTGCCTTCGGACAGCGCCGCAAGATGCTGCGGCAGAGTTTGAAAGGCCTGCCGGGCGCGGCTGAGGCGATGGAGCGCCTCGGCATCGACCCGACGCGGCGTGCGGAGACCGTGAGCGTTGCGGAATTCGTGGCGCTGGCCGGGGCGTTGGACGACGTGGCACCATAAACACCGTTCGGCCTAAGCTTGTCGAAGGCCGCTCTTCTTCTTTCGACGTTTCAGGAAAGAAAGGGAGGGCTTCGACAGGCTCGGCCCGAACGGTGCAGGTTGCTGGAAAGATCACCCATGCTGCCGCAGCAGCCGCGACTGCTCGCGCTTCCAGTCGCGCTCCTTGATCGTCTCGCGCTTGTCGTGTGCTTTCTTGCCCTTGGCGAGCGCCAGTTCGACCTTCGCCCGGCCTCTGCCGTTGAAGTAGATGGAAAGCGGCACCAGCGTCATGCCCTCGCGTGCGACGGCGCCGTGCATCTTGGCGATCTCGCGCTCCTTCAGCAGCAGCTTGCGCGGGCGCTTCGGCTCATGATTGAAGCGGTTGCCGTGGCTGAACTCGGGCACGTTGGAGTTGATCAGCCAGATCTCCTCATCCTTCACTTCGGCATAGCTTTCTGCGATCGAGCCCTCGCCAAAGCGCAGCGACTTCACTTCCGTGCCGGTCAGCACGATGCCGGCTTCGAACACCTGGTCGATAAAATAGTCGAAGCGCGCGCGCCGATTCTCGGCGACGATCTTCTTCTTGTCGAATTCTGTGGGACGCGGACGGGCCAAGTCAGATCAATCCTGCATGAGCGAGCGCTGCATCCACCGCCGCGCGGCTCGCCTCTGACGGCGGTGTCATCGGCAGGCGCAATTCGGCCGAGAAATCGGGACGCAGTTTGTTCAGCGCATATTTGGCCGGCCCGGGCGAGGCGTCGCTGAACAAGGCGGCGTGGAGCGGATAGAGCCGGTCCTGGAGGGCCAGCGCCGCCGCCCAGTCGCCGGCGAGGCAGGCACTCTGGAAGTCCGCGCACAGGCGCGGCGCGACATTGGCCGTGACGGAAATGCACCCGACGCCGCCCATCGCCATGAAACCCAGCGCCATATCGTCATTGCCGGAAAGCTGCACGAAATCGGCGCCGCAGGCGAGCCGCTGCGCCGTCACTCGCGCGACATTGCCGGTAGCGTCCTTCACGCCGACGATCGTCGGGATCTCTGCCAGCCGCGCCATTGTATCGACCGTCATATCGCTGACCGTGCGGCCGGGTACATTGTAGAGAATGATCGGCAAGTCACAGGCTTCGGCGAGGACAGCGAAATGCGCATAAAGCCCGTCCTGATTGGGCCGGTTGTAATAGGGCATGACGACCAGAGCGGCAGCCGCACCGGCAGCCTTGGCATGGGCCATATGCCGCTTGGCGGTCGCTGTATCGTTGGAGCCGCAGCCGGCGATCACCGGCACGCGGCCCTTCGCCGCCTCGATGCACAGATCGATCACGCGGTAATGCTCATCATAGGAGAGCGTCGCCGATTCGCCGGTCGTGCCGCACGGGACCAGCGCATGGCTTCCTTCCGCGATCTGCCAGTCGACGAAGGCGGTGAACGCGGCCTCGTCGACCATTTGGTCGCGAAAAGGAGTCGTCAGGGCCGGAATCGAGCCGGAAAACATGCATTTGCTCCTTCACCCGAGTCCGTGTTTCGGGCATCTT
Source organism: Pseudomonadota bacterium (assembly GCA_018240865.1). GTDB lineage: Bacteria > Pseudomonadota > Alphaproteobacteria > Sphingomonadales > Sphingomonadaceae > Sphingomonas_B. The sequence continues at coordinate 19,549 of JAFEEY010000049.1, read as the reverse complement.
CATGGGCCAGCGTGGGGTAAGATATGGCCGGTTCACTTCCAGATAAGGATCGCACGCCTAGACTGTCCAGCATGAGCAAGCGACTAGTTTTGCCGTGTGTGCTCCTGCTCGGCATGGGGGCGTCCACTGTTGTCGCGGATCCCACCCAGCTGATCCCGACCCAGCCGTCCGCTCCGATGGCGCCCTATAACGCTGGCGATCCGGTCGCGGCGGCGATCCCGCAATGGAATGCGCTGCGCCAGTCGGATAATCTTTCGTTCGACAGCTATGCGAGCTTCCTCGTCGCCCATCCCGGCTGGCCGGGCGAAGCCGCGATGCGCCGCTCTGCCGAGCGCGTGCTCCTGCCGGATCAGGTGTCACCAAGCCGCGTCATCGCTTTTTTCGACAAATTCCCGCCGCTGACCAACACCGGCCAGGCCCGCTATGCCGAAGCCTTGCAGGCCGTCGGCCGCCGCGGCGATGCGCTCGCTGCCGCGCGCAAGGCCTGGACGTCCGGCTCGCTCAGCACCGCCGACGAGGCGCTAGTGCTCGGCCGCTTCGGCACCGGCTTCACGCCCGCCGATCAGGACGAGCGGATGGATCGGCTGCTCTGGGCGGGCAAGACGAGCGCGGCGCAGCGTCAGATGGCGCTCGTCTCGCCTGCCAAGCAGCAGCTCTTCGCCGCGCGCTATGCGCTGCGCACCAACGCTCCCGATGCGCAAATGGTCGCCGACGCCCTGCCGGCTTCGGCCCAGAACGATGCGGGCTTCATCGCCGACAAGGCGATCTGGCTGCGCTCCGTCTCGCAAAGCGCCGCTGCGTCATGGCTTGCCCAGCCGCGCCAGCTGAGCGGGCGCCCGGCCGAGATCGAGCGCTGGTTCGAGCTGCTGCTTTCCACCGCCAAGACCGCGGCGGAATCGGGTGATACGCGCAGCGCGTTGCAGATCGCGAAGCTGGTCGACGAGACCTATGCGCCGGGCACTGCCGTCCGCGAACGCCCGATCGGCGAGCGTGACGACTATACCAGCCTGGTGTGGCTCGCCGGCTGGACCGCGCTGAACAATGGCCGGGCCGCCGACGCCATGGGCATGTTCGAACGCTATGCCGGCGCCGCCAAATCGCCGCAGACCCAGGCCAAGGGCCAATATTGGGCTGCCCGCGCCGCCCAGACAGCCGGGCGCGCCGCCGACACCAGCCGGCTGCTGGCATTGGCGGCGACGCATCCCGATCAATTCTACGGCCAGCTGGCGCTCGAACGGTTGGGCCGCGAAATCCCGCCGCCCGGCACGACCGGCGCGACCACGCCCAGCGCATCCGAGCGGCTCGCCTTCAACCAGCGCGAGATCGTGCGCGCAGCGCGCATCCTGGGCCAGCAAGGGGATTGGCAGACCCAAAGCCTGTTCATCCGCGCGATCGCCGCCAGTGTCGAGACCGATGCCGACCACGCGCTCGCGGCTGAGCTGGCACAGGGCATCGGCCGGCCGGATCTCGCCGTGATGGTCGGGCGCAACGCCCGACTGAACGGCGCTAGCGACTATGTCCGCGCCGGCTATCCGGTCGTGGCGATGCCGCAGGGCCAGGAGGCATGGACGACGATCATCCACGCGATCGCGCGACAGGAAAGCCAGTTCGACCGGGCCGCGATCAGCCGCGCCGGCGCGCGCGGGCTCATGCAGCTGATGCCGGGCACGGCGCGTGAACAGGCAGACAAGATCGGCCTTTCCTATGATACCACAGCCCTCACCAGCGATATCGGCTATAATATCCAGCTGGGCTCCACCTACTTCCAGCGCCTGCTCGACCGGTTCGGCGGCAGCTATCCGCTGGCCGTCGCCGCCTATAATGCCGGCGCCGGCAATGTGAACAAATGGATCACCGCCAATGGTGATCCGCGCCTGCCCGGCGCCGATATGGTCAAATGGATCGAGAATATCCCGTTCTTCGAGACCCGGAACTACGTCCAGCGCGTGCTGGAAAACGCCGTGGTGTACGACACGCTGCACCCTGAAAAGGCGCGGATGCGCGGGCCGGGCATGCTGAGCGCCTATCTGGGCAAGAGTACGCGGGGTTAGCCTTCTCCGTCATTGCGAGCAAAGCGAAGCAATCCAGCGCCCGGCAAGGAGTGGATTGCTTCGTCGCTCCGCTCCTCGCAATGACGGGGCGAATATGGACCGCCCCAACTACATCACCCCCGCAGGCTTCGCCGCGCTTCGCGCCGAATACGACCGGCTGTTCGGCAACGAGCGGCCGAAGCTGGTCGAGACGATCAGCTGGGCCGCTGGCAATGGCGACCGGTCCGAGAATGGCGACTATATCTACGGCCGCAAGCGGCTGCGCGAGATCGACCGCACGCTCGGCCGCCTCTCCGCGAAGATGAAAGCGGCGAAGGTCGTCGATCCCGCTCAGCAGCCCGACCGTACGCGCGTCTATTTCGGTGCAACCGTGACCATCGCGGACGAGGACGACAATCACCGCACGCTGACGATCGTCGGCAACGATGAAGCCGATGCCGGCGCCGGGCTTGTGGGTTGGGGGTCTCCGATCGCCCGCGCATTGCGCGGGGCGGCGGTATGCGATTTGCGGCGGATCACGCTGCCGGGCGGGGAGAAGGAATATGAAGTAATTGCTATCAGCTATCCTGCGAAATAGCCCTGTTCTCAACCGTCCATCCCGAGCGAAGTCGAGGGACGAATTGCCAATCTATCATCGTCAGAAGGACGTGCGTGCCTCGACTACACTCGGCATGGACGGGTTCTATATTTCCCCCAACGTCTTCCGCACCAGCCTCTCCATCTCCGGATCGACCGGCGGCGGCGTCATTTCCACTTTCGCTTCCAGCTGATCGGCGATGGCGGTGAGCGCGGCGATGCGGGCGGCTTTCTTGTCGTTGCCGTCGATCACCGTCCACGGGGCCCAGCGCGTGTCAGTATGGCGGAACATGTCGTCCATCGCCTTCAGATAGGCGTCGCGCTTCTCGCGGTTGCGGTAATCCTCGGCGCCGGTCTTCCAGCGTTTCCACGAGTCTTCGAAGCGTTTGAGCAGGCGCTTGTCCTGCGTCTTCTGGGTGATGTGGATGAAGAGCTTGATCAGCGTCGTGTTGCAATCCCGCTGCTGCGCTTCGAACTCGTTGATCTCGTCATAGCCGCGCTTCCACTCCGCCTCGGTCGCGAAACCTTCGACCCGCTCGACCAGCACGCGGCCGTACCAGCTGCGATCGAAAATCGCGATGTCGCCGGAAAGCGGCAGCTTTTTCCAGAAGCGCCAGAGAAAATGCTTGTCCTTTTCCTCGGGCGTCGGCGCGCCGATCGGCCAGACGTCGAAATAGCGCGGATCCCATTTCGCGGTCAGGCGCTGGATGATACCGCCCTTCCCCGCCGCGTCCCAGCCCTCGATCGCGACGATCGCGCGGCGCTTGTGGACGATATGCGCGACCTGGATACGCGCCAGCCGCTCCTGCAGCGCGGCGAGGTCCGCATCATAGTCGCCGGCATAATCGGCGCCCTGTTCGAAATCTTTCAGATCAATTGCCATAACCACCGTTCGGCCTGAGCTTGTCGAAGGCCTCCCTTCTTGTTCCGTCAGGGCCAAAAGAAAAGGGAGGGCTTCGACAAGCTCAGCCCGAACGGTGTTCTGGATGTCCTATCCTGGGACGATCGTTATTCCGGCGCGACCACCGCCGCGGCCGCCTTCCCGTCCCGCGCGCCCGGGCCATCGACCGTGCGGATATGGAGCTCGCGGAGCTGTTTGGGCGTGACCTGGCTCGGCGCGCCCATCATCAGATCTTCGGCCTTCTGGTTCATCGGGAAGAGGATGACTTCGCGGATATTCGGCTCGTCGGCGAGCAGCATGACGATGCGGTCGATGCCCGGCGCGGACCCGCCGTGCGGCGGCGCACCGAACTTGAAGGCGTTGATCATGCCCGCGAAATTGGTGTCGACATCGGACTGGCTGTAGCCGGCGATCTCGAACGCCTTGTACATGATTTCCGGCCGATGGTTCCGGACCGCGCCAGACGACAGCTCCACGCCATTGCAGACGATATCGTATTGATAGGCGAGAATATCGAGCGGATCTTTGGTTTCCAACGCTTCCATCTCGCCCTGCGGCATTGAGAAGGGGTTGTGGCTGAAATCGACCTTCTTTGCTTCCTCGTCATATTCGAACATCGGGAAGTCGACGATCCAGCAGAACTCGAACCGGTTCTGGTCGATCAGGCCGAGCTGCTCGCCCACACGGGTGCGGGCGGCGCCGGCGAGTTTCGCCGCCTGGCCTTCCTTACCGGCTGCAAAGAAGATGCCGTCGTCCGGGCCAAGGCCCAGCTCGGCGATCAGCTTGCGGGTGGCTTCCTCGCCATGATTCTTGGCGATCGGGCCGCCCAGCTCGCCGCCCTTCTGGGTGATGTAGCCAAGGCCGGCATGACCTTCGCTGCGCGCCCATTCGTTCATGTCGTCGAAGAATTTGCGGCTCTTGTCGGCCGTGTTCGGCGCCGGGATAGCGCGGACGACATTGCCGCTTTCGACCATGCGCGCGAACAGGCCGAAGCCCGAGCCTTCGAAATGCTTCGACACATCCGTGATGACGATCGGGTTCCTGAGGTCCGGCTTGTCGGAGCCATATTTCAGCATCGCCTCGCGGTAGGGGATGCGCGGGAATGGCGCGGCGCTGACCGAACGGCCTTTCGCGAATTCCTCGAATACGCCGTGCAGCACCGGCTCGATCGCCGCGAACACGTCATCCTGCGTGACATAGCTCATCTCGAAATCGAGCTGGTAGAACTCGCCGGGCGATCGGTCGGCGCGGGCATCCTCGTCGCGGAAGCAGGGCGCGATCTGGAAATAGCGATCGAAGCCCGCGACCATGATCAGCTGCTTGAACATCTGCGGCGCCTGGGGAAGCGCGTAGAATTTGCCCGGATGCACGCGGCTGGGCACCAGATAGTCGCGCGCGCCCTCGGGGCTCGACGCCGTCAGGATTGGCGTTTGGAACTCGGTGAAACCCTGGTCGATCATCCGCCGCCGGATCGAGCTGATCACCTGGCTGCGCAGCACAATGTTGGCGTGCAGCCGCTCGCGGCGCAGATCGAGGAAGCGGTAGCGCAGGCGGATATCCTCGGGATATTCCGCCTCGCCCGCCACCGGCATCGGCAGCTCCTGTGCGGCCGACTGGACGGTTACGGCCTTGGCAAAGACTTCGATGTCTCCGGTCGGAAGCGTCGCATTGGAGGTACCGATCGCGCGCGCCTTCACGACGCCGTCGATTGTCACCACCGATTCGACACGCAGCGCCTCAAAGATCGGCAGCGCCAGCGAATCCGCGTCCGCCACCACCTGCGTGATGCCGTAATGATCGCGCAGGTCGATGAAGAGCACGCCGCCATGATCGCGCTTGCGATGCACCCAGCCGGAAAGCCGGACGGTCTCGCCGACATCGGAGGCGCGAAGCGCGCCGCAGGTGTGAGTGCGGTAGGCGTGCATGTTGGTTCGTCCTTCTTCGTCATCCCGGCGAAGGCCGGGATCCAGCTGGCTTCCGAGCAGAAAAGGCAGAAGAAGCTGGATTCCGGCCTTCGCCGGAATGGCGGCTGATTGTTTGCCGGGGCGCTTCCCCGTCCCGGACGGGATTGTCAAGGCGCGTGAGGTGGCTATGGCGCGAACATGGACATACTTCCGCTGATTACCGACAGCGCCGCGCTTGCCGATCTCTGTTCGCGTCTCGCCCAATCCCGCTTCGTCGCGGTCGATACCGAGTTCATGCGCGAAAACACTTACTGGCCCGATCTCTGCCTGATCCAGATCGCCGACGAGAATGAAGCTGCGGCGATCGACCCCAAGGCGGATGGGCTGGATCTGCAGCCTCTGCTCGATCTGCTGGTCGAGAATGAAGAAGTATTGAAGGTCTTCCATGCCGGCGGGCAGGATGTGGAGATCATCTTCAACCTGACCGGCAAAACCCCGCATCCGATCTTCGACACCCAGATCGCTGCGATGGCGCTCGGCCAGGGCGAGCAGATCGGCTACGGAAATCTCATCGACAGCTGGCTGGGAATCCAGCTCGACAAGGGCGCGCGCTTCACCGATTGGGCGCGCCGCCCTCTCGACAAGCGCCAGATCGACTATGCGATCGGCGATGTGACGCATCTCGTTCGCATCTTCCCGATGATCATCAATCGCCTCCTCAAGCTGGGCCGTGGCCATTGGCTGGATGAGGAAATGGAGCGGCTGGCGGACCCGGCCAATTACAGGAACGACGCCGACCTTGCCTGGCAGCGGGTCAAAATCCCGAGCCGCAAGCCGGATGTGCTGGGCCGGCTGAAAGTGCTGGCCGCTTGGCGCGAACGCGAGGCGCGGGGCAAGAACCTGCCGCGTGGCCGCATCGTCAAGGACGAGACGCTGGCGGATATCGCCGCCCACCCGCCGCGCGAGCAGACCGATCTGACGAGAGTGCGCGGACTGTCTGCAAGCTGGGGCGGCAACGATATCGGCGGGCGGATGATGAAGGCGTTGGCCGAAGCCCAGCCGCTCAGTCCTGCTGAAATGCCGCGCGAAGACAAGCGCCCCGGGCTCGGTAAGGAGGGCTCGCTGGTCGCGGACCTGCTGAAGCTGCTGCTGAAGATTCGCGCGCGGGAGATCGACGTCGCACCGCGCCTGCTCGCGCGCATCGACGAATTGGAGCTACTCGCCGCAGGCCGGCGCGACGGCCTTGCGATCCTTGACGGCTGGCGCTCGGAGCAATTCGGCAAGGATGCGCTTGACCTGGTCGAAGGCCGGCTCGCCTTCGCGGTCCAGCAGGGCAAGCTCAAAATGACCAGGGCGGAGGCGGACGCATGAGGGTTTTGCCATTTGCCTTGCTGCTCGTTGGCTGTGCAGTGGCGGATAAGGCTCCTCCGACAGCCTCCAGCAACGCCAGATGTGATGCGGCCCCGCTCAAGACGATGATCGGGCAGCCGGCGACGGCGGAGCTGGCCGCCAAGGCGCTCCGCCTCAGTGGGTCGCGCACCTTGCGCTGGAAACCGCCCGGCGCTGTGATGACGATGGATTATCGGATCGACCGCCTTAACGTCTCACTGGACGCGCAAAACCAAATCACCGGCTTTGACTGCGGCTGATCAGACGAGTTTCGCTTCCAGCCCCATATCGCCGGCGAGCTGACGGAAGCGCTTGTCGACCGCGTCGCCGTAAAGCTCCCGATCTTCCGCGGCGAGGGAAAGCTTTAGGGTTTTCCCTTCAACCGCCAGCGACGAGCGCCTGAGCGGCGCAGCCACGCCGCCGCTCAGCCGCTGGCCGAGCCGGACCGCGAGACCCCATTGCACCGCCCGGCGCAGTTCGGCGTCCCCGGCCAATGTCGCGAGGCCATTCAGCGCATTGGGTCCGCCGCCGAACGCGGTGAACAATGCCTGGCCGAGCAGCACCCTCCCCCGTGCGTCGATGCCGACCCAATTGCCGTGCGCGCCGGTCTCGAACGCCCGCTCGGCGCGGAACTCCGGATTGGCCCGCCAGCCGGTGTCGCCCAGCAGGCAGGCGGCGAGCCGCAGACGCGCGTCGGTATTTTTCGGGAAAAGTGGCGCGATCCACTGGTCGAGCAACTCGCCATGCTCAGGGAAGCGACCCTGGACTTCGGCCTCTTCGCGGCAGGCGGCGATCAGCGGGTCTTCGCCGCGAACCTCTTCGGGAAGCGCACCGAAGATCAGGCCTTCGCGCAAGCCGTAAGCGGAAACGATGAGCTTACTGCTCTTGAGCTCGCGCACCAGCGCTGCCAGCAGCGCTGATGCTTCCCCCAATGTCGCGACACGCGAGCCGGAGAGCGACGGCACCAGCCGCAATTGTTCACGACTGCTTTGCGCGACGACCCGCGCCAGCCGCGCGGCGCTGTCGGGCAGCATTTCATATTGATGCACGATCGCCAGCGGATAGGCCGAAAGCGCCATGTCCACCCGCGCCAGCGCGCGCCACGAACCGCCCACCAGATAGAGCGGCAGAGTCCTTGCCCGTTTCAGCCACGGCGCCTTCGCCAATTGGCTCGCCACAAGTTTCTCCAGCGCGCCCTTGGTCTCGCGCAGCCCGGAAATACGAAGAACGCCCAACGGAAAGGATATGCGATCCAGCACTTTTCCGCCGGCCACCCGGGCCAACTCCAGGCTGCCGCCGCCAAGATCGCCGACAATACCGTCGGCATCCGGAATGGCGGAAAGAACGCCCAGCGCTGCGGTTTCGGCTTCCTGCTCGCCCGACAGCAATTCGACGCCGAGACCCAGATCAGCCGCGCGGCTGAGAAGTTCGTTGCCGTTGCTCGCATCGCGCACGGCGGCGGTCGCGACGGTACGAAGGCTGGTCACGCCCATCATCGCGGCAAGGCGTTTGAAACGGGCGAGCGCCCTCAGTGCACTGTCGATCGACGCATCGGGAATGGCGCCGGTCGCATCCAGCGTGCGGCCAAGTCCCGCCATGATCTTCTCGTTGAACAGCGTCGCCGGGATCCGCGGCGGACCGCCATAGACGACCAGACGAATCGAGTTGGAACCGATGTCGATGATCGCCTGGCGCGGAAACGAATCAGTCACCGGCGCCTCAGGCTGAGTTTCGGGACGGCGTCACTGTTGGCGAGCGACTTGCCCCGGCCCGACAGTGACGGGTTGGTCATGAAATAGCGATGTAGATTGAACGGCCGCTCGCCCGGCACGTCACGGACATAGCTGCCGTCCGGCTGCAGCTCCCAGCTTTGTTCATTGTCGATCAGGTTCGCGACCATGACCTGGTCGAGGATCTGATCGTGGACGGTCGGGTTCACGATCGGCAGCATATATTCGACGCGGCGATCGAAATTGCGCGGCATCCAGTCGGCCGACGAAATGAAGACTTTCGCCTTGTCATTGGGCAGCGGGCGGCCATTCCCGAAGGCGAAGATGCGGCTATGTTCCAGGAAGCGGCCGACGATCGACTTGACCCGGATATTCTCCGACAGACCGGGCACGCCGGGGCGCAGGCAGCAGATGCCGCGCACCACCAGATCGATATGCACGCCGGCCGCGCTCGCTTCGTAGAGTTTTTCGATCATCGCCGGATCGACCAGCGAATTCATCTTCGCCCAGATCGACCCGTGATGGCCGGCCCTGGCGTGCGCGATCTCCGCGTCGATCAACGCACACAATTTGTCGCGCAGATCGAGCGGCGACATGGTGATCATCTCGAGCGCGGTCGGCTCGACATAGCCGGTGATGTAGTTGAACAGCTGCGCCGCATCTCGGCCGACACGGGGGTCTGCGGTGAAAAAGCTCAGATCGGTATACACCCGCGCCGTGATCGGGTGATAATTGCCGGTGCCGAAATGGCAGTAGGTGCGATAGCCGCCCTCTTCGCGCCGCACGACCATCGACACTTTGGCGTGCGTTTTCCATTCGATAAAGCCATAGACGACCTGTACGCCCGCGCGCTCCAGCGCCGAGGCCCAGAGCAGGTTCTGCTCTTCATCGAAACGCGCCTTCAGCTCGACAACCGCTGTCACCGATTTTCCGGCCTCTGCGGCATCGATCAGCGCACGGATCACGGCCGACTGTTTGCCCGCTCGGTAGAGCGTCTGCTTGATCGCGACCACGTCAGGGTCCGCTGCCGCCTGGTTCAAGAAAGCGAGTACGACGTCGAACGTCTCATACGGATGGTGGACGACGATGTCCTTCGCTTTGATCGCCGCAAAACAGTCGCCCCCATATTCGCGGATACGCTCGGGGAAGCGCGGGCTGAACGGATCCCATTTGAGGTCGGGGCGGTCTTCATCGACCAGAGCTTCCAGATCACCCAGGCCAAGCAAGCCATCGGCAACGCTGAGGATCGTATCCGCAGCGCCCAATTCGCCGCGCACCTGCCGCTCGAGCGCTTCGGGAATACCGGCTTCCAGTTCCAGACGGATCACCCGGCCGCGGCGACGGCGCTTGATCGCGCTGCGGAAGTAGCGGACCAGATCCTCCGCCTCTTCCTCGATCTCGATATCGCTGTCGCGGATGATCCGGAACACGCCCGAACCCTCCACCTGATAACCGGGGAAGAGCAGCGACGTGAAGCAGCGCAGCACCGATTCCATCGCGACATATCGCGCGGCCTCGCCCGGCAGGCGGACGAACGGCGGCAGAGTCTGCGGCAGCATGACGAGCTCGCGGATCGGCTCCTTGTCCGACAGGCGAGTCAGGTCGAAGATCAGGCTCAGCCCCTTGTTCGGGATGAACGGGAACGGGTGCGCCGGATCGAGCGCCTGGGGCGTGATGATCGGGAAGATGTGCGCGCGGAAGTGCGTTTCCAGCCAGGCGCGTTCTTCCGCGTCGAGGTCATGCTCGGAGACGACCGAAATGCCTTCCAGCGCCAGCGCGTGCTGGAGCTCGCCCCAGACGCGCTGCTGACTCTGCAGCAGCCGCTCGGCCTCGTCGGTCACGGCGGCGAGCTGCTGGTTGACGGTCATGCCGTCGGGCGAGCGCTCCTCGACATTCTGGATCTGCTGCCCCTTCAGGCCAGCCACGCGGACCATGAAGAATTCGTCGAGATTATTACCGGAAATGGAGAGGAAGCGCAGCCGCTCCAGCAGCGGGTGATTGGGGTTGCTCGCTTCCTCAAGTACGCGCCGGTTGAAGGCCAGCCAGCTCAATTCACGATTGAAATAACGCTGCTGAGCGCTGGCACCCGCGCGCTCTTCATCGCGAACGACCGGTTCGGGCCGCGTCATCAGAACAAATCCTCCTGCTTCAGGCCGAACGTATCGCGGGCCAGCTTCACGGACAATCGCACCCGGCGGGCCAGGGCGGCCTCGTCGAGCGTGTCGACCGCGCGGATAATCCCGATATGTGAACGTTCGATGCGCGGCACCAGCCATTGTACCAGGCCGGGAGGCACCTGCAGATTGCGCTGACGCAGCAGCTTTTCGATGAGGTCCGCCGCCAGGGCGTCGTCAGGATCGCCGAGATTGACGACCGGCGTTGCCGAAAGCCGCGTGCGCAGATCGGGCAGCCTTATCTTCCAGACGGGAGGCGCGTGATCCGTGACGATCAGCAGCGGCTTGTGCGTTTCCTGCGCCGCGTTCCAGGCGTGGAACAGTTCCTCCTCCGGCCGACGATCGGCATCGTCGATCATCCGTCCGCCCGATTTGCGCACGAACAGCCGGGCGAGCAGGCTGCGGCCGGATTTGCGCGGGCCGGTCAGGACCGTCGCCATCACCGGCCAGGTGCCCCAATGTTCAAGGTGGCGGACGGCGCGCGCGTTGCTTTCGCCAACAATGAAATCTTCCTGACGCTCGTCGGCGGGCCAGCCGAGCGGCAGCGCGATCTGGCTCATTTAGCGGCGGCGGCCCCGCTGGGCGCCGCGGCGGGAGCAGCGCCTCGCCGAATACGGAGCGTGTTCGGCCCCTGCTGCACCTGCCAGCCGCGCGCCTGCAATGCTGCGGCAAGACCCGCCAGATCACCGCCATAGGTCACGCGCATCACCGAGACACCGCCGAGCGCGAGGCTGCCGGTATTGGCCGCGCTGACGCCAGGGATCGAGCGCAGCGCCGCCTCGCCCGCGCTGACCGAAGTCACATCGGGCGTATCGTATTGGACATTGAAGACCGAGCTCCCAGCAAGCGTCGGCGATTCGATCGCGGCGGTATCCTCGGGCATCGCTTCCAGATCGTCGGCTTCGTCCTCGGGCACGGCCGGTTCGACGATCAGCGACGGATCAGGCGTCAGCAGCCCAGCCTGGAGGGCGCGCGTGAACAGCGCATCCATCCGCTTCACGCCTTCGTCCATCAGCTTGGGCAATCCGTCCGCCGAATCGACGCGAAGCACGAAGCCGCCGATCGGCTGGCGGTCAGGACCGTGAAACGCCGTGAAGCGGCCGATCACCGGTCCGCCCGGCCATTGCCGTTCGATCTCGACCTGCGGAATCAGCACATCGGCAGCGCCGTAGCCGTCGATCAAAACGCGCCACCAATTGCGCCCCGGCCGCCAGGTCTGCGACGGGGTGAGGATCAGCGAATCGGGGCCGGTGCCGGTCGGCCGCACATAATCGACCGGGCTGTTGCCGGTGCGGAACCGCGCCCAGGCCTTCTGCCATTCGGTGCGCGTTTCGAACGCCTGCGGCACGCCACCCGACCATTCGACCGGGATCAACAGCATCGGCGCCGACCGGAGCAGGCTGCCCGAATTGCCGAGAATGGCGCCCGCCCGCGCCCGATCAAACAGAATGCCCAGCCGCGCGATATAGCGGCGCGGGCCGATCTGCTCATCCTCGACAACGACGCCGGCGACGATGCCGTCCAGCGCCGAATCGGAGAGCGACGGCCCTTTCTCGCCACCATGCATCCGGCCCCAAAGCGCGTCCCAGCCTTTGCGCTGCGCCTCGCGCCAGCCGGCGAGCCGCGCGGCATCGGCATTGGCGGCATAGGTGTCCACCTCGATGCCCGAGACTTCGAAGCTCGACGAGCTGTCGATCGGCGGCACGCCGCGCTCCCCGCCTTCGATCTGCGCGCGCAGCATGGCGGCGAGGCCCAGCGCCATCGCGAAGATCAGGACGAGCGGCAAAGGCACGGAAAAACGGCGAAGTGCGATCACGCCGCCCTTCTGGCGCGGGACGAGGCAAAAAGCTAGGCGTTGCGGCTCTCTTCTCCGTCACCCCGGCTTGTACGTCACCCCGGCGAAAGCCGGGGCCCAGCTTCTTCTGCCGGCTTTTGTAGAAGAAAGCTGGATTCCGGCTTTCGCCGGAATGACGGGTTCGGTAGTCGCAGGCCATGAGCGACGGCAAGAGCTACACCTATGCCCAGGCGGGCGTTTCGATCGCGGCGGGCAATGCCCTGGTGAAAGCGATCGGCCCGCTTGCGAAAAGCACCCGTCGGCCGGGCGCGGATGCGGAGCTGGGCGGGTTCGGCGGCTTCTTCGACCTCAAAGCTGCCGGCTATAAGGATCCGCTGCTAGTCGCCGCCAATGACGGGGTGGGCACCAAGCTGAAGCTCGCGATCGAGCAGAACCGGCACGATGGCGTCGGCATCGACCTGGTCGCGATGTGCGCGAACGACCTGATCGTGCAGGGCGCCGAACCCCTGTTCTTCCTCGACTATTTCGCGACCGGCAAGCTGGAGCCCGAAACCGCCGAGCGCGTGATCGCGTCGATCGCGGAAGGCTGCTTGCAGGCCGGCTGCGCGCTGATCGGCGGCGAGACGGCCGAGATGCCGGGCATGTATGCGCCCGGCGACTACGATCTGGCCGGCTTCTGCGTCGGCGCAGTGGAGCGCGATCAGGCGCTGACCGGCACCCGGGTCAAGGCGGGCGACATGATCCTCGGCCTCGCATCTTCCGGCGTCCATTCGAACGGCTATTCGCTGGTCCGGCGTCTTGCGGCGGACAAGGGTTGGAAGCTTAACCGCCCTGCCCTGTTCGACCAGGAGGTGATCCTGATCGACGCGCTGATGGCGCCCACGCGAATCTATGTGAAATCGCTGCTGCCGCTGGTGCGGGCTGGCCGGATCGCGGCGCTGGCGCACATTACTGGCGGCGGTTTGCTCGAGAATATTCCGCGCGTGCTGCCCGAAGACCTGCATGCCCGCATCGACGCCGATGCCTGGCCGCAGCCGCGGCTGATGGCCTTCCTGCAAGCGCAGGGCGCGATCGAGCCGGAGGAAATGGCGCGCACTTTCAATTGCGGCATCGGCATGATCGCCGTTGTGTCGCCCGACAATGCGGACGCCATCAAGGGCGCGCTGGAAACGGCAGGCGAGACGGTGTTCGTAATCGGCCGCATCGAGAATGGCGCGCGCGGCTGCACGGTCGCGGGCTCGGCGGACGCCTGGTCGGCGCGCGAAGCTTGGCAGGCGGTGCATCTTGGCTGACAAGGCCCGTGTCGCCGTCCTGCTATCGGGGCGCGGATCGAATATGGCGGCCCTGCTCTTTGCGTCGCGCATGCCCGAATGTCCCTATGAGATCGTACTGGTGACAGGCGACAAGCCGGGGGCGGCTGGGCTGACGCTGGCCGAGGCGGAAGGCGTGCCGGTCGCCCGGCTACCCGCCTACAAACCCAAGGAAAAGGCCGAGTTTTACGCCGCGCTGGACAAGGTGCTGCACAAAGCTGGGGTCGAGCAGATCGCGCTCGCCGGCTTCATGCGGATCGTGCCGGCGGATTTCATCGAGCGCTGGGCAGGCCGGATCGTCAACATCCATCCGTCGCTGCTGCCGAAATATAAGGGCCTCGACACGCATGCCCGCGCGATGGCAGCGGGTGACGTCAAGGTCGGCTGTTCGGTCCACGAGGTGACGGCCGAGCTGGATGACGGCCCCGTGCTCGGCCAGATCGAAGTTGCGGTGCTGCCGGGCGACACTACCGAAAGCCTCGCCGCACGGGTGCTGATCGCCGAACACCAGCTCTACCCCGCCACGCTCGCCCGGTTCGTCATGAGGGATCGAACGCCCGAGGCAAGGCTCGGAAGGCTGCGCGCGATCGCGATGGAACTGCCGGGCGCAGAAGAGACCGTCTCTCACGGGATGCCTTGTTTCCGCATCGCCGGCGGCAAGATGTTCGCCTATTTCACCCACGATCATCATGGCGACGGCATCGTGGCGATGATCGTGAAGACCAGCGGGCCGGACGAGCAGGCGCAATTGATCGACCAGGATCCGGACATCTATTATCGCCCGGCCTATTTCGGGCCGAGCGGCTGGGTCGGCATGCGACTGGACTCGAGCGATGTGGACTGGGATCATGTCGCGGCGCGGGTCGAACAGAGCTGGAAACTGATCGCGCCGCGCAAATTGCTCGGGATGAGAGAGTTTTGAGCGAGACACCCGAAGAACGCCGCGAGGCCGCCGCGATCCGCCGCCGCTGGATCACGCTCGGCGAAGCTGTCGCCGTGATCGCAGTGCTGATCTCCGCCGCGACTCTGTGGAACAGTTATTCGGAGCGCAAGTCGAGCGAGGCGGAGCGCAGCGCCGCTGCGGAGAAGGAAGAGCGGACTGAAACTGCTCTCGTCCTGCGCGCCCGCGCCGAGGATGACGGGCGCAAGCTGGCGCTGGAACCGGTCGATGCGGATCAGGTGATCCAGAGCCAGCGCATCGTCTTTCCGGCGAAGCTCGGCGTGACGCCCATCGAGACGGCCGGCGACGCGCGCATCGAAGCGCGCTGGATTGCCGACGCGCTGAAGAAGAGCGAAGCGGAACGCAGCAGCGCCGGCGATTTGCGCATCCCCGTCGCGATCGTCAGCCGCTTCACGAGCAAGGGCGACGTCCGGAAGGCGGCGGCCCTGTACCAGCTGGCCTATACCCGCGAAGGCCATTTGCTCGGCGGCAGCAGCATCCGGCTGCGGGGCCTGTCGCTCGTCACCCGCGTTCGCGCGGACGCTGTGCAGGCGGCGGTGGATAGAGCGTTCAAATCGTAAGCCCTTTTCCGTCATTCCCGCGAAAGCGGGAACCTAGCGAAGAAAACAAGCGCGGCAGCGCTTCGCACTGCCAAGTCAGTATTCAGCTGGGTTCCCGTTTTCGCGGGAATGACGAGGATTAGGATCAATCCTCCACCACCGGCAGCCACACTGCGCTCGCCCTGCCCGCTTCGTGATAGATTGTCTGCGTCGCTTTCCGGTAATCGCCCGGCTTGGCGTTGAAGATGTTGGGCACGAAGCTTTGCGGGTTGCGGTCGTAGAGGGGGAACAGGCTGGATTGCACCTGCACAATCAGCTTGTGGCCGGGCAGGAAGACGTGATTCACGTTCGGCAGCGACCAGCTGAAATTCTCCGCCTTGCCCGGCTTCAGCGCCTCTGGCTTTTCGAAACTGTGGACGTAGCGGCCGCGGAAAATTTCGATGCCGACGGGCAGCTGGAAGCCGTCCGGATAGACGTCGATCAGCTTCACCACCCAATCACTGTCGCTGCCGCTCGTCGCAGCCCAGAGATCGACCTTGGGCGCGCCCATGATGTGCACCGGCTTCGCCAGTATGTCCGAACTGTAGCTGAGTACGTCAGGGCGGCCGGTGACGAAGCTTTGATCATGCACCAGCCAGGGCTTCCACACATCCGCGTCGCGCATATGGACCGGGCGCGGCACGAACGGCACCGGATTGGCCGGATCGGAGAGATAGGAATCGCTGCCGCCACTCGGCTTGGCCCAGGACAGGCTGAAGCTTTTCTGGAGATAAAGGGGCTTCATCGTCCCCATCGGCCAGGCCTGTGTGATCTGCCATTTGTCCGCGCCGGTCGCATAGGTCAGCACCGGCGGCGTCGGCGTCTGCGGCGCGCCGTCCTTCAGATAGCGATCGAAGAACGGTTTCATATATTGGCTGCGGAATTGCAGCCCGGTGTCGCCCGCGAATTTGAGCTGGCCGAGCTCGCGCGCTTCATAATTGACGCCGCTGTGGCGCCATGGCCCGATCACCAGCGACACCATGTCGTTATTCTTGTCCTGCGGCTCCAGCGCGCGATAGACGGCTGGCGCGCCATAGCTGTCTTCCTGGTCCCACTGCCCGACCACCAGCATCGTCGGCACGGTCAGCTTGCGCGCGCCCAGCAGCTTGTCGACCGCCTGATCCTGCCAATATTTGTCGTAAGCCGGATGCTCCATGAACTTGCGGGTGACGGCGAAGGCGTCGAGGCCATAGGCGCGCGCGAAATCGCCGGCCGAGCCCGCTTCCAGATACGTCTCGTAATCGTCGCCATTCCCGTGCGGGATCGCGCCGTCATTCTTCTTCGCCATCTGCCCGGTGAAATAGTCGAAGCTGTTCAGGCGGAAGGCACCGTTGTGGAACCAGTCGTCGCCCATCCAGCCATCGACCATCGGGCTTTGCGGCACCGCCGCCTTCAATGCCGGATGCGGATCCACCAGCGCCATCAATGACGTGAAGCCCAGATAGGAGGAACCGGTGATGCCGACCTTGCCGTTCGATTCCGGCACATTCTTCACCAGCCAGTCGATTGTATCATAGGCGTCGGTCGCGTGATCGACCTGGGTGTCATTGAGCGGCCCGCGCAAGGGCCGGTTCATCACATAGTCGCCCTCGGACTTATGCAGCCCGCGCACATCCTGATAGACGCGGATATAGCCGTCATTGACGAACTCCTTGTCCATGACCGGCAGGATGTCCTCGATCCGCTGGCTCGGGATACGCCAAGTGGCTCCCGCCGCGTCATAGGGCGTGCGGCTTAGGAGGATCGGGCCGTTCTTCGTGCCCTTGCGCATCACGATGACGGTGTAGAGTTTCACCCCGTCGCGCATCGGGATCATCACTTCGCGGCGGATATAGTCAGCTTGCGGGCGGACGCGCTCATATTCGGCGACCGTGTCCGGCGCCATCGGAGGCGTTTGAGCGAAAACGGCGATCGGGGCGAGCGCGAGAGTCGCGAGCAAGAGGGCTTTGGTCATGGGCGGGAGTGATGCACTGGCCCATCCGCATACTCAACCGTCATCCTCAACCGTCATCCCGAACTTGTTTCGGGACAAGCGTCACACGACTGGGCGCGGCCGATCAAAATTCGGATGCCACGCTGCCCGATCCTTCTCCCGAAACAAGTTCGGGATGACGGCTTAACGGGAAAGGTATTATTTTACCCGCCACGAATCCCGCCCTTTTGCTTGACTTTCCGCTCCTCCCGACGCAAATGCCCGCCAGCAAGCGCCGCTCGGTTTCGGGCGGCGTCATTCGTTTCCAGTCAGAGGTGGCCATGAAGGCGCTCATGAAGA
This sequence comes from Pseudomonadota bacterium, assembly GCA_018240865.1. GTDB lineage: Bacteria > Pseudomonadota > Alphaproteobacteria > Sphingomonadales > Sphingomonadaceae > Sphingomonas_B. The sequence goes on along the minus strand of JAFEEY010000049.1, from coordinate 1,908 downwards.
CGACCAAGTCGGCCACGCCGGCGACGGTCGAGAAGAAATGGCATCTGATCGATGCCGAAGGTCTGGTGGTCGGGCGTCTCGCCTCGATCATCGCCAACATCCTGCGCGGCAANNCACAAGCCGAGCTTCACCCCGCACATTGATTGCGGTGACAATGTCATCGTGATCAACGCCGGCAAGGTGAAGTTCACTGGCAACAAGCTGCAGGACAAGATCTATTACAAGCACACCGGCTATCCGGGCGGCTTGAAGGAAATCACTGCGGGCAAGGTGCTAGAGGGCCGCTTTCCGGAGCGCGTGCTCGAAAAGGCCGTGGAGCGCATGATCCCGCGCGGTCCGCTCGGCCGCCAGCAGATGCGCAACCTGCGCATCTTCGCAGGTAGCGAGCATGATCACACCGCCCAGAACCCTGAGGTGCTCGACGTCGCCTCGATGAACCGCAAGAACAAGGTGGGCGCATAATGTCCGACACACGTCAGTCCCTCGCCGATCTCGGCGCCATCACTCAGGGCGTCGAGCCGGCCGTTGCCGCCGGTGGCGACACCGCCGCTGCCCCGGTTCAGGTCCAACCGTCGGCCCCGCTGCGCGAGCAGCAGATCGACAAGCAGGGCCGTGCCTATGCGACCGGCCGCCGCAAGGACGCCGTCGCCCGCGTCTGGTTGAAGCCCGGCACCGGCAAGATCACGGTCAACGGCCGCGATCAGGAAGTCTATTTCGCACGCCCCACGCTGCGCCTGGTCATCAACCAGCCGTTCGGCGTCGCCGAGCGCGACGGCCAGTATGACGTGATCGCAACGGTCAAGGGCGGCGGGCTTTCGGGTCAGGCCGGCGCCGTGAAGCACGGCATCGCCCAGGCGCTCAGCCGTTACGAACCGGCGCTGCGCTCGGCCGTCAAGTCGGCCGGCTTCCTGACCCGCGACAGCCGCGTCGTCGAGCGCAAGAAATACGGCCGCGCCAAGGCTCGCCGCAGCTTCCAGTTCTCGAAGCGCTAAACGTCAGGCTTAGCCACGAACAGAAAAAGGCGGTCCCGCAAGGGGCCGCCTTTTTCATTTTCGCTCAAAACCCGTTTGTATCGAGCGAAGTCGAGATACGTTTCTCGACAAGCTCGAAACGAACGGGGTTGTTACTTCTTCTTCGTCTTCGGCTTGTCCCGGTTCGCGTAAAGCATCGCCGCCACCAAGGCCGCCGATCCGATGCCGACCCCCACACCCGCCGCGATCCAGGCCGAGCGCTTGTCCGCACGCTCTTCGCTCTCCTTGGCCTCCTTGGCGGACTGCACGATCTCGTTCACCGATATCTCCGTTTCGCCCTCCGCCACGGCGGCGGAGCGGCTTCCCGCCAGTGTTTCGGGACCGGCACGGCGTTCGTCAAGGCTGGACACAGAAATCTCTCCCACCTTCCCCTAACGATCGGAAGCGGATGCGTTTCCCGCCCGGCGCATTTACCGGACCCCGGCGGCCATGCCAGACGTTATCCGATCAGACGCAGCAGGGAGCGAAGGATGAGCCAGCGCTTCGAGGTCGGCGACCATGTCGCCTGGAATTCCGAGGCCGGTCATGTCAGCGGCCGGATCATCAAGGTCCATACCAGCAACGTGGATTATAAGGGGTACACCCACCATGCGAGCGCGGACGATCCGCAATATGAAATCAAGAGCGACAAGACCGAGCACGTCGCGATGCACAAGGACGGTGCGCTGACCAGGATCGGCGACTAACGCTAAAGCAAGCGCGGCTGTTCGGGCGGATAGGTTATGGACTTCCCTTCGACCCGCGCAAACGGCGTCAGCGCATGCATGCGCCAGCTCGTTTCCGACAGGATCTCGACCACAGGAACACCGCGCACTTCCAGCGCGTCGGCCACCAGCGAGCGATGGCACCGCCACGGAACGGCCTCTGCGCACATGAT
>JAFEEY010000048.1 GCA_018240865.1 Pseudomonadota bacterium | reverse complement strand
GAAGCGCTTTACCGGCAGCTGGCACGGCAGCGCGGTATCCCGGCCGGATTGCGCTCCGATTTGCTCAAGCGCGCGGAACGTTGCGCCAGACACGCCGACGCTTTTACCGTGTTAATTGGCAAAGAGGCAGAGGCAATTTAGCCGCCGGTTGCGCTTCGTTCATTCTTGCGGCGATAAGCGCGCGCCATGCGCAACGCCTTTTCCCTGCTCCTCAGCTTCGCTCTCGCCGCCTGCGGCAGCGCCGCTCCCGCCGCCCCGCAGGCCAAGCCTGCGATGTGGAAACTCTCCGATCCCGATACGACCATCTATCTGTTCGGCACTGTCCATGTGCTGCCGGACACGCTCAAATGGCGGACGAAAAAGTTCGACCAGACCGTGACCGGCGCGAAGGAGCTGGTGCTGGAGATCAACGATCAGGGCGATGCAGCGAAGATGGCCGCGCTCTACAAGCGCCTCGCTTTCTCGCCGGGCCTGCCCCCGATCCTCGACCGCATCCCCGCCGAAAATCGGGCGGAATTCGAAAAGCTGATCAAGGATGCCGGTTTCACCACGGCGCAGCTGGACGGCATGGAAACCTGGGCGGTGGCGGTGACGCTCGGCGCCTCGATGTATCGCGGCATGGGCGCCTCGCCGGATCATGGCGTCGAGAATCAGTTGCGCGCGAGCTTTGCTGGCCGCCCGGTCGAAGGGCTGGAGACGACCGAACAGCAGCTCGGCTATTTCGACGCGATGCCTGAGGCCACGCAGCGCAAGCTGCTTGTCAGCATGATCGAGGACATGAAGAGCGCGCGCTTCGACTTCCAGAAAATGCTCGCCGCCTGGTCCAAGGGCGACACCGGGCTTATCGCCCGCACGTTCGACGACGAGCTCAAAAAATCGCCGGAGATCGCGAAGGTGCTGATCGACGAGCGCAACGCCAATTGGGTACGATGGCTTGAGCACCGGCTCGACCAGCCGGGCACGGTCCTCGTCGCGGTAGGTGCGGGGCATCTTGCCGGCAAAGGCTCGGTGATCGACCTGCTGGAGAAGCAGGGTTTCAAGGTCGAACGGGTGCAGTAATTTAGCCCCTCTCCCCAAATAGGGAGAGGGTTGAAACTTTCTTCCTCCCCCGCTATGCGCGCCGGCTTCCGCCATGGTCATCCCTGGAGGCGTGGCGGAGCAACGGAACCACTTTAAGCAACTTGGAGACATGCGATGAGCGATCTGCTGACGCTGTCGGCCGAGGCGCGCGAGCGGGCGGGCAAGGGAGCCTCCCGCGCCATTCGCCGTCAAGGCCGCGTGCCCGCCGTCATTTACGGCAACAATGAAGCCCCTCAGGGCATTCATGTCGAGGAACGGGAGCTGGTAAAGCTTCTGAACACCGGTCATTTCATGAACTCGGTGATCATGATCAACGGAACCCGCACCCTGCCCAAGGACGTGCAGTTTCATCCGGTCACCGACCGTCCGCTCCATGTCGATTTCCTGCGCATCGGCGAGCACTCGACGGTGCACGTCAACGTGCCCGTGCGCTTCGCGAACGAAGACGCCTCGCCCGGCCTGAAGCGTGGCGGCGTGCTGAACGTCGTCCGCCACGAGCTGGAACTGATCTGCGACGCGGCCGAGATTCCGGACGAAATCGTGATCGACCTCGTGGGCTATGATGTGGGCGAATCCATCCATATCAGCGCGGTCACGCTGCCCAAGGGTGCCAAGTCTGCGATCACCGATCGCGATTTCACCATTGCCACTGTCGTTGCGCCGTCAGGCCTGAAGAGCGCCGAAGGCGACAACGAAACCCCTGCCGCCGAAAACGGCGCGGAGGGCTGATCCAACCTTGGCCCCTCCCCTTCAGGGGAGGGGTTGGGGTGGGGAAGTTCGGGGGTGAGAGCGCTGCATTGACAGCCCCACCCCCCAACCCCTCCCCTGAAGGGGAGGGGCTTGCACTAATGCAAATCTGGGTCGGTCTCGGCAATCCCGGCGCGCAATATGCGATGCACCGGCACAATATCGGCTTCATGGCAGTCGATGCGATCGCCGAAGTGCACGGTTTGTCGCCCCCCAGGCGCGCATTCCAGGGCTGGGTGCAGGAAGGCCGGATCGGGCCCGAGAAAATCCTGCTTCTCAAACCCGCCACCTTCATGAACGAAAGCGGCCGCGCGGCGGGCGAAGCGATGCGCTTCTACAAGCTCGAACCCGGCGACGTCACCGCCTTCTATGATGAGCTCGACCTCGCTCCGTTCAAAGTGAAAGTCCGCATCGGCGGGGGCACCGCCGGCCATAACGGCATCCGCAGCTTGGACGCGCATCTGGGCCCCGACTTCCGCCGCGTGCGCATCGGCATCGGCCATCCCGGCCACAAGGACCGCGTCACCGGCCACGTCCTCGGCAATTTCGCCAAGACCGAGATCGAGCGCCTCACCGACCTGCTCGGCGCCGTTGCCGCCGAAGCCGAATGGCTGGCGAAAGGCGACGACGCCCGCTTCATGAACGACGTGGCGCTGCGGCTTTCTTCCGACTAAGGGCCATTCTCGATCGTCACCCTGAACTTGTTTCAGGGCAAGCTTTTCACCGCCTCGCGGTTCGACCCTTATCCCGAACGAGTTCGGGATGACGGACACAATGTGGAGTGAGCATGGGTTTTCGTTGCGGCATTGTCGGCCTTCCCAACGTCGGCAAGTCCACTCTTTTCAATGCGCTGACGGAGACGGCGGCGGCGCAGGCGGCTAATTATCCCTTCTGCACGATCGAGCCGAATGTCGGCCAGGTTGCGGTGCCGGATGCGCGGCTGGACCAGCTGCAGAAGATCGCCGGCTCCGCCAAGGAGATCGAGACGCAGCTGGCGTTCGTCGATATTGCCGGGCTGGTGCGCGGCGCGTCCAAGGGCGAGGGTCTTGGCAACCAATTCCTCGCCAACATCCGCGAAGTCGATGCGATCGTCCATGTCCTGCGCTGTTTCGAGGACGGTGACGTCACGCATGTCGAAGGGAAGGTCGATCCGATCGCGGACGCGGAGACGGTCGAGACCGAGCTGATGCTCGCCGACCTTGAAAGCCTCGAGAAGCGCGTCCCCAATCTCGTCAAGAAAGGCCAGCAGGGCGACAAGGAAGCCAAGGCCGCTGCCTCCGTGCTCGGCCAGGCGCTCGAGCTGTTGCGCGAAGGCAAGCCGGCGCGCCTCACTCAGCCGAAGGATGATGAGGAAAAGCGCCTTTTCGATCAGGCGCAGCTGCTGACCTCGAAGCCTGTCCTCTATGTCTGCAATGTCGATGAAGGCGACGCGGCCGAGGGCAATGCGCTCTCCGCCCGCGTGTTCGAAAAGGCGAAGGCCGAGGGCGCCGAGGCCGTTGTCGTCTCCGCGGCGATCGAAGCGGAGATCGCGACTCTCGATCCCGAGGAGCGCCAGGCGTTCCTGTCCGATCTTGGCCTTGCCGAAACCGGGCTCGCCCGCGTGATCCGCGCCGGCTATGCGCTGCTGCATCTCATTACCTTCTTCACCGTCGGCCCCAAGGAAGCGCGCGCCTGGACCACGCACAAGGGCGCCAAGGCTCCGCAGGCGGCTGGCGAAATCCACACCGATTTCGAACGCGGCTTCATCCGTGCCGAGACGATCGCGTTCGACGACTATGTCAAATTCAACGGCGAGGCCGGCGCGCGCGAGGCGGGCAAGCTGCGGCAGGAAGGCAAGGACTATGTCGTCCAGGACGGCGACGTGATGCTATTCCGCTTCAACGTCTGATTGCTCTTCCTTCGTCATTCCCGCGAAAGCGGGAACCCAGCCGCGCGAAGCGCCTCAAAGAAGAACTGGGTTCCCGCTTTCGCGGGAATGACAAGAAAAGCTACTTCCGCGCAGAGGCATCCACCCGCGTGACCCGGTCGGTCCGGGGCAGCGGCATCACCCCGCCCTTGCTGAAATAGGCCTCGAAAGCGTCGATATCCTGCGGGCCGTCGGCAATGTCCGTGCCTTTGGTGAAGACGGTAAAATTGTCGCCGCCGCTCGCCAGGAAATTGCTGATGCCGATCTTGTACAGCCGGTCGTCGGCGATCGGTGTGCCGTCCAGCCGCATGTTCAGGATCCGCTGCCCTTCCGGCTTCGACAGGTCGTAGCTGTAGCTGAAGCCGGCGGAGAGCGTCAGCATGTTGGGCCGGCCGACCGTATTGGTGCCGCTCGCGAATTGCTGCTCCAGCAGCGCGCGGAGCTGGCGGCCGGTCAGCCCCTTGACCTGCAGCACGTTGGCGAACGGGGTGACGGCGTAGAGCTGGCCATAAGTCACCTCGCCCTGGGCATCGGGCGTAAGATCGGCGCGCAGGCCGAAGCCGTTCATGATGCCGATATCGGCGCCGGTCGCTTCGCGGTACATGTCGGCGACGATATCGCCTAGCACAGACTCTCCCGCGGGCGTCTGGTCCCGGGTCGCGGGGCCGGCGAGATGGCCGACGGTGCGCTCGGCGATCGGCCTGGCCGCGGCGACATAGCGGTCGACCAGCGCCTTCATGCGCGGCTCGGGCGGGTAGACCGGGAAAGCCGCGCTGAGCGGCACGGGCCCTGATGGCCCCTGATAGGCTTCGCCCTGTACGATCAGATTGTCGGCGCTTTTGGCGGTCACGCGGTGCGTCACCGGATCGAAAGCCAGTTCGATATCGGTCAGCAGCACGCCGCTCCTGCCGGCGCTGGTGACGAGGAACGGCCGGCTGGCGTCGATCCTGCCATAGTCGCAGATATAGGCGCGGTGGGTGTGGCCGGAGACGATCAGGTCGATCGACGGATCGAGCTTCGGCAATATCTTGAGCAGATCGCCGGAAACGCCGCCGCAGCTTTTGTCGTTATAGCCGACCGTGGTGTACAGCCCTTGGTGGATCAGCACCACGACCGCGTCGGCGCCTTCGGCGCGCAACCGCGGCACCAGCGCATTGATCGTCTGCGCTTCATCCTCGAAAGTCAGCCCCACGACACCCGCCGGGATCACCATCGTGCCGGTTTCCTTCAGGGTCAGTCCGATAAAGCCGATCTTCACTGTCCGCCTACCGCTGCCGAAACTGCGGATCGCAGTTGCCGGGAACAGCGTGGTCCCGTCCTTCTTGCGGACATTCGCGGCGAGAATCCGGAATTTGGCGCCCGGAAAATCGCCATCGACGCGGCACGGCTGGCGGCTGGTATATTTGGCGCAGCCGCCATTCTGCATCCGCAACAACTCGTTGGGGCCGCGATCGAATTCGTGATTGCCGACCGCGCTCAGATCAAGGCCGATCAGGTTCATCGCCCGCACCGTCGGTTCGTCGAGGAATTGCGAGGAGACGAACGGCGAAGCGCTGATCAGATCGCCCGCGGAAACCACGATGTGATTGGGATTTTCCGCCTTCAGCCTGTCCACCGCCGACGCGAAATAGGCGGCACCGCCCGCCGGCACATTCACGGCTTCCCCGTTCGGCCCTGTCGCCGGAATCGCGGCCTCTGGCGGTTCCAGCGCGCCGTGGAAATCGTTGAAGGCGATGATCCTGACCTGGATCGGCGCCGCGCCGTGTTCGGCGGCGCGCGGCGTGGCGCAGGCGGACAGTGCTGCCAGGCCCAGAATTGCCAACCATCTGCGCATCATGTCCGCCGCTCCGTTTGTCACGCGCCGCCCCTTTGCACGGGCGCATTACGGTGTCACGACGCAAAACCGGCAACGGAGGCAGCATGCAATATTGGGAAGATATCGAGGTCGGCGCCCGTTCCAGTTTCGGCCGCTACGACGTCACGCGCGAGGAAGTGATCGACTTCGCCTCCAGATACGATCCGCAGCCTTTCCATCTTTCGGACGAAGCCGCGGCGCAGACCTATTTCGGGCGCCTCTCCGCTTCCGGCTGGCACACCTGCGCGATGCTGATGCGAATGCTTGTCGAGCATATCAAGGCCCAGGATCAGGCCGGACTGGGATCGCCCGGCATCGACGAATTGCGCTGGCTGAAACCGGTCTATCCGGGCGACACGCTGCGCGCCGAAAGCGAAATCATCGAAAAGACCCCGTCGCGGAGCCGTCCGGACATGGGATCGTACAAAGCGCGCATGACTGTTTTCAACCAGCATGACGAGCCGGTGATGCGGCTGAACTCGATCGGATTGATCCGGCGGCGGCCGGCGGGATGAACGTCCGCCCGCGTCGATGAATGTCGCCCGTTCGTACCGCACGGTATCGACTTCGCCCGCCGATGCTTTAACGCAGCGCACGATGTCGACTCGCTGCGGACCGCGCTGAAACCATGACCCTCAAGCCAGCGCCGATCCTTGCCATCGCCGCGCTTTTTCTGACCGCCGGCTGCAGCAGCTCCGGCGCCGACAGGGCAGGTCAGGGCCGCGGCGGCGGCACGCCTGAGGTCGGCTATGTCGTGGTCCAGCCGACCACCGTCGCGCTCAGCACCGAACTTGCCGGGCGCATCACGCCCTATGCCGTCTCTGAAGTACGGCCGCAGACCAGCGGCGTCATCCAGAAGCGGCTGTTCACGGAAGGCGGCTATGTCCGTGCCGGCCAGACGCTCTACCAGATCGACCCCCGATTGAACGAGGCAGGGGCGGCTCAGGCCCAGGCCAATCTGGCAGCCGCCCAGGCGACCGCGGAGGCCGCGCGCGTTAAGGCCAACCGGTTGAAGCCGCTCGCCCAGATGGAAGCTGTCGCGCAGCAGGACTATACCGACGCCCTCGCCGCCTCCCGTCAGGCGACCGCGGCCGTGGAGCAGCAGCGCGCTGCGCTCCGGACCGCGCAGGTCAATCTCGGCTTCACGCGCGTGCCCGCGCCGATCAGCGGCCGGATCGGGCGGTCGCTGTTCACCGCCGGTGCGCTGGTCACGGCGAACCAGGCCGATCCGCTGACCACGATCCAGCAGCTCGACCCGATCTATGTCGATATCCAGCAATCATCCTCGGACCTGCTGGCGCTGCGCCGCGCGCTGGCGCAGAGCAACGTGCTGCCGGCCAAGGCCGCCGTCCGCCTGAAGCTGGAGGACGGCAGCGACTATGATCTGGCCGGCACGATCCAGTTTTCGGAAGTCGTGGTCGATCAGGCGACCGGCACCGTGACGCTGCGCGCAACTTTCCCCAATCCGCAAGGCGTGCTGCTACCCGGCATGTTCGTCCGCGCGGTCTTCGCGCAAGCGGTCGACACGCGCGCTTTCCTCGTTCCCCAGGAAGCGGTCAGCCGCAACTCGCAAGGCAATGCCATCGTCTATGTGGTCGGCCCC
>JAFEEY010000047.1:31139-66422 GCA_018240865.1 Pseudomonadota bacterium | reverse complement strand
GCCAGGCTGCGCAAGGCCGGCGTCGGCGCTTTCCAGTGGAAAAGCGACGAGGGAGAGGCGGTCCAGAAGATCGGGGGCAAATGAGGCCAGCGAGCCCATGGGCCTGCGATCCGGCGAAAAGCCGGGGCCGGCTCCATCCCGAGGAACGCACCGCGCTGCGCGGCCCGCGCGATGAATATCAGCGCGATCGCGACCGTGTCATTCACTCGATCCCGTTCCGCCGCCTGCGCCACAAGACCCAGGTGTTCGTCGCGCCCGACGGCGATCATTTCCGCGTCCGCCTGACCCACAGCCTTGAGGTCGCGCAGATCGGCCGCACCATCGCGCGCGCATTGGGGCTCAACGAAGACCTGACCGAAGCGCTGTGCCTCGCCCATGATATCGGCCATCCGCCGTTCGGCCATGCGGGCGAGGAAGCGTTGCGCGCGGCGACCGCTCATGCCGGCGGCTTCGATCACAACGCCCACACCCTGCGCGTGCTGATGCGGATCGAAAAACCCTATCCCCGCTTTGACGGGCTGAACCTGACCTGGGAGGCGCTGGAAGGCCTCGCCAAGCATAACGGCCCGGTCGAGAGCCCGACCTGGGCGATGCGGGAAGCGGATGCCGCTTTCCCCTTGGAACTGACCAGCTGGCCTTCGCTGGAAGCGCAGGTCGCGGCAGTGGCGGACGATATCGCCTATGACAATCACGATATCGACGACGGGCTGCGCGCCGGCCTGCTGACCCGCGAGCAGATATTGTCGGTGCCCTTGATCGCGCGCGGCTGGCGCGCGGCGCACGAGCGCTATCCCGATATCGGCGAACGGCGGCTGCTCTCCGAGCTGGTGCGATCGCAGATCGGGCTGATGGTCAACGATCTGATCGCCGAAACGCGGCGGCGCATCCGCGAATCCGGCGTCGAGACGGTCGAAGATGTCCGCGCGGCTGGCCAGGCGCTGGTCGGCTTCAGCCACCCGATGCGGGCGGAGGAGCGCGCGCTGAAGCGCTTCATGTATGCCGAGCTGTACCATCATCCGCGCCAGCGGGCGGCGGCGGAAGCGGCCTCGACGATCGTCTCCGGCCTGTTCGCGGCCTATGCCGCCGATCCGGCGCTGATGCCCGAAAGCTGGCGCGAAACACTGCCGTCCGACGAGCCCGAGCGGACCCGCCACATCGCCGACTTCATCGCCGGTATGACCGACCGCTACGCGATCGCGCGCTACCGCGAGGCGGTCGGCCCGATCGACCTGCCGGAGGGGTTTTGAGGGCGCGTTCGAGATGCCAGCCTTCGCTGGCATGACGAATAGTTCTCTGTTTCGCCGTCATGCCAGCGAAGGCTGGCATCTCATGAGCCTGGTCGATACGCCTGGGCAATGGCGAAGGGCGGCTGGGTCTATATTCTCACCAACAAGCCGCGCGGCGTTCTCTACACTGGAGTCACCGCGAACTTGCCTGCTCGCATATGGCAGCATCGAAATGGGGACGGCTCAGAATTCGCCCGCAAATATCGCCTGAAAATGCTCGTTTATGCAGAACAGCATGAGGACATCAGTGCTGCCATCTGGCGCGAAAAGGCGATCAAGGCATGGCAGCGCGCCTGGAAAGTCCGGCTGATCGAGGAAATAAACCCGGAGTGGCGTGATCTTTGGGGCGATCTTGTCAGTTTGTAGGCTGTCGAGATGCCAGCCTTCGCTGGCATGACGGTTTCGGTCGGATCAGGGCACTTACCGCCCCGCCATCGCCTTGGCATGGTCCAGATACGTCCGGCCGATGCGAACTTCCTCGCCATTGCCCAGATCGGCGGACCAGACGCCGCCGCCGTCGTGCTTCAGGCCCTTGATGCGGTCCTTGCGGACGATGGTGGAGCGGTGGAGACGGATGAAATTCCGTGGGTCGAGCCGCTCCTCCAATGCGCTGATCGTCTGGTGAAGGAGATAGGAGCGGCCGGCGACGTGGAGGCGCATATAGTCGCGCTCCGCGTCGATCCGCTCGATATCCTCCGCGGCGATACGGATCAGCTCGGACCGGTGGGGAACCCAGAATTCCTGCACGTAGATGTTAGCCGGCGCGCCGGGTTCCGCCGTGCCGCGGCGTTCGACCACGCGCTCGATGCCGCGCTTCAGCCGTTCGGGCGCGACCGGTTTCAGAAGATAATCGACCGCGGCGACGTTGAAAGCTTCGACTGCGAAACTGTCGAAGGCGGTGACGAACACAACGGACGGCCGGTGCTTCGCCGATCCCAGCGCGCGGGCGACGCCCATGCCGTCCAGCTCCGGCATCGAAATGTCGAGCAGCAGCAGCTCGGGCTCCAGTGCTTCGGTCATGCGCAGCGCCGCCTTGCCGTCCGACGCGGTGCCGACCAGGTCGATCAGCGGCTCGCGCGCGCACAGCACCTGCAGCCGCTCGATCGCCAGCGGCTCGTCATCGACGATGAGGGTGCGGACGGGAGCGTTTTGATCGCTCATAAGCCCCTCCCCCTTGTGGGGAGGGGTTGGGGTGGGGGCGCGGGGTCGGCAGAGCCGAGCACGCTACAAGGATTCGATTCGCCCGGCAGACGCCGGGCGGCCCCCACCCTAGCCCTCCCCACAAGGGGGAGGGGACAATCAGATTCAACAGCCATTCTTGACCTCGGGCATTGCGAGGGTGACGACGAAGCCGCCCTCTTTCGGGGCGTGGGTGACAATGCCGGCCTTGCTGCCGAAGCGCGCCTGGAGCCGGTCGCGAACGTTGGCGAGGCCGACGCCAGTGCCATGCTCGCCGGCTTCGCCCGGGCCCTTGCCGTCATCGGCCACGGTCAGCACCAGCTTGCCGCGCTCTTCCCGCGCGGTGATCGCGATCGTCACCGGGCGGTTGGCCTTCGACACGCCATATTTGATCGCGTTCTCCACCAGCGGCTGGAGGATCAGGCCGGGCACGCAGAGCGTCATCAGCTCCTCGGGCACCTCGATCAACGTCTTGAGCCGGTCGGGGAAACGCACGGCCTCGATATCCAGATACAGCCGCTGCAGACGCACTTCCTCGGCCAGTGGCACATCGTCCATCGGGTCGCCCGACAGGCTGGTCCGGTAGAAGGTCGAGAGATTCATGATCATCGCCTCGGCCTCATGATTGCGGCCGGTCATCACGAGCGAGGACAGCGAATTGAGCGTGTTGAACAGGAAGTGGGGATTGACCTGATAGCGCAGCGCCCGGATCTCGGCTTCCTGCGCGGTCTGGGCGAAAGCGGCGACTCTCCGCTCGGCCTCGCGCGTTTCCGCCGCGTAGGAAATGGCGAGATAGAGTGCCGCCCAGGCGATCAGGAAGAAATAGCGCGAGACCGCGATCTCGGCGACATTCTTCAGTAGATAGGGATGCTCCGCCATCTCACGCAGCATGTCGGGGTCGCGGTACAGGAGTTCAGGCCTGTAGCTGTTGAACAGGAAGTAATTCACCAGCCCGACGCCGATCGCACAGGGGATCGCGCCCAGGAACGCGACCGCAATCCGTTCCCCGAACGAGCGTTCGTCGACGCTGCGCAAAAGCGCATAGAGCAGGAAAGTGAGCGCAATCCCGGCGATCGTCACGCCCAGGCGGCGCTGCACCAGCTCCATCTGATTGTCCCAGCCGACGATCAGCGACTGAGCGGTCGCGATCATCACGTAGAACAGCCAGAAGCCGAGGATCGAATACACGGCGACTTCCAGCCCCACGCGGCTGCGCTGACGGTCCCCCTGTTTGTCGAACATCGTGCCTGTCTTAACGCTCCACAGGCTGGAAAGCGACGCCGGCCCTTGCTGCCGGTCGAAGCGAAGGGCAGGTTCATCGAACGGGAGCAGGAACTTCGCTTCGGAGTCGCTCGTTACGGGTGCGTCAACGGACATAGGTTGGAGCAATCCCATGGCTGACACCGGAACTCAAGACACGCTGCGGGACGAGCGCCAGGATGCCGGCCGCGACCCGTCGATCGAGAAGCGGCTGAAACGCGATCCTTCCGATCCGGACGCGAAAATCGACGCCGGCTCCGACGAGTCGATGGACGCATCCGATCCGCCTGCCGCCGCGGCGCCCGGTAGCCAGGAACCGGCGCCGTCCTCAGGCTATGACGAAGCCGCGGAACGCGAGCGGCAGAAGGACGCCTGACCGGCTTATCCACGACCTTTTGTTGCGTGGAAGCTCGGCTCGTCGCAACGCATGTTGCTTCGCAGCAAACTTTCTGATTCGATTTCGGTCGGGAACCGGATGCGGTTAACGGGCTGGAAAGCCTTGTGGCCGCATAAGGTTAACGGCAAAAGGTCGGAGTACGAGAGTCATGGGCAGCAAGGTCGGTCCCGCCGCCGGCGCGATGGCGCTGGTCGAGATGAAGGAGTTCGCGACGTTCCCTGCGGGTACGCAGCGCTACATCCGCCGATCGCTCGATATCGGGCTGGAACGCGACGATGCGATCGCGATCTGGTCGCGCGACGTCGTCGAAGCCGCCAGCATCAAGGCCCAGACCCGCATGTACGATCGGCTCGAGGAAGTCCGGGCACTGGTGCCGGACGATAGCGGGCTGGACGCGGTCGAGCCGTTCATGACGCCGCTGATCATGGTCAGCGCCTTCGATCTGGGCCAGGACCGGCTGTGCAGCTTTTCGGCTTATCGCTTTCTCTACGAGCGGCTGATCGGCCCCGCCGTGCGGCCCTGGCTGCCCAGTTCCTTCTGCGCGGCGGCGGCGCTGCCGCATCTGCACCCGGAAAAGCGGCGCAAATTGCTCCAGTCGATCAGCGAAGCCGCGGCGACCGCCCCAGGCTGGTCGAGCCGCTCGCCCGCTTTCTACCCGCAATGGGTCGAGAAGGTAGAAGCGAGCGCAGCCAACTAAATTCCCCGGTCATTCCGGCTTTCGCCGGAGCGACGAGCGGTGGACGTTAGGCCTCGGCCCGCTTAGTTAGAAGCTGGCGCCTTCACCGGGCGTTCAGCCCCAGGCGGAATAAGGCGGCGTGATGGAGTACCGGTTCCGGTCCGTTTTCCGGGCGTTCGTGGCGCTGCTGCTGTCGTTCGCGCTGTTGGCGCGGCCGGCCTATGCACAATCGATCCTGCGCGATGCCGAAACCGAGCAGTGGCTGCAGGACATCTCGCGCCCGCTGGTGATCGCGGCGGGGCTCGATCCGCGCAATTTCAAAGTCGTGCTGCTGTATGACAATTCGATCAACGCTTTCGTGGCGGGCGGGCAGATCGTCTATATTCATTCGGCGACCCTGACCGAGGCGGATAGCGCCAACATGGTCCAGGGCGTGATCGCGCACGAAATCGGCCATATCACCGGCGGCCATATCATCCGTTTTGCCGAAGGCGCGCGGGCGGCGACTGGTGTGATGCTGCTGTCGCTTTTGCTCGGTGCCGCCGCGATCGCGGCCGGCGCGGGCGATGCCGGTGCGGGCGTGCTGATGGCCGGCCAGCGCGCGGCCCTCGGCAAATTCCTTGCCTTTACCCGCGTCCAGGAATCGAGCGCGGACGCGGCGGCCGTGACGTTCCTCGATAAAGCCGGGATCAGCGGCAGGGGATTGCTGGCCTTCTTCAAGAAACTCCAGAACCAATCGCTCCGCTATGGCTACAATCCCAAGGATGCTTATGACCAGACCCACCCGCTCGACCGGGAGCGCGTGTCCACGCTGACCGGCGTGCTGGAAGCGTCCAAAAGCTGGAATGCCAGAAGCGATCCGGCGCTGGAGGCCCGGTTCCAGCGGATCAAGGCCAAGCTGAAAGGCTATGTGCTGGAGCCGCAGCAAGTGATGCGCGCTTATCCGGAGACCGATCAAAGCGTGCCGGCGCACTACGCCCGCGCCTATGCCTGGCACCGCTCCGCCTATCCGGACCAGGCGGTGAAGGAAGCGGACGCCTTGCTCGCCATCGCGCCGCACGATCCCTATTTCCTGGAGCTCAAGGGCCAGATCCTGCTCGAATCCGGCAAGGCCGGTGAGGCGCTTCCGATGCTGCGCGAGGCGACGCAGCTGACCAATTACAATCCGCTCATCACGTCGCTGTTCGGCCATGCGCTGATCGCGACCGAGGATGAGAAGAATTTCCCGGAAGCCGAAAAAGTCCTCAAATCCGCCATCGGCAAGGACAATCAGAACCCCGATGCCTGGTATCAGCTGGGCATCATCTACGATCGCAAGGGGGATCAGGCGCGCGCGGCGCTGGCCACGGCGGAGCGCTACAATCTGGAAGGCAATAACAAGCTGGCCTTTGTGAACGCGCGCATGGCGATGGCGGGCATTCCGCGCGGATCGGCCGACTGGGTGCGCGCACAGGATATCTATCTGGTCGCCGAGCCCGAGATGAAGAAGAAAAAGAAAGACAAGGACAAGGATCCGGAGCAGCAGCCGCAGCCATGAAACAATGGATTCCCTTTGCCGGCGTGGCGCTCGGCGCCGCCGCGATCGCCTCTGTCGGCACTGCCGCATTGGTCATGCATTCTATGCGGGGCGGATCGCAGGTCAGGGCCTATCTGCTCGACAATCCCGAAGTCCTGACCGAAGCGATGGACCTGCTGCGCCAGAAGCAGGCGGCAGCGCAGATCGCGCCCAACCGGCTGGCGCTGGAAACGCCCTATGCCGGCGCCTGGATCGGCGCGGAAAAGCCGGACGTCACCCTCGTGCAATTCTTCGACTATGCTTGCGGCTATTGCCGCGCCAGCCTGCCCGATGTGCAGCGGCTGGTGAAGGAAGACCCGAAAATCCGGGTCGTGTTCCGCGAGCTGCCGATCCTCAGCCGCGAAAGCGAGGCGGCGGCGCGAGTGAGCCTGGGCGCGGCCGAACAGGGCCGCTTCGCTGCCTTCCACGACGCGCTCTACGCCGCCGGCCGGCCGAATGCCGCGACGATCGAGCAGGCAGCGCGCGCGGCCGGCCTCGATCTCGCCAAAGTGCAGGCGATGGTGAAAGCGCCGCGCACCGAACAGGAGCTGGCCCAGAATGCCGAGCTATATCGCGTTCTGGGCTTTATCGGCACGCCCAGCTGGGTCGTGGGGAACCGCATCATGAGCGGCGCGGTCGGCTATGACGCGCTGAAGGAGGCGGTGGCCGAAGCGCGCGAGAAAAGCTGACTTCCGTCATCCCGAACTTGTTTCGGGATAAGCGTCGTGCCGCGTGACACCAGCAACCCGTCCGGCGCAACGCCTGCCTCGCGCTTGTCCCGAAACAAGTTCGGGATGACGTTCACGGTGCTTCGCGCGCGCCCTTGAACCCCTGCGCGATCACGTACCACTCGCTCGATCCCTTGCGGCTCGCGGGGGGCTTCGCGTGTTTCACTGTCGTGAAATGCTTCTTCAGCAGCGCGACCAGATCATTGTCTGCACCGCCGGCCAGCACTTTGGCGATGAAGCTACCCCCGGGCCGGAGCGTCTCAATCGCGAACCAGGCGGCGCTTTCCACCAGCGCCATCGTGCGCAGATGGTCGGTCTGGGCATGGCCGACGGTGTTCGCGGCCATGTCAGACATCACCAGATCCGCCGGGCCGCTCAGTGCCTCCCGCAGCCTGTCCGGGGCCGCATCGTCGGTGAAATCCATTTGGAACAAAGTGACGCCATCGATCGGATCGGTCGGCAGCAGGTCGATGCCGACAATCGCCGCGTCCTTGTGGCGGCGCTTGGCGACCTGCGCCCAGCCGCCGGGCGCGACGCCCAAATCGACGATCCGCTTGGCGCCCTTCAGGATGCCGAAGCGCTCGTCGAGCTCGATCAGCTTGTAAGCGGCGCGGGAGCGATAGCCTTCCGCCTTGGCGCGCTTCACATAGGGATCGTTCAGCTGCCGCTCGAGCCAACGGGTGGAGGCGGCAGTGCGTCTGCGCGCGGTCTTGACGCGCTGGTGGCCGCTGCCTCTCATTGGAAGCCGTCTCGCGCCATCAGCGTGCGCAAAATACCTTCGCGAATGCCGCGATCGGCGACGCCCAGCCGCTCGGCCGGAAAAATGTCGAGGATCGATTCAAGGATCGCGCAGCCGGCGACGACGAGGTCGGCGCGCTCCTGGCCGACACAGGCGAGCTCGATCCGCTCGGCATGCGACATGCGCGACAGCATCTGGCTGACATCGCGCAGCGACTCCGATTGCACGATCAGCCCGTCGATCGCGTTGCGATCGTAGCTGGGCAGGCCGAGATGGACGCTGGCGAGCGTCGTCACCGTGCCGCTGGTGCCGAGCAAGCGCAAATGCGCGCGCGTCCCTTGCGGCAATCGCGCAGCGAAGGCGGAAAAGGCGCCGGACACCCGCGCCCGCATGCGGGTATAGATATCGAGCCGCCCTTCCGGTGTGGTGGCGTCGCCCGGCTCCACTTCGGTCAGCGAAACCACGCCCCAGGGCGCGGAATACCAGTCCAGCGTGCGCGGGAGCGGGCCGGATGTATCGACCAGCACCAGCTCGGTTGAGCCGCCGCCGATATCGAAGATCAGCGCCGGGCCGTCCCCTTCCTCCAGCAGCACGTGGCAGCCCATCACGGCGAGGCGCGCTTCCTCCCCGGCAGGAATAATGTCGATCATGATGCCGGTCTCGCGCCGGACGCGATCGACGAATTCGTGGCCGTTGGCGGCGCGGCGGCACGCCTCGGTCGCGACCGAGCGCGAAATATGCACATGGCGTCGCCGCAATTTGTCTGCGCAGATGCGGAGCGCGGAGACTGCACGGTCCATCGCCGCGTCGCTCAAGCGCCCTGTCGCCGCCAGCCCTTCGCCGAGCCGGACGATCCGCGAAAAGGCATCGACGATCACGAAACCGTCCTGCGCGGGACGAGCGATCAAAAGCCTGCAATTGTTGGTGCCCAGATCCAGCGCGCCATAGGTGCGCCGTGACGCCTGGGGCGCAGGGCTTGCCGTGCGGACCCCGGATCGTGGCCGGGGCTGCATCGGCAGGGGCGATAAATCCGCCATAACTGCCGTCACTCTTGTCATTCTCCGACCGGGCATACCGATCGGTACTTGCCGCCGTTTCTACATTTTTGTCGCGCCAGCGGCAAGGCGGGTGTGGCCAATCCGCAACATCGTCGCTCGTTGTGTGAGGTTCATCTTACGTTGCTTGAGGTTCAGCTTGCGGACCCCATCTAGGCCCTTCTCCCCGCGGCCGCCCCCTTCGGCCCGGCGAGAGATGAGAATGAAAATGAGTATGAGTGGAGTGAACAACATGAAAAAGTTTATCCTCGCAGCCCTTGCGGCGACTGCCATGGCGACCCCGGCCCTGGCGCAGGACGCTGCCCCCTTCACCGGCTTCCGCCTCGAAGGTCTGGTCGGCTACGATCACGTCAAGGGCAATGGCGGCGGCCGTGACGGCGTCGCCTATGGCATCGGCGCCGGCTATGACTTCCAGCTCGGCGGTGCGGTCCTCGGCATCGAAGGCGAGGCGATGGATTCCAGTGCCAAGGGTTGCGACACCAACTTCGTGACCGCGACCGACCGCATCTGCGCCAATGCGAAGCGCGACCTGTATGCCGGCGCCCGCATCGGCGCGGCGGTGACGCCCAACACGCTGCTGTACGCCAAGGCCGGCTACACCAATGCGCGGTTCGGCGTGACCTACACCGACAGCGCGACGCCGACCGCCAACTTCTCGGCCCGCGACAATCTGGACGGCATCCGCGTCGGCGCGGGCGTCGAGCAGAAGTTCGGCCAGAATCTCTACGCCAAGGCGGAATATCGCTACTCGAACTATGAGCAGGGCATCTCACGCCACCAGGTCGTGGGCGGCATCGGCTTCCGGTTCTAAGCCAAAACGCCCCTCTCCCTTGACGGAAGAGGATGGCGAAGCTCGGCGGCTCGTCCGCCTAGCGTAGCTTGGTGAGGGTGGCTGACTCGGAGATTATTCTCCACCTCGGTCACCCTCATCCCGCGCAAGCCTGACGGCTTGAGTCGCCCTCTCCCGTCAAGGGAGAGGGGAAAGAGTGTGGAAAACAGGGGTCGGGGCGCTTGCTCCGGCCCCTTTTCTTGTCCAGAAAAGCGCGTGAACCGAGGGGGCGTCTCAGCGCCCCCTTTTTGACCAGAGGATAGGCAGGCCGGCAACGGCGCTGGGGGACGCATGAAAGCGACGATCGAACGGGCAACGCTTCTCAGAAGCCTGGCCCATGTCCAGTCGGTGGTGGAGCGCCGCAACACCATTCCGATCCTGTCCAACGTACTGATCGAGGCGTCGGCCGAAGGCGGCATCCGCCTGATGGCGACCGATCTGGACCTGCAGATCGTCGAGATGGTCGAGGCGGCCGTCGATCAGCCCGGCGCGACCACCGTCTCCGCCCACACGCTGTTCGACATCGTTCGCAAGCTGCCCGAAGGCAGCCAGGTCCAGCTCGCTGCGGCCGAGGGCAAGATGTCGATCGTGGCGGGCCGCGCGCGCTTCAACCTGCAGACGCTGCCGCGCGACGATTTCCCGATCATCGCCGAGGGCGAGCTGCCGACCAGGTTCGAGCTGCCGGCCGCGACGCTTCGCCAGATCATCGACAAGACGCGCTTCGCCATCTCGACCGAGGAAACGCGCTATTATCTGAACGGCATCTTCTTCCACGTCTCGGACGAAGCGCAGCCGGTGCTGAAAGCGGCGGCGACCGACGGCCACCGCCTCGCCCGCGTCACGGTGCCGCGCCCGGACGGCGCCGAGGGCATGCCGGACATCATCGTGCCCCGCAAATGCGTCGGCGAAATCCGCAAGCTATTGGACGAAGTGGACGGCACCGTCGCCGTCTCGCTGTCCAACACCAAGGTGCGCTTCGATCTCGGCGCGGCGGTGCTGACGTCGAAGCTGATCGACGGCACTTTCCCCGATTATTCGCGCGTGATCCCGACCGCGAACGACAAGCTACTGAAGCTTGACCCCAAGAGCTTCATGGAAGGCGTCGACCGCGTCTCGACCATCGCCAGCGAAAAGACCCGCGCGGTGAAAATGGCGCTGGACCGCGACAAGATCACGCTCTCGGTCACCAGCCCGGAAAACGGCACCGCATCGGAAGAAGTGCCGGGCGACTATGCCGCACAGGGTTTCGAGATCGGCTTCAACGCGCGCTATCTGATGGACATTCTCCACCAGATCGACGGCGATCTTGTCGAAGTCCATCTTGCCGACGCCGCCGCGCCGACGCTGATCCGCGAGAATGACAAGTCGCCCGCGCTCTATGTACTGATGCCGATGCGGGTGTGATCCCGCTCGTCATCGTGCATGGCGCGAACGGCGCCGCGCGCGAGATGGCGCCCTTGACCGGGCGGCTGCCGGGCTTCGTGCCCAATATGATCGGCCATGGCGGCCGCGAGATTCCTGCCTCGCTGAATATTCCGGCGATCGCGGCCGATCTGTTGCGTCAGTGCGACGATGCCGGGATCGGCATGGCCGACTGGTTTGGCTTCAGCTTCGGCGGGCTCGTCGCCTTATGGATCGCCGCGTATCATCCGGAGCGCGTGCGCGGCATCGTCACGCTCGTCACAAAGGTTGACTATGACGCGCGGAGCATCGCGCATGTGACGCATCTGCTCGATCCGGAGCGCCTGGCTGACAAGCCGCGCGGTGCCGAGCTCGCCGAAACCCATGCGCCCCAGGACTGGCGGGAGCTGGCGCGGGTCAATGCGCGGATGTTCGAGGGCTTTCGCGAGCGGCCGCCACTCGGCGACGCGGAAATCGCGCGCATCCGCCAGCCGGTGCTGCTGATGGCGGGCATGGAAGACCCGCTCGTTTCCGGCGCCGAGACCAGCGCGCTGGCACGCCGCCTGCCCAACGCCACCACCGGGCTTTTTGCGGGCAGCTGCCACCCGATCGCACAGGCCCCGCTCGACGCGATTGTGCGGCTGACCACTGCCTTTCTCGCTGCCCCCGAGCAGCAGGCCCGCGCCGCCCGCGTGAAGCTCACGGAGTTTCGCTGGGACGGGCTTGGGGAGCATTAGCCAGTTCGCTCGTCCTGAGCGGAGCGCGGAGCGCGTAGTCGAAGGGCGCTTGCGCCGGATTCGGAGCCGCGCCCCTCGACGTCGCTCGGGACGAGCGATCTAGCCGGGTGGCACCGGTCTAAACCGCCATCCCCGCCGCGACTGCGCTCGCCCAGGCCCATTGGAAGTTGTATCCGCCGAGCCAGCCGGTCACGTCCACGGCTTCGCCGATTGCGTAGAGGCCGGGGACTTTCTTCGCCGCCATCGTCTGCGACGAAAGCTCGGCGGTGCTGATGCCGCCGGCGGTGACTTCGGCCTTGGCGAAGCCTTCGGTGCCGTTCGGGTGGAAACGCCAGTCGCGCAAGCGGCGCTCGGCCTCGTCCAGCCTGCGGTCGGGCAGGTTGGCGAGCTCGCTCCAGAGGCCGATGCGCTTCGCCAGCACTCCGGCGAGGCGAGCGGGGAGTTGTTCACTTAGCAGCGTGTGGAAATGGGCGCGCGGACGGTCACGCTTGGCCTGGGTGGCCCAGCCGGCGGCGTGTGACGGCAGGAAGTCGATGCCGACCGGCTGGCCGTGCCGCCAATAGGATGAGACCTGGAGGATCGCGGGGCCGGACAGGCCCTTGTGGGTGAACAGGGCCGCCTCGCGAAACGCCGTCTTGCCGGCGCGCGCGATGACATCGGTGGCTACGCCGGAGAGCTCACGGAACAGTGCTTCATCGCCGCCGAGCGTCAGCGGCACGAGTGCCGGGCGCGGCTCGACGATCTTCAGCCCGAATTGCCGGGCGAGGTCATAAGCGAAGCCGGTCGCGCCCATTTTCGGGATCGACGGCCCGCCGGTCGCGATCACCAGCGCGGGCGCGGCGGAGGTCGTGCCGCCGTGCGTCACGCGGAACAGGCCGTCGGCGTGCGCCACGTCGCGGACCGGCTGGCTCAGCGCGATCCGCACCGCGCCCTTCGCGCATTCCTCCATCAGCATATGGACAATCTGCCGCGCCGAGCCGTCGCAGAAGAGCTGGCCCAGCGTCTTTTCGTGCCAGGCGATGCGATGGCGGTCGACGAGTTCGATGAAGTCGGCGGCCGTGTAGCGGCTCAGCGCCGACTTGGCGAAATGCGGGTTGGCGGAATGGAAGCGATCGGGGCTGGTGCCGATGTTCGTGAAGTTGCACCGCCCGCCGCCGGAGATCAGGATCTTCTTCCCCGGCTGATCCGCATGGTCGATCAGCAGCACCCGCTTGCCCCGCTGCCCGGCCGTGGCTGCGCACATCAACCCGGCGGCGCCGGCGCCGAGGATGATGAGGTCGTGCGTGGGTGGCATTGTGGGGCGATGGAGGGAGATGGGGATGGCTGCAAGGGGTCAGTAGATTGGTCCGAAGCCGCTTAGGTTGCTGTAGCGATTGTTCCTTAGCTACGAGCGCAGCTGAAAAGCCGTGGTAGCAACTCAGCGATCCATCCAGCAAACGCGCCAATCAAAACTGCTTTTCCGAGCGTTCCCCAAGTTGATCCTGTCCAGAAAAATAACATCGCTAATCCCACAAGGAGTCCGAGCGTTGCGCCGCCCCAAACCGCACTCTGACCTGGATCAGATTCATTTTTTGAAGGATCCCCCAAAACTGCAGCACCCGCCACTGCAAGCTTTCTAAGATCACTATCTTCATCCAAGCGCCCAGCTTCAACTTCGCGACGAGTAACGTATTCCAGCAAGTCCGGATTGATGCGCTCACCGCGCATCGCCTCTTTGTTTAGGAAAAAGCGGTACTCGGATTCGGCGATTTGATGAAGTTTCTTTGCCGTTTCAGCATCGTAAACATCGTCGATCAACAACCTGAGCAAATGATGTCCGTGCAACAGCTCAACATATTCCTCTTCGGAATTATCTTGTGCGTGAAGCGCAGCGATTTCATCGCGAAACGCTCGCCAGTCGCCGCCCTGTTCCATGCGCTCGCGAAGTGTCGCAATGCTGTGCCGCATATCTACCCCCTATTCGATCCAATAAGATCATAGGCATACTAAGTCGAGATAGCCGGCCCTCACTCGTCGTAGCGGAGGCCTCTGGCGGCCAAGAAAAACGGCGCGGGCGAAGCCCGCGCCGTCGGTCCTCGCTGCTGGCGAGGCCGGCCGACAGCAGCTGTGCGGGCTAGCTTCGCTGCCCGCACCGGCGCGCTGCTCCGCTGCGCGCCTCAGCTGCTGTAGTACATGTCAAACTCGACGGGGCTCGGCGTCATTTCCCAACGCGCCACCTCCTCGCGCTTCAGTTCGACATAGGCCTCGATCTGCTCGCGGCCGAACACATCGCCTTTCAGCAGGAAGTCCATATCGACTTCCAGCGCGTCGAGCGCTTCGCGCAGGCTGCCGCACACGGTCGGGACTTCGGCCAGCTCGGCGGGCGGCAGGTCGTAGAGGTTCTTGTCCATCGCCTCGCCCGGGTGGATGCGGTTCTGGATGCCGTCCAGGCCCGCCATCAGCAGCGCCGCGTAGCACAGATACGGGTTGGCGAGCGCGTCCGGGAAGCGGAACTCGACGCGCTTCGCCTTGCTGCCCGCGCCATAGGGGATGCGGCAGGAGGCGGAGCGGTTGCGGCTGGAATAGGCGAGAAGCACCGGCGCTTCGTACCCCGGCACCAGCCGCTTGTAGCTGTTGGTCGCCGGATTGGTGAAGGCGTTCAATGCCTTAGCGTGCTTGATGACGCCGCCGATGAAATAGAGGCACATGTCGGAAAGGCCCGCATAGCCGTTGCCGGCGAAGAGCGGCTTGCCCTTTTCCCAGATCGACATGTGCGTGTGCATGCCGCTGCCATTATCTTCCTTGATCGGCTTGGGCATGAACGTTGCAGTCTTGCCGTAAGCATGCGCGACCTGGTGCACGACATATTTGTAGATCTGCATCCGGTCGGCGGTTTCGACCAGCGTGCCGAAGGTCAGGCCCAGCTCGTGCTGGGCGGCGGCGACTTCGTGGTGATGCTTGTCGCAGGGCAGGCCCATTTCCAGCATGGTCGAGACCATCTCGCCGCGAATGTCGACGGCGCTGTCGACCGGCGCGACTGGGAAATAGCCGCCCTTGGCGCGGGGGCGGTGAGCGAGGTTGCCGACTTCATATTCGCGGCCGGTGTTGGTCGGGAGCTCGATATCGTCGAGGCGGTAATAGCTGGTGTTGTACGTGTTTTCGAAGCGCACATCGTCGAACATGAAGAATTCGGCTTCGGGCCCGACATAGATGGTGTCGCCGATGCCGGTGTTCTTGAGGTACGCTTCGGCGCGCTTGGCGGTCGAGCGTGGATCGCGGCTGTAGAGCTCACCGGTCGAAGGCTCGACGATGTCGCACACCAGGATCAGCATCGGCGTCGCCGAGAAGGGATCGGTCCAGACCGCATCGAGGTCCGGCTTCAGGATCATGTCGCTTTCGTTGATCGCTTTCCAGCCGGCGATCGAGGAACCGTCGAACATCAGGCCGTCGGTCAGCTCGTCCTCGCCCAGCACGGACGAGACCATCGTCAGATGCTGCCACTTGCCCTTGGGATCGGTGAAGCGAAGATCGACCCATTCGATCTCCTCATCCTTGATGCGCTTCAGAATATCGTGAGCAGTCGCAGCCATTGGTTGGTTCTCCCCGGAGTAAAGATCAAAGCGTGAGAAGGTTACAGTGCATCCGCGTCCCGTTCGCCGGTGCGGATGCGAAGGGCGGTTTCGACCGGCAGCACGAAAATCTTGCCGTCGCCGATGCGGCCGGTCTGGGCAGCGGCGGCGATCGCTTCTACCACCCGGTCGGCCAGCGAATCGTCGACCACGACTTCCAGCTTCACCTTGGGCAGGAAATCGACGACATATTCGGCGCCGCGATACAGCTCGGTATGGCCCTTCTGGCGGCCGAAGCCCTTGGCCTCGGTCACGGTGATGCCGGACACCCCGACGTCGTGAAGGGCCTCCTTCACTTCATCGAGCTTGAACGGCTTGATGATCGCTTCGATCTTCTTCACCCGCGAGAACCCCGCTTATTGTGCGCTGCACAAACAATGACGCGCGTTGTCACGAGTCGCAAGCGGTGTTTCGTCAAATCGTCATATTGTTGCGGCTGCTCAACCAAAAGCGCCCTGAATCCACCAACTGAGGTCGCCGGTGCGGCCGTTACCGCCGTCGCCCTTGCGGAACAGCCAGAAGCGCGCGCCGCTCTCGTCCTCCACCTGAAAATAATCGCGCACGGCGTCGCGCTCGCGCCCGCGCTTCCACCATTCGCCATAGATTCGCTCGGGCCCGTCGCCGCGCACGAGAATGTGCGTTCTGCCCCGCCAGGTGAAACGGCGGGGCGGGGCGTCGGGCAGTTCCGAGACGACATTGGCGATGGGTTCGGGGCGCGGCAGCAGCCGGGCCGGGCGCGGCCAGGCATCGGGCCAGGGCGTGGGCGTGTCGAGCGGGGCGATGCGTTTGACGCTGCGCTCCGGCACATCGCTCTCCACGCTGGTGAAGCGATAGAGATTTTTGGCGCCGATCCGTCCCGCGATCAGGTCGATCAGCTGGGCGAGGTCCGGCGTTTCTTCAGGCGCGGCGAGATCGCCCGGCACATAAGTCGCGCCCAGCGGCTCGGTGCGGGCGGCGATCAGCCGCATCGCATCGATGCCGAAACCGGGGTCGATCGTCTCGATCTTGCGCGTCAGCAGGCGCAGCAGATGCGCCTTGTCGCGCGTCGCCCGGGCGGCGCCCACTTCGACGCGCGCCTCGCTTCTGTCGACGCGGTCGCACATCAACAGCAATACACGGGCACCGATCGCCGCTTCGCGAAGCGTCTGCTCCAGATCGTCGATCAAGGCGGCGATGGCGCGTTCGATCGTCTGGGCATCGCCGATCGGCTCGGCGAAGCGGATTTCGGCCATGGCCGCGTCGCGCGGCACGATCGGGTCGAACGGCTCGGCGGTGCGGCCCAGCGCCTGCTCGAGCCTGAGCACCATCTCGCGTCCGAACCGGCGCAGCAGGGGCCCGCGCGGCATGTCGATCAGATCGCCGATCCATTCGAGCCCCAGCCGCCGCATCTTATCGACCAGTTTCGCTTCCAGCCGCAGCGCGGCGAGCGGCAGGGGGGCAAGCGCTTTTTTCTCGTCCCCGGGCGGGCAGAAGATCAACGGCTCCGCTCCATGCCGGGCGAGGGCATGGGCGGCCGCGGCATGGCCCGCGACCGCGATCCGCGCCTGCAGGCCCAGTCGCGCACAGAAACGGATCAGGCATCGGCACAATCGTTCCTCGCCGCCATGAAGGTGCGCGGCGCCGGTCAGATCCAGCCACAACCCGTCTGCGCCGGACACCGCGACCAAAGGCGCGATCCGCCGCGCCGCGAATTCACCGATCCGGGCGAGCAAGGCGGCGTCGCCTTCGGGATCGCCTTCATGCACTTCCAGCCCGGGAATCATCGCCCGCGCCTGAGTCAGCGCCATGCCGGACTGGAGACCGAGGCGCCGTGCGTGCTGACACAAACCCGCCAGCACCATCCGCTGCCCCGATCGTTCGACGGTGGCGATAGCGCCCTCTCCCCCACCGGGGAGAGGGCAGGCCGGGCCCTGCCCGGCCGGGAGAGGGGCTGTGCCTTGAGCCTCAGCCCCTCTCCCTGGTTGCTGCGCAACCGTCCCTCTCCCCGGGCGGGGAGAGGGGAATTCAGGCCGCGCGGCGGATTTGGTCCCGCTCTGCCTGATCCGGTCGGTCGGCAGAAAGGGCAGGTAGAGCGAGGCGACCCTGCGCATCGCAAGCCTCCAAGTTCAGAGAAAAACCAGGCCCGCCACGCTGCCGGGCCAGCTCGACCTGCCAGCGGGCGCGGCCGATGCCGGGGTGAGGCAGCGGTGCGGACGGCGCCGATCCGATCCGCCAGCGGGTGAGCGCGGACGAAGCTTCGGCCAGCGGATCATCCTTGCGCCAGCGTCGGAGCAGCAAGGCCATCGTGCTGCCTTCTTCCGCCGCCAGCTGCAGCCGCCGCGTCTCGGTCAGCCCCGCGCGGCCGATTTCTCCCACCACCGCAGTGAGTGCGCCGTGGCGCAATCCTTCCTCCATCACCGCGAGCACATCGGCATCGCGGCCGGCTTCGGCGATCAGCAACCGATCGGGAGGCAGCCCGGCCTGCGCCAGCCCCGGCGCGAACAGGTCGCGCCGTGTGACCACCCACAGCACCTGGCCTTTCGATCCGGCGCGTCGCCCCGCGATCCCGGCAAGAAACAGCGTGGCCGCCGCATCGTCATTATAGCCGGCCGAGGCTCCCGCCGCTTCATGCACGCCCGCCGACGCCAGCCCACCGCCCGCCAGCCGTTCGTCGAGCGCATCGAGCCCGAACGGCAGTGCCGCGACCGGGTCTTTTTTCCCGGCCGCGATCGCCCGCACTTCGGCGCGCAGATGTTCCAGGCGCGATGCCTGGCGCAAGAGGGCGACTCGACTCATTGTTCCTATTATGTTCTATAGATGCAAAGAATGCATCAATGCGGTTGTCGGACGATTGCCAGTGTCTTATTTTGCTCGCACAGGAGCTGGTGATGGGCGAAGTACGCAAGGTCGAGATCGAGCTTTCAGAGCAACTCGCCCAATCGGTCGATGCTGCGATCCAAAGCGGTGAATATGCAGACCTCAGCGAAATCCTGACCCAAGAGCTTACCTTCTGGTCAATCGAACGTAAGCAACGCTTGGCGGACCTGCGCGCTGCGATCGACGAAGGACTTGCAAGCGGAGCTCCAAAAGAAATCACGCCAGGATGGTTTGATGACGTTTTGTTCCGTGCTCAGAGTCAAGCCACTCGGTGAAGTCGCTCCGATATGCACCCAGCGCGGAAGCCGACCTTTTCGAAATTTTTCAAGCCATTTCGCTCGACAATCCGCCCGCCGCTCGACGTTTCAATGATCAGTTGAAAACAGCGATTCTGCGGCTTGCGCATTATCCGTACAGCGCACCGTCCCGTGAAAGCATAAGGCCCGGAATGCGCGGCCTGAAGGTCGGACGTTACATCGCCTATTATCGCGTTTCGGCTGATGATGTGCTGATCGTCCGCATTTTGCATGCAAAACGCGACATAGGCTCCAGCTTCTTCGATTGAACTGTCCTTGACGTCGCGCCTTGCGCCACCGATGATCCGCTCATGACCACATCCGATCCCGGTGACTTTTTCCGCGACATGCTCGGCAAGTGGGAAGGCGTCGCCAACCAATTCGGCGCCGAGCTGATGAAGTCCGGCGAGTTCGCCAAGACCGTGCAGGGCGCCGCCACCGCCGGCATGAAGGCGCAAAGCGCGGCCAAGGAAGCGATGAGCCGCGCGCTCGCCGCCGCCAACATGCCGAGCCGCGAGGATCTGGTGGATGTGACGGCGCGCATGCGCGGCATCGAAGCAAGGCTGGACCGGATCGAAACTCTGTTGACCAGACTGGCCGGCGAGCCGGCAGGGTCCACGTCCGATCGGCCCAAGCCGAAGCGTACCAAAAAACCCCCGAAACCGTCCAAGAAGGACGGATGAGCGGGAGCGCGGCGCCCGATCTGGTCGAACAGGCCCGGATCGCGTTCGATCGCGCGCTTCAACGCAACATCAAGGGGCTGGGTTACTTCACCTCGCCCGATCCCGTGCTCGGCGCCAGCGCCAAGGATGTGTTGATCCAGCGCGGCACGATGAACCTTTATCATTACCGCGCGCAGTCGGACGAAGTGTATCGCGTGCCGCTGCTGCTGGTGATGGCCACGACCAATCGCGGCTATATCTTCGACATGGTGCCGGGGCAGAGCCTGGTCGAGTTTCTCTGCAAGCGCGGCTATGACGTGTTCATGCTCGATTGGTCGCCGCCGCGGCCGGACGAATATGGCCTGAGCCTTGAGGACTATGTGCTCGATTTCATTCCGGCGGCGGTCGAGCGGATCGCGCAGGAAACGGGCGAGCCCGATTTCACTCTGGTCGGCTATTGCTTCGGCGGCGTGCTCGCTGCCTTATGGGCTGCGCTCCATTCGCCGGGGCCGATGAAGAACCTCGTCACTTTCACCACGCCGGTCGATTTCACCGCGATGGAGATGTTCCAGGCCTGGTCGGACAAGCGCTTCTTCGATGTCGACCGTTTGGTGGAGACGTTCGGCTGCTGCCCGGCCGAAATGCTCTACACATCCTTCGATTTGCTCCGCCCGGCCCAGCGCGTCGCCGGGCAGATCCGCCTGCTCGACAATCTGTGGAACGACGAGTTTGTGAAGAGCTACCGGATGTTCGATCGCTGGACATCGGACATGCTGCCTCTGGCCGGCGAATATTTCCGCCAGACGACCAAGGCTTTGATGTGGGAGAACCGGCTGATGCACGGTGCGATGACGGTGGGCGGCCGGCCGGTCGATCTGTCCGCCATCACCGCGCCCTTCTTGCATGTGGTGGCGGAACACGATCATATCGTGCCCCGGGCGGCGTCCGCGCCGCTGATCGACAAGGTCGGATCGACCGATAAGGAAGAGGTGGTGCTGAAAGGGGGGCATGTCAGCCTTGTCGCAGGGGGCAACGCGGTAAAGCGGCTCTGGCCGCGGCTCGATTCCTGGCTGCAGGAGCGGTCGCTATGACCGATCTGCCGGTTGTCATCCGCCGCTTCCGGTCCGAGGATTTCGACGCGATGCAGCGTTTCACGCGCGCGCTGCCCGAGCATGACCTGTTGTTCCTCAGTCGCGATTTGAAGCACCGCAAAGTGATCGAAGCCTGGATGGAAGCGGTCGAGGACGGCTTTATCGACAGTTTCCTTGCCGAGGACGGCGACGCGATCGTCGGCACCTGCGCGCTGGTCCGCGATCCGCACGGCTGGTCCACCCATGTCGGCGAAGTGAGGCTGCTCGTCTCCCCGCAGCTGCGCGGGCAGGGTGTCGGCCGCCGGCTGCTCGAGGAGATGTTCAAGATCGCGGTCGCGCGCGACCTGAAGAAGCTGACCGCGCAGATGACGCCCGATCAGCGCTATGCGATCCGCCTGTTCGAAGAACATGGTTTCAGGGGCGAGGCGCTGCTGAAGGATCACGTCATGGACCGGCAGGGAAATGTCCATGATCTTGCGATATTGAGCCTCGATGTCGCGCGGTTCGCCGCGCAGCATGAGGCATTCGGTTTGGGGGAGAAGGCGTAGGCGCCGGAAAGAAACGCGGAGGACAGGCGTTGGCCGGCTTACGTGAACGGAAAGGTATCGAATGACTGCCGAAACTGCCGCCAAGAGTCAGATCCCGCCGCCATCGCGGCTGCTGGCGCTTTCCGAATTACCGCGCGCGCTGGCTGAGCTTGGCGCGCTGCCCTGGTTCGCGCCACTGCTGCTGAATGCGCCGCGCGGCGACGGTCATCCGGTGCTGGTCCTGCCGGGCTTTGTAACCACGGATATCTCGACGGGGCTGCTGCGCCGCTATCTGGAACTCCTCGGCTACACGCCTTTCGCCTGGGAACTTGGCCGCAATCTGGGGCCGAAAGCGATCGGCAAGCAGGGCGAGAAATTGGTTGCGCGGCTGGATGCGATCTATGCCGAGACCGGGCGCAAGGTCTCGATCGTCGGCTGGTCGCTGGGCGGGGTCATGGCGCGGCAAGTCGCGCGGCGCCGGCCCGATATCGTGCGGCAAGTGATCACTTTGGGCTCGCCTTTCACCGGCGATCCGCGCGCGTCGACGGTCTGGAAAGCCTATGAAGCGCTGACCGAGCACCGGCTGAACGATCCCGACACGCAGGAACAGCTGCGCGAAAGCCGGGCAGTGCCGCCAGTGCCCTCGACCGCGATCTTCACCAAGGCTGACGGGGTGGTTTCATGGCGCAATTGCCGCGAGGCCGCGGGCGAAGCGACCGACAATATCGAAGTCTATGGCAGCCATTGCGGCCTGGGCGTGAACGCTTCGGTGCTCTACGCGATCGCCGACCGCCTTGCCCAGCCCGATGGCGAATGGGCGCCGTTCAAGCGCAATGGCTTGCGGGCGTTGATCTACCCGTCATCGGGGCATGTGCATTAGCTAAAACATCCTCCCCTAAAAGGGGAGGAAGGAATACATTTACCGGCACTCGGGCGGGCCGCTGTTCTTCTCGATCGAGCGGCCGGCAAGGGCGCCCGCGCCGCCGCCGATGATGGTGCCGACCGCGCTGCGGCGGCCGCCATCGACCGCGCGGCCCAGCAAGGCGCCGGCGACGCCGCCGATGATGGTGCCGACGGTGCCGTCCTTGCGGCGGCAATAGGTCTGGCCGTCATTACTGCGCCAGGTCGGGCCCGAATAGGCGAGGCGCCGGCGTTCATCCTCATAGCGGGCGCGGGCATCCTCGAAGGCGGCGCGCTCACGCTCGTAAATGTCGCGCTCGCGATCGAACCGGGATTGGGCGGCGTCGAAGCGGCGCTGCGCCGCGTCCATGTCCGCGTCGATCGAGCGGCTGTCGTACCGGTCGTCATAGCGGTCATCATAGCGCGGCGGAGGCGGCGGCGCGGGCTGCGCCAAGGCGGCGGCCTGCGGCAGCAGAGAAGCGAGCATCGCGGCGCCCAGAATATGTGTACGCATCAAACCCTCCCAACGAAAACCGTGCGCGCTTCTTAAGCCGGTGAGGCTGAACGACCGGCAACAAAAAGGCGGAGCCCGCGGGCTCCGCCTTCCTGATCCCGATCGGCTGGCTCAGCGGCAATCGGTCGAGTTACGCTCGATCGAGCGGCCGGCAAGGGCACCTGCGCCGCCGCCCACGATCGTGCCGACCGCGCGGTTGCGGCCGCCGTCGATCACATTGCCTAGCAGGGCACCGGCGACGCCGCCGATGATCGTGCCGACTGTGCCGTCTTTCTTGCGGCAATAGGTGCGGCCGTCGTCGCCCACCCATGTCTGGCCGTTATAGGCGGTCTGTTCGCTCACGCGATTGCCGTCACGATCGCGCAGCACGCCATAACGGTCCCGATAATAGCCGTTCTGGGCATAGCTGGCGTCACCATAGATCCAGACGCCGGCGCGGTCGCGATACCAGCCGTTGCGCTCGGCCCGCGCAGCGGTAACCAGCCGGCCGCGACGGTCACGCAGCGAACCGCGCGCATCGACATAAAAGCCGCTGGAATCGCGGCCGTTATAGGCCGTTTCGTCGACGCGATTGCCGTAACGGTCGCGAAGGACGCCGTAGCGGTCACGATAATAGCCGTCGCGGTCGGCATAGCCGGTGGTGTTGCGGCCGGTGTAGCCGGACCCGTAACTGCCTTGATACTGGGCGTAGGACGGCGCCGCCAGGCCAGTGAGCATGGTCGCCGTCAGGGCGAATAGAGTCAGCATCTTGCGCATGACTTTCCTCCTCTTGCACCGTGCTTCAACGGCAAGAGGCAAGCCCCGGTTGCATGAACTGCAAATAACAAGCGGTCAGGCGGGGCGGATTGTGGCGCTTTCCACGGTGAAGTGCGCGGCGCCCGGCGGTGCCTCCGCGAAGAGGCCGGGCTCTGTTCCCGTCATCCACACCTGCCCGCCACCGGCTGCCAGCCGCTCCAGCAAGACGGCGCGGCGGCGCGGATCGAGGTGCGCCGCGACTTCATCGAGCAGCAGGATTGGCGGCCGCCCCGCGCGCTCGGCGACCAGGGCGGCGTGGGCGAGAATCAGGCCGATCAGCAGCGCTTTCTGCTCCCCCGTCGAACAATGTTCGGCCGGCTGGTCTTTGCCGAGATGCGTGACGCGCAGATCAATACGGTGCGGCCCGTCGGTCGCGCGCCCGGCGGCGGCGTCACGTGCGCGATTGGCTGCGAGCGGCCAGGGTGCGGCCGCGTCGAAGCCCTCGAGGGCAAGTCCGGCGCGGGCAAAGATCGTCTCGGGCTCGGCGGCGATCCGTTCCGACAGCGCCGCGACGGTGCGCGCCCGCGCCGCTGCCAGCGCCGCACCATGTTCATGCATCTGCGCTTCCAGCGCGGTCAGCCATGACGGGTCCGGCGCTTCGTCGCCGGTCAGCAGTCGCGTCCGCGCGCGCATCGCCGCTTCATAGCGGGCAGCGTGATGCGCGTGCGCCGGTTCCAGCGCCAGCACGAGCCTGTCAAGGAAACGCCGCCGCCCGCCTGCGCTTTCAGTGAACAGCCGGTCCATTGCCGGAGTCAGCCACACCACGGCGAGCCGCTCGGCCAACGCATTGGCCGGAGCCGCTACGCCGTTGATCCGGACCACCCGGCGCTCGGGCGCATTCGCGAGCGTGCCCGTGCCAATCTCGACCTCATCCGCCAGCCGCGCGGCGACCGTGAAACCGCCGGGCCCCTTCTGCCGCGCCATTTCGGACAGCGCCGCTCCGCGCAGCCCGCGTCCGGGCGCAAGCAGCGATACCGCCTCCAGCAGGTTCGTCTTTCCCGCGCCATTGTCCCCGGTCAGGATCACGAGCCCCGGCCCGGGCGCGATCAGCGCATCGGCATAGGATCGAAAATCAGCGAGCGACAGGCGAGCGACAGACATCAGCGTAAGGCGACCTGCAGACGATCACCTTCGACGTAAGGAAAGGGAACGCGGACGATATTGCCCGGGCTAAAGATCGCGAAACGCTTCGGTATCGAGCTCATCGGCCCATTCAGTAAACGTCGCGAACGGGTTTTCGAACGGATCGTTCGGGTTGATCTTTTTCAGGACGGCGGCGCCGTTTTCGATATCATAGCCGACAAAATCGCCCGCCTTGAGATCCAGCGCTTTCCGAACCTCAAGAGGGATTGCGATCAAGGTCTCAGGGGTGAGCCGCGCATGAATCATGCGCCCAATTAAGGCAAATCGCCTATAGCGGCAATCGCGGTTTATAACCCCGTCTTGCCCATTGCGGCGAGTTCCGCCTGGGCGGCGCGGTATTTGACGGGGTCGGCGATGCGGAGGCGCTTGCGGGCAGCGTCGATCGGCTCGTCCATCAGCCGCTCATAATCTTCGCCGGAAAGCCAGGCGGCGCGCTTGCCGTGGCGGTAGCCTTCGATCACTGCCTTGGCGAAGGTCCAGCGTCCGGTGACTTTCTTCGCCTTCAGCGACGCGCCGAGGCCGATCGCGGCCCAACCCAGGCCCTTGGTCTGCGCATAGGAGAAAGCGACCAGCGCCGCCTCGCCGAGCGGTTCGTCGGCCTGATAGCCGGTCAGCACGTGCCAGATGTCGTGAATGTCGCGCTCGCGCCGTCCGAACCAGGCATAGGGATGGGTCGCATCGTGCGGCACTTCGTCCGACATCGACACGTCTGCCAGTCCCTGCGCCGAATAGCCGGTCCGGCGCAGAAAGTCGCGATAGGCAGCGCCCACCGTGCCGGGCTTGAAGCCGTCGATATAGGCTCTGTCGGCGAACAGCCTGGTCAGTTCTGTGCCGCGCGCGGCGATGCGGCGGCCTTCCGCCGTCTTCATCAGCTTCTTGTAGTTTCGCGCGCCCGTGTCGGCGTTCAGCGCGCGCATGATCCGGAAGACCTGCACGGTGTCGTTGCCGTCCGACAGCAGGCGGCGCAGCGCGACATAGGCGCCTTTCCAGTCGCGGCGGGTGTTGGTGCCGGGAACCGGCAGTGGGGCGGGGGCGGCGATCGTTGCTGACATAGTTGTCAGTATAATAGCAGCGCAGCGGTTGCGCAAGCGTTAGCAGCATGAGAGGGTCGGCAAGGCAGGGAGGACGGATGATGCGCTTGCTTGGGTTCGGGCTGTTGCTTTCCTTCGCCGTGCCGGCGCCGGGCCAGCCAGCCAAACAAATTGCGCAGGATGCGGCGGTTACACCGGTCGAAGACGTCAATCTGAAGAAGCGCGAGATTTCGCCCGTATTGCTGTCGGCGGAACAGGATCCTTACTCGTCGGAAGCAACGCGCAACTGCGCGCAGATCAACGCCGCGCTCGATTCCCTGAACGGGGTGCTCGGGCCCGATTTCGATTCGGACAAGGTGGCGAAGAAGGGACTCAACAAAACCGGCATCGCCAAAAACCTGGTCGGCAGCTTCATTCCGTTCCGCGGGGTGGTCCGTGAAGTCAGCGGCGCGGCCGGTGCCGAACGCCGCTACAACGCAGCCGTTGATGCCGGCATTGCCCGGCGCGGCTATCTGCGCGGGGTTGCGGTATCGCGCGGATGCAAGCCTTCGGTCACGAGCAAGGAAGCGGCCGCCAATTAGCCCAGCCGTCGTCCCGCCCAAACGACGCGGCCGATCACGTCCAGCCGGGACAGGTCGAGCGTCGGCCAGCTGGTGTAGGCCGGATTGTCGCTCTTGACCGAGACGCGCTGGCGCACCCGATCGACGATCAAGCGTTTGACGTTCAATGCGCCATCCAGCCGCAGCACATAAATGCCGTCGCGCAAGCCCGGGGCCGCGTCTCCCAAATCGACAAGGATATCGTCGCCGTCATCCAGCGTCGGCGCCATCGAATCGCCGCGCACCTGGATAACGGACAGCTGGGCCGGGTCGAGCTTCATGCCTCTGAGCCAGCTTGGATCGAAGCGCATCTTCGCTTTGGCGCGTTCGTGGTCGGTAAAGGCGCCGGGCCCGGCAGAGGCCTGCACATCCAACACCGGCACCGCGATCAGTTCCTCGCCTTCCGTTTCGCGGCCACCGAGCAGGGTCTCGCTGACGCCGAAATAGCGGGCGAGCGTGCGGCGATCCTCCTCGTCCAGCTTTTTCGGCACGCCGCGCTTGATGAATTGCTGAACATAGGCCGGGTTACGCCCGAGCAGGCGCGAGAGCGAGGCGTAATCTTCCCGCCGCTCCCGGATCAGCGCGTCAAGCGCGGCGCGAGCCTCTCCATCCATGGCAATTTCCATAGCATAGGAATTTTCCTAGACAAATAGGAAAATGCCTATGAGATAGGAAAATACCTATCAACGTCGAGTCGCGGCGAGGGGAGTGAGAGGATGTTGTTGGAAATCGAGCGGTTTCTGAAAGCCAGGGCGATGGCGCCCACTTTGTTCGGGCGGCTGGTCGCGCGTGATCCGCGGCTGGTGCACGATCTGCGACGCGGCCGCGAGCCCGGCCCGCGGATGCGTGCGCGCATCGCCGCCTTCATCAAAGCTGCCCAATGAAACGTGCCGATCCGCAACGCGCGCTACTTCGCGCGCTCGCCATCCGCTATCCGGGGCTGTGCGTCGATGACGCGAAAACCGAAGCCTGGGCCAGCGCGACTTTCACCGGTGCTCGGCATGTCCTTGCTTGCGCCGGCGCGGATGTAAGCGGGATCGAGGAGGCCGAATTCTCGCTACCGGGGCATTTGGTCGCAGACATTGCTGCTCGCCAGGAAAACAGCCGGCTGATCATCGAAGCGCTCACGATCGAAATCGACTGACCCGCCGCGGGAACGCGGACGCTTCCCGATCATTCCTGCCCGCGTGGCGACCCTCAGCACTGCGCACCTGACCTTTGTCGATGACGAGATGCCGGGGATCACCCGGCGCCGATGCGGGCGCGGCTGGGGCTATTTCGACTCCAGGGGCGGTCGCATCACCGATCGTGATGAAATCGACCGGCTGAATCGCGTCGGCTTGCCGCCGGCCTATTCGAATGCCTGGTTCTGCCCCGATCCGAACGGCCACATCCAGGCGATTGGCTGGGACGATCGCGGGCGGAAACAATATCGCTATCACGGCGATTTCCGCGCCGCGCAGGATGCAGCCAAATATGATCGTTGCAGCGATTTCGGCGCGGCGCTGCCGAAACTTCGCGCGAAGGTCGAGCGGGATTTGCGCAAGCCCGGCCTTGGCCGGGATAAAGCGTGCGCGGCAGTGGTGCGGCTGCTCGATCTTGCCAAAGTCCGTATCGGCAATGAGGCCTATGCACAGGAGAACAGGAGCTTCGGTGCGACCACGCTCAGAAAACGCCATGCGGCGCTGAAAAGCGGCAAGCTCCAACTGCAGTTCCGCGCCAAATCCGGTAAGCTGCGCAAGCTCAGTCTCAGCGATCGCGCGCTGCTGCGCTTCGTTCGGAAAATGCAGGACCTGCCCGGCCAGCACCTGTTCCGCTGGATCGACGAAGAAGGAGCGACGCACCCCGTCACCTCGACCGACGTCAACGACTATATCCGTCGCGCGACGGGTGCGGACTTCACCGCCAAGCATTTCCGCACCTGGGGGGCGAGCGTGATCGCGTATCGTGCATTGTTCGATGCGGCAGGCCGGATCGGCCTGCGCGACATGCTCGATGCCGTCGCGGACGAGCTTGGCAACACGCCGGCGATCGCGCGCAAATCCTATGTGCACCCCGCCTTGGTCGAACTCGCCAAATCGGGCGGCGCGTGGGATGAGAGGGTGAAATTGCCGCGAACCACGCGCTATCTGGATCGTTACGAACGTGGCCTGATTGCTTTTCTGGATCAGCACGCCAAGGCTGAGCGGACGCGCAAGGCCGCGTGAGTGTAACGGAGAAGAAATCATCGCTACCCAGACGCCCGCCAAGGCTCTCGATCCCAGCGGCGCTTTCGATACCGCGAGCCGTCAGTTGACCGAGCTCTGGGCCGCGACCCAGGCCTGGTTCCAGCAGCATTTCCTGCAGATCCTGATCGGCGCCGCCGCCGGCACGGTGATCGTATTGATCCTGCTGGCGGCGCGCGGACTTGGGGCGCGGCTGTGCAAGCGGGATCAGCGCGTCACCAGCTGGGCAACGATCTTCGGCCGCGCGATCGACCGCACCGGCACGATCTTCATGATCGTGGTCGCGGCAAAGCTGGTCGACGGCTATGCCCAGCCGCCGGAGATGGTCGAACAGACCATCAATTTCATCTTCATCATTGTCAGCGTGATCCAGGTCGCGATCTGGGCGCGCGAGATCATCCTCGGCTTTGTCGAGCATCGCACCGCGGCGGGGGAGCATGACGCGCTCGGCTCCGCGCTGAACATCATCCGGGTGCTGGTTTCGGTCGCGCTGTTCATCATCGCGGCGATCGTCATTCTCGACAATCTGGGCGTGAACGTCACCGGCCTGGTCGCGGGTCTCGGCATCGGTGGCATCGCGATCGGCCTTGCCGCCCAGGGCATCTTCGCGGACCTGTTCGCGGCGCTCTCGATCCTGTTCGATCGGCCGTTCCGCAGAGGCGATTCGATCGGTTACGACCAGACCGCGGCGACTGTCGAGACGATCGGCCTCAAATCGACCCGGTTGCGCTCCGCCACCGGCGAGCTCCGCGTCATTTCCAACAAGAATCTGCTCGACAAGGAAATCCGCAACAACACGCGATTGAGTCACCGGCGTGGGAAGTTCGCGCTGAGCGTCGCCTACCAGCTCGATCCGGCCAAGGCGGCCGCCTTGCCGCAGCTGCTGAAAGACGTGGTGGAGAAGGAAGGCCACCATTTCGTCCGCGCGGGCTTCGTCAATTTCGGCACCAACGCACTCACCTTCGAAGTCGAATTCGATGTCGAGAACCGCGATTTCGAGGCCTTTTACAAAGGTCGCCATGCGATCGGCATCGCGATCCTGAAGCGGCTGGAGGAAGAAGCGATCGCCCTGGCGGCGCCGGACGGCCGCGCCATTACTCCCATTGCCGGGGCCGGCGAGGACACGCCGCCCCCCGCCGCGCCGCCCCGGACCTGAGGGGCAGGTCCGGGGCTTCGCCTCCTTTGAGTGGGGAGGGGAAGGAGGCGAATGCCGGCCGGGGAGCCGGACGAGGCGCTTCGGGAAAGAAGGTCAGGCGGCGAGCGCTTGTTGCGGCGCCCCTGCCGCAAGCAGCGCGCGCCAGCCGGCAACGGTCACGCAATCCAGATATTCGCGCTGCATCTCAGGCGTCAGCACTTCGATCATCTGGCAGCCATCGATCCAGATTTCGATCACGCCGAATTTGCCCCCGCGCTTGCAATATTTGGCACTCCAGCCTTCGCGGGCGGCGATCGCATAAATCCGCTCCGCGGGCAGATCGGTCGACATCGCAAAATGCGTCGCCGTCGCGCGGGAGCGCTCGGCGATCACGCCGACCGCATCACCGTCCGTCTCGATCAGCGTGGTGCCGCGCGGATAGACTTCGATCATCGTGCCGTTGTCGGCACCATGAAACGCCATCCACGATCCGATACCCACCGGAGGGAAGGGCAGCGCAGTACCGCCCCAGATCTCCGCCAGCACCTCGGCGGTCCGCTTGGCGTCGTCGGCCTCGATCGACAAATGAAACAGCATTCGAACACTCCGTTGAACGCGAGCCGCTGCTACGGCCCAGCTCGGAGGCTGCTGTGACACCGGCCACATGGCGGCGCATTTCCGTGTCGACGGAAGTTTCGCCGGATGAGGCAAGAGCGCCCAAGGCGCGGCGGAAATGCCGCTGCGTGCGACAAAGCTGCGCCACCTCTCCCGAGGGGAGAGGTCGAGTCAGCGCGGCAGCGCTGACCGGGTGAGGGGAGTGGCGGTTTAAGATTATTCTCCACCGCCACTCCGCTCACCCGGCTCGCGGCTTTCGCCGCGAGTCGCGAGGGAAGGGATTAAAACCGGTCCGTGATCGTGCGCTGCCACCAGCCCTTGCGCGCGGGCTGATCGTTGGCAGCCTCGGGCGCCGGTTCGGCGACCGCGGCGGCCGGCTCGGCGGCGGCTTCTTCCGCCGGGGCGGCGTCCGCCTTCTTGCGGCGGGTGCGCTTCGGCTTGGCGTCGGCTTCCGGAGCAGAGGCTTCGACCGCCTCCACCGGTGCGGCTTCGGCCTCGACATCCGCCTTCTTGCGGCGGGTGCGCTTCGGCTTCGCCTCGGCTTCCGGCGCGGGGGCCTCGACGGCTTCCACCGGCGCAGCTTCAGCTGGAGCCGATTCGGCCTTGCGGCGAGTGCGGCGACGCGTGGGTGCTTCTTCGGCGACCGGCTCGGGCGCGGCTTCGGCGGGTTCGGTTTCGGCTTCGACCGGCGCTTCCGCCTCGGTCATGCCTTCGGCCGAAACCTGCTCTTCGCCACCGCGACGGCGGCGTCCGCCGCGGCGGCCGCGACGGCCGCGGCGACGGCGGCCTTCGCCGTCCTCGCCCGCCACATTCTCCTCGGCGATCGCCTCGGCCGGTTCGCCTTCGGTCTCTTCGCCTTCCGTCTCGTCGGCAGCGCCGGCCTGGATTTCACGCGCGCCTTCGACGTCACCCTCGCGCCCGCGCTTGC
The DNA here is from genome assembly GCA_018240865.1 of Pseudomonadota bacterium. GTDB lineage: Bacteria > Pseudomonadota > Alphaproteobacteria > Sphingomonadales > Sphingomonadaceae > Sphingomonas_B. The sequence continues at coordinate 35,655 of JAFEEY010000047.1, read as the reverse complement.
CGCGGCGGCGGCGGCGACGACGGCGCTGTCCGCCTTCGCCTTCACTCTCGTCGCGACCTTCGCGGCGCGGGCCGGAACGCTCTTCGCGCTCCTCCTCTTCTTCCTTGTCCTCAATCTCGTCGATCAGCGGCTCGTCCTCATCGAACTCGATCTGCGGCGGCTCGAAGCGCGGGGCATAGGCCGGCGGCGGGCCACTTGCCTCGACGGCCATGCGCGCACCTTCGATCTCGCCGGACGACGCGACTTCGATCCGCACGCCATAGCGTTCCTCGATCTCGGCGAGTTCGGCGCGCTTGTGGTTGAGGAGGTAGAAGGCCGCTTCCTGGCTGGCGCGCAGCATCACCTGCGATCCGCGCCCGCGCGCCGCCTCGTCCTCCAGCAGCCGCAACGCCGAGAGGCCCGCCGACGAAGCCGTGCGGACAAAGCCGGAGCCTTCGCAATGCGGGCAAGGGCGTGTGGAGGCTTCCAGCACGCCGGTGCGCAGCCGCTGGCGGCTCATTTCCATCAGCCCGAAGCTGGAGATGCGGCCGACCTGGATACGCGCGCGGTCATTGGCCAGCGCCGCCTTCATCGCTTTCTCGACCTTACGGACGTTGGAGTTGTTCTCCATGTCGATGAAGTCGATCACGACCAGGCCCGCCATGTCGCGCAGGCGGAGCTGGCGCGCGATTTCCTGCGCCGCTTCCAGATTGGTGGCGACGGCGGTCTGCTCGATGCCGTGCTCGCGGGTCGAACGGCCGGAGTTGATGTCGATCGAGACGAGCGCCTCGGTGGGGTTGATGACCAGATAGCCGCCCGATTTCAGCTGCACGAGGGGCTGGTACATCTGGGAGAGCTGGTCCTCGACGCCGAAGCGCTGGAACAGCGGCACCGGGTCCGAATAGGCCTGGATGCGGCGCACATGGCTCGGCATCAACAGCTTCATGAAGGCGCGGCCGGCGCGATAGCCCTCCTCGCCCTCGACGATCACTTCGTCGATGTCGCGATTGTAGATGTCGCGGATCGCGCGCTTGATCAGGTCGCTGTCGCCATAGATCAGCGAGGGCGCCGAGGCTTTCAGCGTGTTCTCGCGGATCGTGTCCCACAGCCGGGCGAGATAGTCGAAGTCGCGCTTGATCTCGGTCTTGGTGCGCGACAGGCCGGCAGTGCGGACGATGCAGCCCATCGTCTTGGGCAGCTTCAGCTCCGACATGACCGACTTCAGCCGCTTGCGGTCGGCGGCATTGGAAATCTTGCGCGAAATGCCGCCGCCCTGCGCGGTGTTCGGCATCAGCACGCAATAGCGGCCGGCGAGCGACAGATAGGTGGTCAGCGCCGCGCCCTTGTTGCCGCGCTCTTCCTTGACGACCTGGACCAGCAGCACCTGGCGCCGGTGAATGACGTCCTGGATCTTGTAACGGCGGCGCAGGCGCATGCGGCGCTCGCGCAGCGATTCGACTGCGTCGTCCGTGCCGCCATTGCCGCCGCCATTCACCTGTTCGGCGCGCGGAGTCTCGGCATCATCGTCGTGATGATCTTCGCCATCCTCGGCATCGGCCTCGGCGGCTTCGTCCTCGGCGTCCTGGCGGGCGCGCAGCGCTTCCTCTTCGGCGGCGTGCTCGGCCTCTTCGCGCAGCAGCGCTTCGCGGTCTTCCTTGGGGATCTGATAATAATCGGGGTGGATTTCGCTGAAGGCGAGGAAGCCGTGGCGGTTGCCGCCATAATCCACGAACGCCGCCTGCAGCGACGGTTCGACCCTGGTTACTTTGGCGAGATAGATATTGCCTTTGAGCTGCTTGCGCTCGGCACTCTCGAAATCAAACTCCTCGATGCGGTTTCCCTTGACGACGGCCACGCGGGTTTCCTCCCGGTGGCGCGCGTCGATCAGCATGCGCGTTGTCATTGAATGTTCTCCGGGCGCAGCCGCGGCTCCATGAGCGGCGAACGGCTGCGCGATGTTCTGACTGAGTGAAGATAAAAAGCGCTTCTGCTGCAACGGCACGCCGGACCAAGCGGCCGGACTCGCGTTCCCGCGCGGCGCAACCGCTGGCTTCAGCCAGACGATGCGGGACGCGGAAAAAATGCCTCATTGCAACATCAACCTGTGGGGCCGTCGCTTGCTAAAGCGCCCGGCCGGTCTTGCGCCCACCCTAGATAGGGATCGGGCAGCCGGACTGCTAGCACCGGCAGAGGCGGGGGGCAAGATGAACGGAACGGATGATGCGGTGGGGTGAGCGGGTCGGTTATAAACTAGCAGCCATTGGCATCCACCATAAAGACTTGGGGCTTTCCTCGAGAGGCTGGCTCCCAACCTGCCGACAAAGCGGCGCGCACTCCGTTCGCCGCAATGGCGTCGTTCATCCGCGGACGTTGGCGCTGCGGTGAGCCGTTGAGCGGGCGCTTTGGCATCGGAAACTCTAGAATCGCGTCTCGCTGCTCGCCGACCTGTCGCAATGCGACAGTCATACCTCGCCACCCGTCAGCAGTGCACCACTGCGGCTCACGCTCGAGTTGCCACTCATATTTTTGGTCGCCAATTTCAACGACGCCAGAAAGATCGCGTTTGTGTAGCACGACAGAACGATACCACGGTTATGACCGCTGGCCACCTGCCCCGAACGTTAGAACGTCCGCTGATAAATCCGATACGTCTTGTTGACCTTGCTCTCGATCGCGTCGGCGATGGCGACCATGCCTTGGTTGTCCTCGAGGATCCAGCCGATCTCGCCGCGCTGGGCGCCGTAATGCTTGATCGCCTCCCGCCTGGAATATTCGATCATCATGAAGGCGAGCTGGCTGGCGAGGCGGGAGGCCTGGAGCCGCTTGACCACGCCCATCAGCGGCACTCGCATCGTGCGCGCACGCGGCTTGCGCAGCCATAGCAGCAGCTTCGCCCAACCGAATGGCAGCAGCGATCCTTTGAGCGGCTTCAGCGGCTCGTTGAGATCAGGCAGGGTGATCATGAACGCGACCGGCTCGCCTTCCACCTCGGCGATGTAGATCAGATCCTCAAACACGATCGGCTTCAGCTTGACGCCGACTTCCTCCACCTCCGGATCGGTCAGCGGCACGAAACCCCAATTGTCGGACCAGGCATCGTTTAGGATGCCGAGGATGATCGCCGCTTCCCGGTCGAAGTGCTTCTTGTCGACGCGGCGAATGTTGATGCGCTTGTTCTTCTCGCCCGCGGCGACGATCCGCTCGATCAGCGGCGGGAAGTTCTTCGTAACGTCCAAGTCGTAGGTGACGATATCCCTGGCCTTTTCATAGCCCGCCGCCTCGATCCAGGCCGGATAGCGCGCGTCCTGATGGCCCATCATCACCGTCGGCGGATGATCGAAGCCGTGGATCAACTGCCCAGGCTCTTCCCAGATCGACGAGCTGACCGGCCCGATCGCGCGGGTCATGCCCTTGGATTTGAGCCACTCCTCGGCCTTGGCGATCAGGGCTTGGCCGGTCGCTTCGTCTTCCGCATCGAAAAAGCCCCAGAAGCCGGTGCCGGGACCGAAGCCCTGTTCCGGCGGCTGCTCCAGCGCCAGCCGGTCGATATGGGCGGAAATGCGGCCGACCGTCTCGCCGCCGCGCTTTGCGAGGAACAGCTGATGTTCGGCATGGGTGAACCAGGCGTTCTTGCCCGGCGTGATCATGCCCAGCGCCTCACCTTTAAGCGGCGGCACCCAATTCGGGTCGTTCGCATAATGTTTGAAGGCATAGTCGACAAAGGCCTTGCGGCCGGCTTTGTCGGAGACGGGGACGATCTGCAGGTCGCTCATTTCAATCGCTCTTATCGAAGAAACCGCGCGAAGTAAGGTCGCCCGGTCCTTTGTTTGCCACGTTCGCGCCACTATGTTCCGCGACAGGAACTGCAAATGAATTCGAGCCTTGCCTTTGACGTGGCGCCTGCCGCCGTTGCGCCCGCACCCCGCGCGCGCATCGCCGACGATGCCGCGCTGCTGCGCGCCGCGGCCGATCTGACGCGCGAATACAGCAATGCCAGTCCGCGCATCTATTGGGCGGATTTCCTCGCCTCGGTGACGATCGGTTACGCCGCGCTGGTCGCGACGATCATGGCGCCGGGGCTGGGCTGGGGCCTCGCCTTCGCGCTGGTCGCGGTGCTGGCTTTGTACCGCGCTGAGAGCTTCATCCACGAAATCACCCATATGAAGCACAGCAGCCTGCCGGGTTTCCGCGCCGGCTGGAACGCACTGATCGGCGTGCCGATGCTGGTGCCGTCCTTCATGTACGAAGGCGTGCATAACCTGCACCATGCCCGCACCCGCTACGGTACTGCGGACGATCCCGAATATCTGCCGCTGGCGCTGATGAAGCCGTGGACGCTGCCGGCGTTCATCCTGATCGCGGCGCTGGCACCATTCGGTCTCATCATCCGCTATGCGGTTCTCGCGCCATTGTCGCTGCTGTCGCCCAGGCTGCGCCGCGCGGTGGTCGAACGCTATTCGGGCCTCGTCATCAATCCCGATTTCCGCCGCCGCCCGCCCGAAGGCGAGGCCAAGGCGCTGTGGACCAAGCTCGAGAT
>JAFEEY010000047.1:26077-31088 GCA_018240865.1 Pseudomonadota bacterium | reverse complement strand
CCCTTACGCGCTTTCCTGATCATGATGGGCGTGGCCTCGGCCGTCGCGGTCCTCAATCAGGTCCGCACGCTCGTCGCGCATCTCTGGGAGAATGAGGGCGAGGCGATGACGGTGACGGCCCAGTATCTGGACAGCGTCAACGTGCCGCCGCCCGCGCTGCTGCCCGGCCTGTGGGCGCCGGTGGGTCTGCGCTATCACGCGCTCCACCATCTGCTGCCGAGCGTGCCGTATCACAATCTGGGCATTGCCCACCGCCGCCTGACCGCGGCGCTGGATCAGGCCTCGCCCTATTTCAAGGCGAACTATAAAGGCTTGCCCGGCCTGATGTGGAAGATCGGCCGCAGCACCGTCACGCGAGGGCGCTGATTTTCCTCTCCCCTGCGGGGAGAGGCGACTCGCGCTAGCGAGCGGGTGAGGGGGCGCGGCGCCCATCACCCGGACTCAGAACCCCCTCACCCAACCCTCTCCCCACAGGGGAGAGGGCTTTAGAGCAGCCGCAGTTTCCGCGCGGTCTTGCCCAGCGCCTGACGGTCGCTGAGCGGCAGGCCGAAGCGCAGCACGGCCCATTGCGCGGGCCAGAACAGCAGCAGCAATCCCACCGCGCGGATCGGGGCGGGGCTGAGCAGGCTGCCCGCTGCCCAAAGCAGAATAGCAGCGGCCAATGTCGCGGCCAGCGCACCGATCGCCTCCCGGTCGAACGCGACCAGCCCGTCGGTGATGCGCAGCTCCAGCGTCGCCGCCCAGGCGATCAGCACCGTGCCCGCGCTTACCGCCCAGGCCATGCCGGTCGCGCCTTGGCTCGGCACCAGCCAGGCGCCGAGCAGCGCCCAGACGCCGAGGCCGATGACGCTGTTGACGAGCGGGAGGATGCGGTGGCCGGTCATCTCCACCACTGGCGTCGCCGGGCCGACAATCGCCTCGCCCGCGCGGCCGAGCACGAGGATGATGAGCAAAGGCAGCGCGGCCGCCGCCTCCGGTGCGAACAGGCTCAGGATATCGGATGCGGTCAGCATCAGCAGCGCGGCGAGCGGCACCACGAACGCAATCGAAAGCCGCGTCGCGAAGCCGTAAAGCTGCGCGACGCCGGCGCGATCATGCGCGGCCTGGGCGGCGGCGAGCGGAGCCAGCACATATTGGAACGCCTGGCGGACGATCAGCGGAACCGACGAGACTTTGCGCGCGATACCGAACAGGCCGGCCGCCGTCGCGCCCTTCGCGCCGGGGAAGCTCAGGTTCAAAAGGATCGCGGGCAGATCGTTGAACAGCCGCCGGCTGATCGCGGACGGAAGCAGCGCGAAGCCGGTCTTCAGCAGCTCGCGGCGCAGGCGCGGCGAGGCGGGCGCGGTGAGCAGCAGCTTCGCGTCATAATAGCGGCCGAGCAAGCGCGCGGAAAGCAAGGCGGTCAGGAACAGCGAGGCGAGATGCGCCAGCAGCAGTCCCTTGCTGTGCATGCCGATCGCGAAGAAACCGACCGCGAAAGCGAGGCGCGCCACCTGTTCCCAGAAGATGCGCAGCCGGATTTCGGGGCCGAAGGCGCGGCGCGCGCGCGCGGCGGATGTGGCGACTTCCACGAAGGTCCAGAGCGGCAATGCCCATGCGAAAATCGCGATTGCGGCGGGCAATTGCGCCTGGTCCCTGGGCGCGGCGGAAAGCATCGCGGCCAGCGGCTCCGCGAAGAGCGTCGCCGCTAACGCAAGCAGCGCCGCCGGGATCACCGACACCAGCAGCGCGAAGCGGACGGCGGCGTGGGCATCGGCCTCGCTTTCGGTCGGCACGATCCGCTGCAGCGCCTGGGTCATCGACAGGTCGATGATATTCTCGACGATGTTCACCGCCGCCCATAGCACTGTGTAGATGCCGTAGGTCGCAATCCCGAACAGCCAGGTATAGGCCGGCTGGGCGACGACCTCGATCAGCGAGCCCAGCCGGGCCAGCGCGGCAAGCCCCGCGCCCCGCGCGACATCCCGCTGGCTGACGGCGCCAGCTCCGGAATCTTGCTTGTCGGTTCCTACGCTCAATGCCGGCTTGCCTGAGCTTGTCGAAGGCCTCCCTTCTTCCGGAAACGCCGTGTTCGAGGAAAAGGCAGGGCTTCGACAGGCTCAGCCAAGCCGGGGTTGGAGCATGAAAGACCGCTCATCACTCCTCGGTCCGGATCAGGACCGTCTCGCCGATCAGCAGGAACAGAAGGAAGGGCGCCCACGCCGCGAGCACTGGCGGGTAAGCGCCGAGATTACCCATCGCCAGCGCGAAATTGTCGGCGACAAAGTAAGTGAAACCGAGCGCCATGCCGATCACCGCGCGCACGAACAGCTTGCCAGATCGCGCCAGGCCGAAGCCCGCGACCGCGCCCAGCAGCGGCATCAGCACGGCGGAGAGCGGGCCGGACAATTTGTGCCACAGATTGGCCTCCAGCGTCCGCGTTGGGCGGCCGGCGGCCTTCAGATCGTCGATCGCCTGCTTCAGCTGCACGAAGGACAGGCCGTCCGGATCGACATTGGACAGGGTGAAACGGTCGGGCGTCACGCCCTTGGCAATGACGGTATTGCCCAGCTTCGTTTCGGTGCCGGTGCCAACATCGAAGCGGCTGGCGTCGGTCAGGTGCCAGGCACCGCCTATATAGCGGCCTTCCTTCGCCTGGATGATCTGGGACAGCGTGTTGCCGACCCGATCGTAGAGCGTCACGTCCTCGAGCCGCGTCTGCGGGCCCCGCCCGAGCGCGCGGCCGGCGCGGATCAAATCCTCGTCGTCGCGTACCCAGAGGTTGGAAAGCACGCCGCTGTCCTTCGGCATCGGGCCATATTCCGCCTTCTGCCAGGCCGTGAGCGTCGCGGTGGAGCGTGCGACGATCCGCTCATTGAAGGCGAAGGATATGCCCGCGACCAGCAGTCCGGCGACGATCAGCGGCGCCAGAATCTGGTGGGCCGACAGCCCGGACGCTTTCATCGAGATGACTTCGCTGTTCTGGTTGAGCGTCGTCAGCGTGATCAAGGTGCCGAGCAGCACCGAGAATTTGAGGAAAGTCGAAATGATCTGCGGGACGCGCAGCCCGGCATAGGTCCAGAGCTGCGCCTCGCCATTGCCGGGATAGGCGAGAATGCGATCGGATTCGCCCAGCAGATCCAATGTCATCAGGATCAGCACCAGCCCGGCCAGCACCGCGAAGGAGCGGACCAGGAACATGCGCCCGGTGTAGAGCGTGACGGTGCGGGACGGGAAGAATTGCAGCTGCATGCGTCAGGCCGTCGCTTCGCCATTGCGGGCCCGGCCGAAAGGAAGCCAGCGCCGGACCAATTTGCCCAGCTTGGCGAAGACCTTTTCCAGCCCGCCGATCGGCTGCCCGCCCGGCACGAAGGCGAGATTGTAATAGAGCCACCAGATCAGCGCCGCGAACAGCACGAACGGCACCCATAGCGCGATCAGGGGGTCGATCCGCCCGAGCGCCCCCATCCCTTGCGCATATTCGTTCACTTTGTGATAGGTCACGACCATCACGATCGACAGGAACACGCCCAGCGCCGATGTCGATCGCTTGGGCGGCACTGCCAGCGCCACCGCCAGCAGCGGCAGCAGGAACATCATCGCGACCTCGACGATGCGGAAATGAAAGCTCGCCCGGCTCTCATTGCGCTGCGGCAGCGGCCGCCGCCCGTCATGACCCACTCGGACCAGCTCCGGAATCGTCAGCTCCCGCTCCTTGCCGCCGCGGCCACGGAAGCGCTCGACCTTGGGCAGGTCGATCGGCAGATCGTGCGACGTGAAGCTCAGCACGCGCGGCACTTTGAAGCCGGGTTCGTCGTGCACGAGCGTGCCGTTCTTCAGGCGGAAGATGATCACGTCCGGATCGTCGGTGCGCAGGAAACTGCCTTTCTCGGCCGTCACCGCGAGCGTGCGTCCGCCCTTGCTGTCGGCGCGCACGAAAATGCCGGAAAGATCGGCACCTTGCTTGTGGCTCTGTTCGATGCGGACGGTCATCTGCTTGGACAGGCTCGTGAATTCGCCGACCTTGATCGAGGCGCCGAGCGCGCCGGAGCGCAACTCGAACTGCAGCCCTTCATAAGCATAGCGCGCCTTGGGCTGGATGAAGCCGACAATGGCGAGGTTCAACAGCGCGAGCGCGATCGTGTACATGTAAGGCACGCGCAATAGCCGGCCATAGCCAAGGCCGACCGCCCGGAGCACGTCCAGCTCCGACGATGTCGCGAGGCGGCGGAAAGCGAGCAGGATGCCGAGCATCAGCCCGATCGGAATGCCGAGCGACAGATATTCGGGCAGCAGATTGGCGAGCATCCGCCAGACCACGCTGACCGGGCCGCCCTGCTCCGCCACGAAATCGAACAGGCGCAGCATCTTGTCCAGCACCAGCAGCATCGCCGCGATGATGAGCGTGGCGAACAGCGGGACGGCGATCAGCCTGGCGAGGTATCGGTCGACGGCGGTCAACATCTTCTAGTTCTAGACGCTTGGCGACCATGTTTTGGCCGCAAAGCTCCACCAATTCCTCACTTCAAGGGGCGGTGCGGTCCGACCGTATAGCCGCGGTTGCAGAGATGGTCATGAAGAAAGTTTCGGTAGCTTTGCTGGCATTCGTCGCAGCGGCCGGGTGGCAAGTCCCCGCCGCCGCGGCGCTGCTGGGCGATGCCGAAGCATGTTCGCAAGGCGAAAGCTCGGTGCTGGTCCGCGTCGATGGATTCAAGGTTCGTCAGGGCATGGTGCGCGTCCAGATCTACGGCTCCAACCCCGCAGACTTCCTCGCCAAGGGCAGGAAGCTGAAGCGGGTCGATGTGCCCGTTGCCCGATCCGGCCGGATGGATATCTGTGTGGGGCTGCCGGGCCCCGGCAATTACGCAGTTGCGGTCCGTCATGATGCCGACGGCAACGGCAAGTCGGGCTGGAGCGACGGCGGCGGATTTTCGCGCAACCCGTCTTTGTCCCTGTTGCATCTGAAGCCCAATTATCGCGATGTGGTGATCCAGGTCGGCCGCGGCGTGAAGCCTGTGGACGTGACGCTCAA
>JAFEEY010000047.1:5295-25992 GCA_018240865.1 Pseudomonadota bacterium | reverse complement strand
TGCTGCCCCGCGTCCGCGCCTATTGCGCGCGCCACCCGGATATCTTCCATTATGAAGTGGAGGAGTTCGACCAGATTCCGGACGCGATGCGGACGATCGCGCGCGTCAATCCCAAGGTCATCATCATCAATGGCGGCGACGGATCGGTGCAGGCCGCGTTGACCGAACTGCATGGCGGCAAATATTTCGGCGAGACGCCGCCGCCGGTCGCGGTGCTGCCCAACGGCAAGACCAATCTGATCGCGCTCGATCTCGGCGCGCAGGGCGATCCGCTGGAAGCGCTCGCGAAGATCGTGGAGCTGGCGCAGGCCGATCTCGCGCCCCACACAGTGAAGCGGGAGCTGATCGCGCTTTCGAACGGGCAGGGCAGCAAGCCGGTGCTCGGCATGTTCCTGGGCGGCGCGGGCCTGGCGGACTCGATCCTGTTCTGCCGCACCAAAATCTACCCGCTGGGGCTGCCGAACGGCGTCAGCCATGTGCTGACCGCGCTGGCGGTGATCGTGTCGGTGATTCTCGGCATCCGCGCCGCGTTCCTGCCGCCGCGGCCCTCGCCGGTGCGCGTCTCGCTGAAGCGGGGCGGGCAGTTTTCCGGCCGCTACACGCTGCTCATCGTGACAACGCTCGAGCGGCTGCTGCTCGGCAGCAAGACGGAAGCGGGCGCCGGCAACCTCAAGCTGATGGCGGTGGAACAGGGCTTCGGCACGTTGTTCCGCGCTGTGATCGCCAGCATCCGCGGCAAGCTCGGCCGCAACCGGCTGGCGGGCGTCCATATCGAACAGGGCGACGAGATCGAAATCGCCGGCGAGCGGTCCAATGTCATCCTCGACGGCGAGCTGTTCCAGGCAAGCGCTGGCAACCCGATCGTGCTCCGCACCACGCCGCCGGTGCCGTTCCTGAAGCTCGCGGCCTGAATCCGGCATCGTCATTGCGAGCGTAGCGAAGCAATCCAGAACGACGGATAGGCCGGGTGGATTGCTTCGTCGCTCTGCTCCTCGCAATGACGGGGTTATGATGTCACTTCCAGACCTCATCGCTGACGAGCTCGCGCAACCCGTCGATCCGCGCGTGACGGCCGCCGCCGCCGCGGTCGCCGCGAAGCATCCCGGTGCGCGCGCGGTGATTTTTTACGGCTCGTGCCTGCGCACCGGCGAAATCGACGGGCAGATGCTCGATTTCTACCTGATCGTCCGCGACTATCGGGAGGCATATGGCAAGCGCTGGCTGGCCGCTGCCAACCGGCTGATCCCGCCCAACGTCTTTCCGTTCGAAGCGGACGGCGTCGCCGCCAAATACGCCGTGCTGAGCGAGGCCGATTTCACGCAGCTGACCGGGCCCGAGGCAGGCACTGTCTCGGTCTGGGCGCGTTTCGCACAGCCGGTGCGGCTGGTCTGGGCGGCGGACGAGGCGGCAAGGGCGACGACGGTCGCGGCCGTCTCGCACGCTGTTACGACCCTGCTCGGCATGGCGCCGCCGTCCGGCACCATTCTCGATCGCTGGCGGCGCGGTTTCGAGCTGACCTACAGCGCCGAGCTGCGCGCGGAGCGCGGCGACCGGCCCGGCTCGATCGTCGATTGGGATCCGGAGCGCTACGCTCGCGTCGGCGCTGCCGCGTCGCCGCAGCCGTTGTTCAGCGAAGCGCGCTGGCACAAACTGCGCCGCGCCGGCAAGGCGATGACGCTCGTCCGGCTTGCCAAAGCGAGCCTGACCTTTGCCGGTGGCGTCGATTACCTCGCGTGGAAGATCAACCGCCACGCGGATGCCGGCATTGTCGTGAAGCCGTGGCAGCGGCGCCATCCGCTGCTCGGCGCGCTTATTCTGCTGCCGCGGCTGCTTCGTAAGGGGGCGGTCCGCTAGTTTTCGCCAGCGCCGCCTGCACGGCATTGGAAAGCGCGACCATCGTGAACGGCTTGCGCAGCACGCCGTGCCCCGCAAACGCCATGGTGTCGTCGATCTCGCCGGCATAGCCGGTTACGAACAGCACGCCGAGATGCGGATAGTGCGGCCGGAGCGCCGCGATCAATTCCGGCCCTGTCGTGCCCGGCATCAGCACGTCCGTCACGATCAGACGGATGTCCGGATGCGCGTCGATCAGCCCCTGCGCCTGGTCAGGCGCGGGGCAGGGGATCGGCGTATGGCCGAGCTCGATCAGTGCCTCGGCCGTTGCATTCAGCACGCGCGGATCGTCCTCGACGACCAGGATCGTCGCATGCTGCTCGGCCCGGGGCGGTGCGAAGGCGCCAGGCATATCTGCATTGACGGATGTCACGCGCTGCGCGCCGGTGAAGCGTGGCAGCAACAAAGTGACGGTGGTGCCAAGACCGGGCTGCGAGGCGATGATGATCTCGCCCGCCGACTGGCGGACGAAGCCGAAAATCTGGCTGAGGCCAAGCCCCGTGCCCTTGCCGACCGGCTTGGTCGTGAAGAAAGGCTCGAACACGCGGTCCAGCACTTTCTGATCCATGCCGCAGCCGGTGTCCGCGACCGAAATCGCGACATAATCGCCTGCGCGCATCGTCCCAATCTCGCCCTCGGCCAGGGTCCGCGCCGCAGTGGCGACGGTCAGCGTGCCTTCGCCTTCCATCGCGTCGCGCGCATTGACCGCGAGGTTCAGCAGCGCGTTTTCGAGCTGGTGGCGGTCGACCCAGACCGGCCAGTCCTGGTCGGCGAAGCGCGACTGGACAGTGATCCGCTCGCCGATCGTGCGGTCCAGCAGGTCGGTCATGCCCTTGATCAGCGCGCGGGGCGAGATCGCTTCCGGCAGCAGCGGTTCTGAGCGGGCGAAGGCGAGCAGGCGGCGGGTCAGCGCGGCGGCGCGGCTCGCCCCTTCCATCGCGTTGGCGATGTGGCGGTCCGCTTCGTGGCTGTCCTCGGCAATGCGGCGCTTGGCGAGCTCCAGCCCGCCGATCACGACCGCGAGCATATTATTGAAATCGTGGGCGATGCCGCCGGTCAGCTGGCCGACCGCGTCCATTTTCTGGGCCTGGCGCAACTGCGCCTCGGCTGCCTCGCGCTCGGCCGCTTCGGCACGCAGCGCTTCGTTGGCGAGGCGCAGTTCGACGGTCCGGACGGCGACCGCTTCTTCCAGTTCCAGCGCGCGCTGCAGGCTTTCGTCCGCCACCTTGCGGGTCGATCGGCGCTCGGCCAGCGCCTGGAACATGGTGAAGCCGAGCAGTGCCGCGCCGATCAGAATGACGACGGCGAAAGCGAGGAGCAATGTTCCGGCCCAGCTTGACTGGTCGAGTGTCGCGTTTGCCTTGCTGATCCGCTCCGCGAGCAGGCGATTTTCGACGGTGATGATCTGTTCCAGCGTCGCGTCCATCTCCTTGACGCTCGCTGCCTGGCCGGCCTGGTCGAAAATGGCGAGGCCGTTGATCTTCTGGTCGTAACGAGTGCGCAGCGCCGCGCCGGACAGCAGCTTGCCGCGCTCGTCATAATAAGCGCGCAGCCGGGTCGCGAGCCGCGCCTGTTCCGGATTGTCGCGCGTGACCTGGCGCAACCGGTCGATCGCGAAGCCCGCGCGCCGCCATTCGTCGACATAGATGCGGCCGAAATCGGTCTTGAGATTGACCACATAGCGGCCAAGGCTCAGTTCCGCTTCCGCCATCGTGCTCTGCAGCGTGCGGACGAGGATAATGACTTCGAAACTGTGCCGCTGGGCGGCGAGCGCGGCGTCGCGCTGCTTGTTCGAGTTGGTGACGAAAACGGTGAGCGTGATCAGGCCGATCGCGGCCATCAGCGCAAGCGCTATCGCAAGCGCGCGGCGTATGCTGACCGAGCGTTGCCCGGCCTCCTGTTCGGTCTCACCGTTCATCCCCACGCCCTTCTACTTAAAGCGCGGTTAAGAATCTCTGTCCACCGCGGGCGGAAACAACCTAGCCGATCGCGCCCACGGCTCGCCCTGCCGCCGTAAACATGGCGGTGATTTCGGCAATCTGCTCGGATGTATGCTCCGCGCAGAGCGAACAGCGCAACAGATACATGCCGGCCGGCGTCGCGGGCGGGCGGGCCATGTTCACATAAAGGCCTTGTTCCAGCAGCGCCTGCCACATGCCGACCGCTTCTTCCTGCGTCGGCAGGATGACGGCGATGATCGCGCTGTCGGGATTTTCGGTGCCCAGTTTGAATCCGAGCGCCTTCAGATTGCCGTGCAGCGTGCGGGCATTTTCCCACAGATGCTGGCGCTTGTTGTGGGCGTGGCGGAGTTTGCGGATCGAGACGGCGGCGGTTGCGACCACCGAAGGAGGCAGCGAGGCGGTGAAGATATAGGCCCGGCAGGCGAGCCGGATCGCCTCGAACTTCGGATGGTTCGACACGCAGAAGCCGCCCACCGTGCCGACCGATTTGGAGAAAGTACCGACGATGAAATCGACCTGGCCTTCCAGCCCCTGTTCTTCGTACACGCCGCGGCCGTTCGGCCCGTAGAAACCCATCGAATGCGCTTCGTCGCTGAGCACCATCGCGCCGTGCTTCTTGGCGACGGCGACCATTTCCTTCAGCGGAGCGATGTCGCCCAGCATCGAATAGACGCCTTCCAGCACGACCAATTTGCCGGCCTCGGGCGGCAGGCGGCCCAGGCGCTTGTCCAGGTCTTCCACCGAATTGTGGCGGAAGCGGACGATCTCGGCATAGCCCTGCTTGCAGCCGTCATAGATCGAAGCGTGGCTGTCGGCGTCGAGGATGATGTAATCGCCCTTGCCGGCGAGCGTCGAGATCATGCCCAGATTGGCCATGTAACCGGTCGAAAACACGATCGCGCCGCTGGTGCCGTAGAATTCCCTGAGCGCCTGCTCGACTTCCATATGGTCCTGGAAAGTGCCGTTCAGCATCCGGCTGCCATTGGTGCCGGAGCCGAATTGGTCGAGCGCGTCCTTGCCGGCCTGGATCACGTCCGGATCGAAGGTCATGCCCATATAATTATAGGTGCCGAGCAGGATCGTCTTCTTGCCCTTGATGATCGCTTCGGTCGGCGAAAGCACCTTTTCCATCACGATCGCGAACGGATCGCGCACGCCGCTGTCGAGCAGCGCCTGGCGTTCGGCGATCAGCCCATCGAACTTGGACATCAGGTCGCCCGGAACCACGTCGGTTTCGGGTGCGGGAGCATCGGCGGTCTGGAGGCTGTCAGTCATCGTGGCACGTCCCTAAAAACCGGCTTGGCTGAGCCTGTCGAAGCCTTCCCTTCCTTCGAACGCAGCGTTTCAAAAAGAAGGAAAGGCCCTCGACAAGCTCAGGCAAGCCGGCACTGATGCATTAGCCTTTCAGCTTGCCGACAGCATCGACAAGCTGACCGACGGTTTCGATCTCCGCTTGCATGTTCATCGTGATGATGATGTCGAATTCGTCCTCCACCGCGGCGACGAAGTCCATCACGGTCAGGCTGTCCCATTCCAGATCGCCGGCGAAGGTGGTCGCGTCGGTTAGCGCGACGTCCTTCTTGTTGAAGGGCTGGATCAGATTGTGGACGGTTGTTTCGATTTCTTGACGGTCGGCCATGCGCGGTCCCTAATGCGGATCTGCGCGGCTTGCCAAGCGATTGCGGCTTCAAGGTGGCGGCGCCGGGACTGGAAGATGGGGGATGGACTTGCCATACGAGCCGATACCGAAACGCTATGCGCCGGACGCGATCCACCTCGTCCGCACCACCCAGCAGATCCAGGTCCAGCTTTCGGCAATGGCCGATCACAAGGCGAGCATCCTGATGGGTGCCACGTTCGTGGTGTTCACGATCACGCTCAATCAGACGAGCAAGGGCGCGGTGGCGCCGGAGATGCTGGTGCTGGCCGGCTTCGCGCTGCTGTCGGCGGCGTTCGCAGTGATGTCGGTGCTGCCGGCGGTAAAGCCGAAACCGGGCGCGCCGCTCAACCTCCTCTTCTTCGGTTCGTTCACTCAGCTCGATCAGGAAGATTATATCGAGCGTCTCGTCGGCAACCTGGCCGATGAGGAAGAGGTCTATCGCACGATGGCGCGTGACATCTACCAGAATGGATCGGTGCTGAGGCACAAGAAATACCGCTATCTGGCGCTGGCCTATCGCACCTTTCTGCTAGGCATGGTGCTGACGGTCATTACCTTTGCAGTAGACCGGCTGGGGATTGTGAACCTCTGATCTTAATCTCGACATTCCCGCAAAAGCGGGAATGACGAAATAGGGGCGCGTTACAGCCAACTCGCCGCGCGATAGGCAACGGCAGTGGCCTTCAGCCCCGCATTGGTCTCGATGTGCGGGCGCCACAGATCCACCGGCGGGCGGCGTTTGGAGACCCAGTCGGGGTGGCAGAAATAGCTGGCCCGGTCGGGTGTCAGCTTGGCGCGCTTGCCCCTGACCAGCCGGTCGATGCGCGCGCCGATCCGCACCGCCGTGCGCGGCATGGCGAGAGAAATGGCGCGTTTGCGGCCCACCGCATTGGCGATCGCCTCGGCGAATTGCGCGTGTGTCCAGCCGAATTCATAGCCATCGTCGGGCTCGTAGGTTTCGCCGAACGTCTCCTGATGCCCGATCAGGGTCAGCAGGAAACGGCTGAGGTCGCTTACTTCGATCACCGACATGCGGCCGGCGGGCGGCAGAAAGACGAGGCCGCGCTTCGCCATCTTGAACAGCTCCAGCGTTTCCCGGTCGCCGGGCCCGTAGACTGCGGGCGGACGCACGATCGTCCAGTCGAGCCCGGACGCGCCCACGACCTGCTCGCTGCGCGCCTTTGACCAACCATAGTCCGACAGCTCGGGCTCGCGCGCCGCCATCGAGCTGACATGGATGAACCGCTTCACGCCCGCGGCCTTGGCGGCCTCCACCATATTCAGCGTGCCGAACACATTGTCGGTCTGGAAGCCGGCGCGGTCCGGCGCGTTGATCGCTCCCGCGACATGGATCACCACGTCCGCCCCCACCGCCAGCCGCACCAGCGAGTCCGGCTGGTCGAGCGCGCCGTCCACCCATTCGATCTTGCCGTCGGCAGGCTGTGCGCGGCGGGTCAGCGCGCGCACCTTGTGGCCGCGCATCGCTGCGTGGCGGACGAGCGTGGAGCCGACAAAGCCGGTGGCGCCGGTGATGGCGAGCGTGGGATGGGCCATGGGCGTCAGATCAGAACGAGATGGTCGCGGTGGATAAGGGCGGATCGGGGCGCATAGCCGAGGATTTCGCCCTGCGCATCGCTTTTGATGCCGAGAATGCGTGCAGCATCGGCGGAATCATATTCGGAAAGACCGCGTGCGACCGGTCTGCCCTGATGCAGCACGTCGATCACGTCGCCGCGCGCGAACACGCCGTCGATCGCGGTGGCGCCCGCCGCGAGCAGACTGGACCCGGCGGCGAGCGCTCTGGCCGCGCCCGCATCGACGCTGATCCGGCCGCGCACCGTCAACCGCCCGGCCAGCCAGGCCTTGCGCGGCGAGGCTCCGCGCTGAGCGGCGAAAAGGGTTCCCGTGCCGTCGCTTAACGGATTTTCGCGCCGGCCGTTGGCGATGACGAGCGCGATGCCCGCCGACGTGGCGATCCGCGCGGCTTCCAGCTTCGATCGCATACCCCCTGATCCCATGCCGGAGGAGGAGCCGCCGGACGCGAAGGACAGGATGGTCTCGTCGATCGTCTCGACCCGTTCGATCAGCCGCGCGGCCGGATTGGCGTGCGGATCGGAATCATAAAGCCCATCCACGTCGGACAGCAGCACGACGCCCTGCGCGCCCGCCGCCTGCGCCACGCGCGCGGCAAGCCGGTCATTGTCGCCGAAGCGGATTTCCTCGGTCGCCACCGAATCATTCTCGTTGATGACCGGCACGACGCCCAACCCCAACAGCCGGTCCAGCGTCGCCGAGGCGTTGAGATAGCGCCGCCGGTCCTCGAGATCGTCCAGTGTCACCAGCATCTGCGCGGCGGTAAGGCCGTGCGCGCCCAGCACCTCGGCCCAGACCTGGCTCAAGGCGATCTGCCCGGTCGCCGCCGCCGCCTGCGCATCTTCCAGACTCGCCCGGCCGCCCTTGGCTAGGCCCAGACGCCGTGCGCCCAGTGCGATCGCGCCAGACGAAACGACCGCCACCTGCTGCCCATCGGCCACACGGGCGGCGATCTCCGCCGCGATCCCCGCCAGCCACGTCCGCCGCACGCCGCCATCGGCATCGACAAGCAACGCCGACCCGATCTTCACGATCAGGCGCGGGCAGGAGCGGGGAGCGAAAAGGGGCATCGCGCGCTCGTTAGCGCGGGCGGGCGGGCGCGCCAATGCGGATCGTGACGATCAGGCGGCGGCCGCCGCGGCGCCTTGCGCCGTGCCCGCCTTCGGGCGCAGCCAGTAAAGCGGCAGGGCGGTCAGCGTGAGGGCGAGGCCCAGCAAGCTGATGCCCCAGCCAGTGCCCCACATCGCCCAGCTTGTGAAGGCCAGGCCCACGACCGCCGGCACTCTTGCCACGCCGCGCCGCGCCGCCGCGAGGCAGACCGCGATATAGAACCACAGCGCGGTGCTGGTGGTCAGCATCGCGGCGAAGGTGAACATGGCCGCCAGCCCCTTGCTGCCGTTGGTCAGGATCAGGACCGCCGAAAGCAGCGAGGACATCCACAGCACGCCAACCGGCACGTCGCGGCTGGATACGCGCCCGAACCAGGCGGGAAGCAGCCCGG
Organism: Pseudomonadota bacterium; assembly: GCA_018240865.1. GTDB lineage: Bacteria > Pseudomonadota > Alphaproteobacteria > Sphingomonadales > Sphingomonadaceae > Sphingomonas_B. The sequence goes on along the minus strand of JAFEEY010000047.1, from coordinate 17,384 downwards.
CGCGCGCCATGCCGAGCGGTGTCTCGCCCTGAATCAGGATCCAGCAATTGAGCGCGCCGATCACGGAGATCGCCGCGAACCCCGCGACCAGCAAGGCGGGGCGATGGCCCCAGAATGTCTCGACGAACAGGGCGACTGGCGCGTTCGACATGGCGGTCCGTTCCGGTGTCAGCGCGAACACGATACCGGTGCTGACAATCAGGTAGATCACGCCGACGATGGCGGCGCCCGCCATCGTCGCGATCATGATCGTCCGCGCCGGATCGCGCACCCGTTCGGTGGCGACGCCGGCCGCCTCGAAACCGACAAAGGACAGGAAGGCGAGCGCGGTGGCGGTGGTCAGGCTGGTCGCCAGCGCGGGCAATGGCGGCATAGGCGGCAGCGCGATCCTGCCGGAAAAGCCCAGTCCGGCGACCATTGCGATCACGATGACCAAGGGTACGAGCTTCAGCGCGGTCGTCACCACCTGGAACTGCCCCGCGGCCTTTGCCCCGCGCATATTCAGCAGGGTCAGCAGCACCAGAAGCGCCGTCGCGCTGAACGCGCCGACGATCGGGGTCATGCTCAATTGCGGGCCGAAGACCGAAAGATAAGCGATGCCGCCGATCGCCAGCATCGCGCAGGACGTCCAGCAGGAAATCCAGTAGGACCATCCGACCAGCAAGCCGGGCAGCGGCCCCAGCACCGCGCTGGTCATCGCGACCGCGCCGGTCGCTCCCGGCATGGTCGCGCTCAGCCGGCCCAGCACATAGGCGATGCATATGACGCCGATCATGCTGACGATCCAGGCGACCACTCCGGTCCAGCCATAGGGCGCAATGGCGGCCGGCACTACGAAGATGCCGCTGCCGATCATTCCGCCGACGACGAGCGCGGTCGCCGTCCAGAAACCGAACGGTCTTGCCGAGTCTTCGGTCATGGGTTTCCCCCTTCGGGAGGAGGCTAGGCGCACTCCAGGAAGCGGACAAGTGACGAAAGTAGCGCACCCGCGGGTCACAGGCGTCGATGATCTCTAGGTCATCCAGCCTGCCGCGCAGCCTGGAAACGATGATGCCGCCGAGCTGCTTTCCCCTTTTGGACGGCCATTTGTAACGCGGTTAGATGCGGCATAAGCGGGTTTCGCGCCGGGGCCCTTGGCCGGGTTTCAATCCGTCTCCCGTTCCGTTCCATCCAGATGACGCCGAAGCCTCGCCGCCTCTGCTTTTTCGGCCGCCATCTCGGCTTTTGTCCGCCCATGTCTGGCGCGATTGGCCTGGGCGGTTTGCTCGGCAGCGCGCCGCGACCTGGCCTTGCGGGCCATGCGCAGGTTGATGACGTCGCCCATTCAGGCAACGCCTACAGCGGCGACCATTCGATCGCGTCTTCGCCGTCATCGTCTTCGCTGACGGCGCTGGCGTCGGGGCCGATCGCTTCGAGGAGTTTGTCGAGCACCCAATCGACGCCGACGCCGCTCGCGCCGGAGATCGGGATGACGCTGTGGCCGCTCGCTTCCTCCAGTTCGGCGGAAAGCGCCGCGATGAGCTCGTCGTCGAGCATGTCGATCTTGTTGAGCGCGACCACGGCCGGCTTGTCCGCTAGGCCCGCGCCATAGGCTTCCAGCTCGTCACGGACGATCCGGTAGCTTTCGGCCACGTCCGCGTCATTGGCGTCGACCAGGTGAAGCAGCACGCGGCAGCGTTCGATATGACCGAGGAAGCGGTCACCGATGCCGGCGCCCTCGGCCGCGCCTTCGATCAGGCCGGGAATGTCGGCGATGACGAATTCGCGGCCCTTGTGGCGGACCACGCCCAGCTGCGGCCGCGTCGTTGTGAACGCATATTCGCCGACCTTGGCCTGGGCATTGGTGACGGCGTTGATGAAGGTGGATTTGCCGGCATTGGGAAGGCCGACCAGCCCGGCATCGGCCAGCAGCTTGAGGCGCAGCCACACCCAGGCCTCCTCGGCCGGCCAGCCGGTGCCGTGCTGGCGCGGCGCGCGGTTGGTCGAGGTTTTGTAGCTGGCGTTGCCGCGCCCACCATCACCGCCGCGCAGGAAGACGATGCGTTCGCCGACCTTGGTCAAATCCGCGAGCAGGGTGCGATCTTCGTCATCGGCCAGGATCTGCGTGCCGACCGGCACTTTGATGACCAGATCCTTGCCTCCGGCTCCGGTCTTGTTGCTGCCCGAACCGCCAGTGCCGCGCGGCGCGCGGAAATGCTGCGTATAGCGAAAGTCGATCAGCGTGTTGAGGCCGGCGACCGCTTCGAAGACGATGTCGCCGCCCTTGCCGCCGTCGCCGCCGTCGGGGCCGCCATATTCGATGAATTTTTCACGGCGAAAGCTGACCGCGCCCGGGCCGCCATGGCCGGAGCGCACGAAGATTTTCGCCTGATCGAGAAAGTGCATGGCCGCGCAGATAGGCGGAGTCGGCGGCGGCGGCTAGTCTTGCTCGTGGTGGTTCATCAGGCGCGCGGTCGCGATCTCGCGCACCGTATCGCGCGGCAGATCGAGCGCATTGGCCATCGCTTCGCCCAGCAGCGCGTCGCCCATCGCGCTCAGCACCAGCTCCAGCGTTTCGCGGCGCATATCCTCGTCATGCGCGGTGCCGTCGCTCAGCTCGTCCATCAGGCGGTGGATCGCCTGCAGGATCGGATCCAGCGCATCCTCATGGCCGGTCAGGATCGCCCAAGAGGCGAGCGCACCCGCGCCCTGCTCGAACGCATCGAAGGTCAAGTCGACGACGTCGCGGCGCGAGCCTTCGCCGGCGCGGACTTTCATCACTGCCTCGCCGATCCGCGCAGTGATCCGCGTCGCCATCATCTCGGCCAGCGCCTTCTGCAATCCGGCGGCCGATCCGAAATGATGAAGCAGATTGGCGTGAGTGCGTCCCATCCGCGACGCGACCGCTTTCAGCGTCACCGCCTGCGGTCCCGCTTCGACCAGCAGGTCGCGCGCGGCCTCGAGCGCGGCGGACCGGCTGGCTTCGGGCGAAAGGCGGCGTCTGGCGAGCGACATAGTATATCGTTCCTACGCCGCTTTGCCGTCCGACCGCAAATCGCAACACATTATTGACAGTAATGTCAGTATATGATCTGCTGCTTTTGCAAGGAGGCTCGTTCGATGCAGATCGCCGTGAAAACGCCCGCTGACCTGATCATCACGCCACGCGACCGGCGTTTCGGCCGGGGCAGGAACCAGGCGCGCTGGTGGCACGGCGGCGATCCGGTGGCAACGGCGTTCCACAACGCGCTTTCCGTGACGTTCCCGCGTGGCGAGGCCTTCTTCATCGAGAGCGTCAAGGCGTTCCGCGATGGTGTGCCGCCGAAGCTGGAGGCGGAGATCAAGGCCTTTGTGATGCAGGAAGTCATGCACAGCCGCGAACATGTCGCGTTCAACAAGCGCGTCTCCGATGCTGGTTACGACGTGTCGCGGCTGGAGCGGGCAGTGACGGATTCGCTGGAGCTGACCAAAGGGCGGCCGCAGATCCTGAACCTCGCCGTCACCATGGCGCTGGAACATTATACGGCAATGCTCGCGCAGATGATGCTGAAGCATCCGCGCTATTTTGCGAATGTGGATGCTGAAACCAGGGCCATGTGGCAATGGCACGCGGTCGAGGAAATCGAGCACAAGGGTGTCGCCTACGACACCTGGCTGCACGCGACGCGGGATTGGTCGCGCTGGAAGCGGTGGAAAGTGAAAAGCATCATGATGGTGCTCGTGTCCTATCGCTTCTGGACCAAGCGCTGGGTAGGCACGCTCGATCTGCTGGCGCAGGACGGGATTTCGGGGTTCGGCGCCAAAGCGCGGCTGCTTTGGTATCTGGTCGGGAATCCGGGGCCGATGCGGTGGATATTTCCGGCATGGCTCGCCTATTTCCTGCCGGGTTTCCACCCTTGGAAGCATGATGATCGCGCGCTGATCAAACTTGCCGACAGCGCCTATGTGGATGCGGTGATGCCGGCCGCGGCCTGAAGACGGCTGGCCTACAAGCAAAGAAAAACCCCGGCGGCTGCATCCAGCCACCGGGGTTTTTCTTAAATCGGTGCCGCAGCTTAGTTGCTGGCCGACTCGTCATTGCCTTCGGCGACGAAGTAGACGACCGCCGCGAGAGCGGCGAACACCGCGATACCGATCAGGGCGCCGTTTTCGATCTTCGCACCCTTGGCTTCCGCACCGGCGCGCGCCGACTGCGCGACCGAAAGCTTCGCCGCGCTGCTCTGGGCGAGAGCCGGAGCCGAAACCAGGCTCGCCGCTGCGACAGCAGCCATCAAACCACGCTTAAACATTCATTGCCTCCCTGAACGGCACAAATAAAAAATCTCGTGGGCGATCAATCGCTCACTCGACCGGTCTCTAATCAATCCGGGAGGGAAGGCAAGCCCGCTTTGCTCCGTTTCTCATTCACTGTGGTCAATTTGCTACAGTAAGGCGAGCGGGCGGCGCGGCACGGAGCCGCCCGGCGCGCGCCGAGGGCGTCCCCGGGCCAGCGGGCTTCGGATCAGCGAAGAAATCAGGTCCGGATGGAGTATCGGCGCGACCTGTCCGGTCAGGCCCAGTCAAGCACCGGCCAGCTGGCGCCGGGCATAAAAGCAAAAGCCCCCGCCGCACAGGCGGAGGCTTTTGCGCAAGTGTATCAGGCTGCAGTGGCGCGGTTCACGGCCTTGCGGCGGCGGGCTATGCCGCCGACCAGGCCGAGGCCGCCGATCATCATCGCCCAGGTTGCGGGCTCAGGGATTACGGCAAGGTTGCTGAGCTTGAAGCCGTCGATCCTGCCATCGGCATTCACGAAGCTCGCGCCGATCAGCCAGATATCGCCGTAAAGGCGGTTCGGGTTGATATCGCGCGTGTTGTCGGTCGCTCCGCCCAGCGATTCCCAGCTGCCCTTGTTGAACACGGTGCTCAGCACCGACGAATTCTTGTCGTTCAGCAGGCTGGCGATGCTGTTCTGATAGAAGACATTGGAATCGCCGACCATGATCGTTGCGTCGCTGTCCTTGGGATCCGCGCCGAGCACACTATAAGTCGTGAATTTCGCTGTCGTCAGCTTCACGTTGCGATCGAACTGAAGAACGAGAAAATCTTTCTGGCCCTCATTGTCGATCGTGTGCTGATTGTTGTCACCGCTATTATCGTCCCCGGAGATGATGGCCAGACCCGCGGGATTGTAGACCATCAGCTTGGAATCGCGAATGTAGGTGACGTTATTGACTTTCTGCAGCGTCCACGCCGTCACGCGGACGTTGTATGTGCCCAGCTGCGCCGAGGTTGCGCTGAAGAAGCGCGCATTGCCATCGGTGACATTGTTGTTGTTGCCGGTGTTCAGGCTGAAAACGGCCGGTGTCGGCTCGGCCGCCTGAGCGGGCGCGGCAATGGCGACAAGTGCCGCGGCCGACGCGGCGAGAGAAGCGATACGCATATGAAACCCCCTGGAGATAAGTGCACTCAGCGTTCGCCCGGCCCGACCCAGGCCATATCGCGTCGCTGTTTTTATAGCGCGTTTACCATAGGCGCTCGCGGCATCGGGGTAAATCGGTAATCGTTGCGCTGCCGTCCCAGATCGGCACAGCGAACCAGGTTCAGCCGAGCAAGCTGCTCAGGATATCGGGATGAACGGCCCAGCCCATGAAGCCGGCCAGCCCCATGACCATGCCAAAGCCACCAAAGATCCAGGCCATGGCCAGCACGGCTGGACTTTCGACCAGTGCTGCCACCGCCGCAATCGAGATGGCGGTCGCGATCGACGCATCGCTGGCGTCGAACTGGTCGTCATGGACATTGAGCGCGTCATATTTGTCCGAAAACGCCTTGGCCCTGGCGGCAAGCGCTGGCCCTTCGGCGCGATAGCGGGCGATGTCGCGGTCGAGGCCGGCCAGCATCGCGGCCGTTTCCGGCCGGCCTTCGCCGATGAAAGCGATCTGGGTGCGGGAGGTTTCGGCGATGTGCATCTTGGTGCGCGCCGCCTGATATTCGCTCCAGCTGTCGACTGAGTCCGATTGGGCCTGCTGCATGGCCTGGACGATATTGCCGTCTTTGATGTTGCACAGCCCCGTGAATACCGAGAGGATAACGACGGTGATCGCGACCGCGCGATTGAGCCTTTTGTCCTTCGCCTCGGCGCTAACCTCCAGGTCCATTCTCGTCCTCCGCCGCCGCTGGCGCGGCGGTGCGGACAATGCCGTTCCGAACCTCGACGGGCCATGAACGCAAGGTTAAACCAGTGCAGGGCCCGCCGACGCAATGACCGTCTTCTGGCCGAAAAAGGGCGCCGTGCCAGCTGCAGGCGATCAGGCTGCCGTCTCCGGTCAGATAGTCGTCAAGCTTCTGGGCGAGCGGCAGGCCCATATGCGGGCATTGGTCGACAAAGCCGGCGACGGTCTCTCCCCGCCGGACGACAAAGCCGTGAAAGCGCCCCGCCCGCATCTCCAGCACGAAATTGCGCGCGCCGGGATCGGGCAGATCGGCGAGCGCGCACAGAGCGACGCCGGCGGGCGTGGTGGTGAGGCGGTCCATTAAACTCCCTCTCCCCAGCGGGAAGAGGGCTGGGGTGAGGGGGCTCGGCATTGACTGGAGGGGCTCAGAGCCCCGTCACCCAACCCTCTCCCCGCCGGGGAGAGGGCTATGATGCCACCACCTCCTGCTCGATCGCGCCGAAGATCGAATGGTGGTGATCGTCCTGGCAGTCGATTCGCACCCTGTCTCCGTGGCGCAGGAACGGCGTTTTCGGGGCGCCGGACTGGATCGTCTCAATCATCCGGATCTCGGCGATGCAGCTATAGCCGAGCCCGCCTTCGCTGACCGGCTTGCCGGGGCCGCCATCGGCACCCTTGTTGGAAACGGTGCCGGAACCCACGACCGATCCTGCGACCAGGCTCCGCGTTTTTGCGACATGGCCGATCAGCGTGCCGAAATCGAAGGTCATGTCGACGCCGGCATCGGCCTTGCCGAAGGCCTGGCCGTTGAGCTCGACGAGCAGCGGGCGATGCAGCTTGCCGTCCTGCCAGTCGCTGCCCAGTTCGTCCGGCGTCACCAGCACCGGCGACAGCGTCGAAGCCGGCTTGGACTGGAAGAAGCCGAAGCCCTTGGCGAGCTCGCCCGGGATCAGATTGCGCAAGGACACATCGTTGACGAGCCCGACCAGCCGGATCGCGGCGAGGCAGGTCGCGCGATCGGCGCCCTGCGGCACGTCGCCGGTGACGACGCAGATTTCGCCTTCCATGTCGCAGCCCCAGCTCTCGTCGGCGAGCGGGATGGGGTCGCGCGGCGCGAGGAAGCTGTCGGACGCGCCCTGGTACATCAGCGGGTCGGTCCAGAAGCTTGCCGGCATTTCCGCCCCGCGGGCTTTGCGGACCAGCTCGACATGGTTCACATAGGCCGAACCGTCCGCCCATTGATAGGCACGGGGCAGGGGCGCCGCTGCTTCGCGCTCATGGAAGCGTTCGCGCGGGATCGCTTCATGCTCCAGATCGGTCGCGAGCAGCGCCAGCTGCGGCGCGAGCGTGTCCCAATCGTCAAGCGCGGCCTGCAGAGTCGGTGCGATATGCGCCGCGTCCGCATACCAGTGCAGATCGCGCGAGACGACGACCAGGCGGCCGTCCCGGCCGGATTTCAGTGATGCGAGCTTCATCTTACACTCCGTTCGGCCTGAGCTTGTCGAAGGCCTGTTCTTGTTTCTGCTGCCGTAAAGAAAAGCAGGGCTTCGACAAGCTCAGCCCGAACGGGTGAAGGGCTAGATGGAGATGCCCTGCGGCGCCGTGAACTCCGATACCACCGCATCGCCCGTATTCACGACCTCGCTCGGCTCGAAGATCAGCACTTCCGCTTCTTCGTCGCTGGCGGTGCGATGTTCAACCCCGCGCGGCACCACCACCATCTCGCCGGCTTCCAGCGTGACGACGCGGTCGCGGAATTCGACGCGGAAACTGCCTTTCCAGCAGAGAAAGGTCTCTTCCGCGTCCCGGTGGCTGTGCCACGGGAAAATGCCCTTGGTCTTTACCAGCCGGATATCCTGCCCGTTCGCCTGCGCGATGATCTTCGGCCGCCAATGTTCGGCGAAGGCGGCGAATTTCTCCTCGATACGGACCTTCATCGCACCTGTGCCTTGGGGAACCCCTGCCAGCAAGCGTCATAGTCCGGCTGGGCGTGATCCAGCGCATGTCGCGTCAACCGGTAAGGCCAGCAGCTTTCTAGCATGAAGGCCATGGTGCCGTCGATCTTGTGCGGTTTCAACGCCGCCTCGGTCGCCCCTTTCCAGCTGGCAACGTCGGGGCCGTGGCCGGACATCAGGTTGTGCAAGCTGAGGCCGCCCGGCTGAAAGCCTTCGGCCTTGGCGTCATAGGCGCCGGTGATCAGCCCCATCGCCTCTGACATGACGTTCCGGTGGAACCAGGGCGGGCGGAACGTGTCCTCCGCGACCATCCAGCGCGGCGGGAAGATCACGAAATCCGCATTGGCGCGGCCCGGCACGTCGCTTGGAGACGTCAGCACCGTGAAGATCGACGGATCGGGATGATCGTAGCTGACCGTGTTGATCGTGTTGAAGCGCGCGAGATCGTAGCGGCAGGGGGCGAGATTGCCGTGCCAGGCGACAACGTCCAGCGGCGAATGGTCAAGCGTCGTGGTCCAGAGGCTCCCCAGATATTTCTGGACAAGCTCGAACGGCTCGTCGCGATCCTCGAACCAGGCGACCGGCGTCTCGAAATCACGCGGATTGGCGAGGCCGTTGGCGCCGATCGGGCCAAGGTCCGGCAGACGGAACATGGCGCCGTGATTCTCGCCGACATAGCCGCGCGCGCTTCCGTCCGGCAGCAGCGCGCGGAAGCGGACGCCACGCGGGATCAGCGCGATCTGGCCGGGCGCGACCTCGATGCGGCCCATCTCGGTCAACAGTAGCAGCCGGCCGGATTGCGGGATGAACAGCAGTTCGCCGTCCGCATCGACAAAAGCGCGCGTCTCCATGTCGCGGTTCGCCGCATAGACATGCACCGCGACGCCCTCGAGATCGGCGGGGTCGCGATTGGCGAGCATCGTGGTGATGCCGTCGATCAGGTCGGTGCCGGGCGGGCAATCGGCGACCGGATCCCAGCGCAGCCGGTTCGGCGGCAACGGATCGGCGACAGTGCCCGGTGCGAACGCCCTGGCGCCTTCGTACCGCACATAGGGCGGATGCTCGGCCGAAGGGCGGAGGCGATACAGCCAGCTGCGCCGGTTTTCGTGCCGGGGCGCGGTGAAGGCCGTACCTGAAAGTTGCTCGGCATAAAGGCCGAACGGCACTTTCTGCGGAGAATTGCGACCGATAGGCAGCGCGCCCGCGACGGCTTCGGTCGCGAAGTGATTGCCGAAGCCGGGCATCATGCCGGTGCCGGCGGCGGTGATGGCGTTCTGGATGTTCATACTCTCTCCATCCGCGCCCCAGCCGCTCGTCCCGAGCGTAGTCGAGGGGCGTGTCCCGGACTCATCACATACGCCCCTCGACTGCGCTCGGGACGAGCGAATCTGGCAGGACCGCGATCAGGCCGGCTCGTCCACCTTGATCACGCCGCGCCTGATCTGATCCAGCTCGATGCTTTCGAACAGCGCCTGGAAATTGCCGTTGCCGAAGCCTTCATTGCCCTTGCGCTGGATGATCTCGAAAAAGATCGGGCCGAACATGTTCTCGGTGAAGATCTGCAGCAGGATGCCTTCGTCGCCGACATTGCCGTCGATCAGGATGCGGTTCTTGCGCAGGCGCTCAAGGTCTTCGCCGTGCCCGGGCACACGCTTGTCGACCAGCTCGTAGTAGGTCTCGATCGTGTCCTGCAGCTTGACGCCGCGGGCCCGCAGGCGTTCAACCGTGTCGTAGATATCGGGTGTGGTGAGGGCGAGGTGCTGGATGCCTTCACCCTTATATTCGCGGATGAATTCCTCGATCTGACTCTTGTCGTCCTGGCTTTCGTTCAAGGGGATGCGGATCGCTTTGTCGGGCGCGATCATGGCTTGCGAGAACAGCCCGGTCGCCTGGCCCTTGATGTCGAAATATTTCTGTTCTTCGAAGCCGAACAGCTCGCGGTAGAACTCGCTCCACACGCGCATCTGGCCGCGCTTCACATTGTGGGTCAGGTGATCAAGCAGATCGAGCCCGACATTGTTCTCGGCTTCCGCCTCGCGCCAGCCGGGGAACTCGGCCCAATCAGCATAGAGATCGGTGCCGTCCGCGATGAAATAGAGATACGAGCCGCCAATGCCCTGAATGACGGTGTCGTCCTCGTCGGTGCGTTTGGCGCCGTGAGCCAGCGCCCATTCCATCGCCTTGGCCGGATCGGCGACCCGAAAGGCCATCGCGCTCGCCGAGGGGCCATGCTCACCGCGAAACGCAGCGACGCGGCCCGCTTCGTCGCGGTTCAGCATCAGGTTGATGCGGCCCTGCTTGTAGCGGGTGATGTTCTTGCTCGGATGACGGTGCGAGGCGACGAAGCCCAATTGCTCGAACTGGCGCGCCATCGCTTCGGGGTCGGGCGATGTGAATTCGACGAACTCGAATCCATTCAGGCCCAGCGGATTATCGGCGCTCATCGTCTCACTCCATGATTCGGGGGGTGGGAAGATAGTAACGAATGTTACAAGTTAGCGCAATGCGTGCGAAGCGGCTTTCAGCTTGGCGAGCGTCTTGCGCAATTGCTCGACCTCGCGGGTGCCGATTGTGTTGAGCAACCGGGCTTCCAGCTCCAGCGCCTTGGGGGCGATCTGGGCATAGAGTGCGCGGCCTTCGCCGCTCAGCGCCAGCGCGCGGCTGCGCTTGTCGGTACCATGCTGGACGCGGGTGACGAGACCGCGCTCGGCAAGGGCCTGGGCCGCGCGGCTGACCGTCATCTTGTCCATTTCGGTGCGGGCAACCAGCGCCTGCTGGGTCAGCCCTTCTTCTTCGGCGAGCACCGCGATCAGCCGCCATTCGGGCACGCGCAGGCCGAACAGCACTTCATAAGTGCGCGCGATCGCGCTGCTGACCGCGTTGGAGGTGACCGAGAGCTGGTAGGGGAGGAAATTGTCGAGGCGCAGCATATCGCGCTTATGGACCGGCTTGCCGCTATGTGGAACAGTGCGCGCGCAGGGAGGAGCGCATGCGGCTCACACGGCGGACAATGCTGGCGGGATTGGCGAGTACAGCGCTTGCGCCGCGCTTGCGGGCTGCCGATTTCCGCCCGCTTCCGCAGCCCGATCCGGCGCTTTGGCATATCGACGATGCGCCGACGATCACCGGGCAGGCGGCCGGACCGAATGGCGGCATCTATTACCGGCTCTACGGCCAGGCGGGCCGGACGCCGATCATCACGCTCCATGGCGGCCCGGCCGCAGGCGAAATGAGCATGCGGCCTTATGTCGGTCTGGCGGCGGACCGACAGGTGGTGACCTATGATCAATCGGGTTGCGGCAAATCGGCCCGGCCCGCGGACATGAGTCTCTATACGGTCGATCGCTATGTCGAGGAGCTGGAGGCCCTGCGGCGGCATCTGGCGTTCGATCGCGTGATCCTGATCGGCCATAGCTGGGGCGGATTTCTCGGGCCGGCCTATGCGGCGCGTTATCCGGGGCAGGTCGCGGGGCTGGTCCTCGCGGGGACAGCTGTCCGCGTCGCCGATTTCGAGGAAGCGGCGCGGCGGTGGCTCGCCGATTTCGGACCGGACGCACAGGCGATCGTTGCGCGCGCGGCGCCTGACGATCCCGCCTATGGCAAGCTGCTCGCCAATTATTATGCGCGGCATTTGTGCCGGCTTGATCCGTACCCCGATTGGTTCGTCAGGCTGGGCGAGGAGATCGGACGCAACCCGGTCTATGCCTATCTGAACGGGCCGAGCGAGTTCCAATTCACCGGCGCACTGGCCGGGCTGGACAGCAGCCGGGCGTTGAAATCCATCCGCTGCCCGACACTGATCACGTGCGGCGAATATGACGAGGCGCCGCCCTGGGTCGCCCAGAAGATCAGGAAATTGGTGCGCCGATCGAAAGTCGCAGTGTTTCCGCAGCTTTCCCATATGGCCCATGTCGAGGATCCGGCGCTCGTCATCGGGACCACAGGGGCGTTTCTGAACGCGGCGAAGCTTTAGTCGGTCGGTGTCATTGCGAGCGCAGCGAAG
>JAFEEY010000047.1:0-5279 GCA_018240865.1 Pseudomonadota bacterium | reverse complement strand
GCAATGACGGAAAGGGCGCCTATTCCGCCGCCTTCATCGCTTCGATCGCCTGAAGATCCTCGCGGTCGATGCGTGCCTCGCGATGCGCGGCATCCTTGACCAGCTTCAGCAGCCGCCCGCTCTCGCGCATCGCATTGGCCTTGTTGAAGCAGCCGGCAGCGCCTTCCATCAGCGCCTGGGTGCGGGCATCCTCGCCGCGCCCGGTCCTTGCGGAGAGCATGATGACCGGGGTGTATCTTCCCTTGCGCCGCAGATCCTGCAGATAGTCGAGGCCGCTGCGGCCGGGCATCTCCACGTCGAGCGTGATCACGTCGACCAGATGTTCGTCGAGCATGCGATCCGCTTCGTCGGCGGATGCGGCAAGGCCCGCGATCCGGATTTCGGGATCGCTTTCGAGCACCTGGCGCAGCATCGCGCGCATGGTGACTGAATCGTCGACGACAAGAACCCGGACCAGACGCATTGCAACCCATCGAAACCGCTAAGAAGCCAATAAGGTTCAGCGGGTTACTGAAAGGTTCACGCTGGACGCGGCGTTAACCGTAATTGGCCTCGCCTGAGCCACCGGCCGAGCATCATCACAGAGACGATCGCAAGCCCGGCGGCGAGGCCGATCCAGATGCCGATGCCGTGCCAGCCCAGGCCGAAGCCCAGCCACACCGCAGTGCCCATGCCGACCACCCAATAGCCGAAGCCGGCGAACAGCATCGGCACTTTGGTATCCTGCAGCCCGCGCAGCATGCCCGCGCCGACCGACTGGGCGCCGTCGAACACCTGGAACAAGGCGGCGACATAAAGGAAGGAGACGACGAGCGGGATCACCGGCTTGTTCACCGGCAGCCGCTCGTCAAGGAACAGGCCGACCAGCGTGTGCGGGATCGCGTACATTGTGATCGCCATCGCGGTCATGAAGGCAGTGCCCATCGCGAATGCCGTCCAGCCCGCGCGCGTGATGCCGTCATTGTCGCTGCGCCCATAGGCGAGGCCGACGCGCACTGTCGCTGCCTGGCTCAGGCCCAGCGGCACCATGAAGGTCAGCGACGCGATCTGGATCGCGATCGCGTGCGCCGCGAGCGAATCGGTGCCGATCAGCCCCATCAGGAACACGGCGGCGTTGAATACCGTCACTTCCAGCGACAGGGTCAGCGCGATCGGCAGGCCCAGCCGCCACACCTCGCGATAGCGCGGCCAGTCGGCCCGCCAGAAACGGCCGAACAGATGATAGCGGCGGAAGCGCCTGTGGCTCGTCACCACGATGCTCATGCCGATGAACATCAGGGTCTGGGTGATCGTGCTGCCCAGCCCGGCGCCGAACAGGCCGAGCCGCGGCAGACCCCAGGCGCCGAAGATCAGGCCGTAGTTCAGCAGTGCGTTGGTCGCGACGCCGGCGACGCTTACCGCCAGTGCCCAGGTCGGCCGCTCCAGCGCCGCGACAAAGGCGCGCAGCACCAGATACGACAGGGCAGGAAACAGGCCCCACATCAGCGGCCGGATGAAATGCGCGGCGGCCTTGGCCAGATGCGGCTCCTGCCCCAGCAGACGCAGGATCGGCTCCGCGTGCCACAGGATCGCCCAGACCGGCACGCAGATCGTGGCCGCGGCCCAGATCGCCTGTCGCACGGTCCGTCGGGTCTCGCGGACGCTGTGCCGGCGCTGGCCCAGCTGTTTCGCCATGATCGGCGACGCGGCCATCACCAGCCCCATGCCGAAAATCAGGAAGGCGATGTAGAGATTGACGCCGATCGAGGCGGCGGCCAGCTCGTGCGCGCCCAGCCAGCCGAGCAGCACCACATCGGTCGCGTTGATCGCCGATTGGGCGACGTTGGTCAGGATCAGCGGCCCCGCCAGCGACGCGGTCGCGGCAGCTTCTTCACGCCACGGACGGGCAAGGGGGGCGGCAGGGGCGTGCATGGCGGCCGGCCGCCCTAGCCGAAAGTTGAACGGATGGCACCTATCTTTCCCTCTCCCGGCGGGAGAGGGCGACTCGCGCGGAAGCGCGAGCGGGGTGAGGGCGCACGCCCTAACCGGACAGGCCGAACCCCCTCACCCGGACGGGCTGACGCCCGTCTCGACCTCTCCCCGATGGGGAGAGGTGCTGGCGTCGGGATGCGTCTGCACGGTCAGGTGCACGACGCCTTTCAGCCGTGCCAGCCGCTCGCGGATCGTCGCGGCGCAGGCGGGTTCGGCCACGTCGACGATGACCGCGAGCGCGGCCGGGCCGACGCGCCACACATGGAGATCCAGCATGCGGGCATCCATTTCGCCGACGATGCCGCGCACCTGATCCGCGACGCGCGCATCTGTGGTGTCCAGCAGGATCGCGCTGGTGTCCTTCATCAGCGACCAGCTCCAGCGCGCGATCACCAGCGATCCGACGATTCCCATCACTGGATCCAGCCAGACGATGCCCAGATAGCGCCCGGCCAGCAACGCCGAGATCGCCATCACCGACACCAGCGCGTCGGACAGGACATGGAGATAGACCGCGCGGAAATTATGATCGTGGTGATGATCGTGGCCGTGGTCGTGGCCATGACGGTGATGATGCCCGCCCGACAGTAAGGCGAAGCTGGTCAGGTTCACGAACAGGCCGATCACCGCGACCGGCAACGCTCCGCCGAAATCAATCGTCTGCCGGTCCAGCAGCCGCATCACCGATTCCACGGCAATGCCGAGCGAGGCCATCGCCAGCACCAGCGACGAGGCGAAGCCGGCCAGATCGCCGACCTTGCCAGTGCCGAAGCTGTAGCGCGGATTGGCGACATGGGCGCGGGCGTAGCGATAGGCGAAAGCGGCGACGCCGATCGCGGCCGCGTCGGTCGCCATATGAAAACCGTCGGCGAGCAGCGCCATTGATCCGGTCCACCAGCCGGCCGCGATCTCGATGAACATCATCGACATAGTCAGCGCCACGACCCAGCGGGTGCGCTTCGCATTCTCGTCGTGATGCGCGCCCAGATAGTCGTGGATGAAATCGGCCTCACTCATGGGCGGCTTCATGCGGCGCGCATCGCCATTGTGCAATGCGCCGCGCGGACTTAGGCCCATTTGTCATGAACATGATGGGCGGGGTCGAACTCGGCGGCACCAAGACGCGCGTGGCGCGCGGCATGGCGGACGGCCGCATTCTTGACAGCGACACCTTCCCGACCGAGGCGCCGGATCAGACCTTCGCGAAAATCGTCGCGTTCTTCGCGCGTGGCGAGCCGGTCGCGGCCCTGGGCGTGGGCGCGTTCGGGCCGGTCTCGATCAATCGCCGCGACGATGATTATGGCCGCTTGCGCAGGACGCCCAAGCCGGGCTGGCAGGGTTTCGACATCGGTGCGGGGCTGGCGCCGCTGCGCGTGCCGTTCGCGCTGGATACGGATGTGAACGTCGCCGGGATCGGCGAGTCTCGGCTGGGGGCGCTGAAAGAGGTCGATTGCGGCGTCTATCTGACCGTGGGCACCGGCATTGGCGGTGCGCTGATGCTGGACGGTCGGCCGGTCCATGGCGCCGCCCACCCGGAGATGGGGCATATCGGCCTGGTTCGTCAGCCGGGCGACGACGCGCCGTCCTTCTGTCCCTATCACCCCGATTGTGCCGAGGGGCTGGCCGCCGGGCCGGCGATCGAGCAGCGCTATGGCGCGACGCTGAGCGAACTCGGCTCCGGCCATCCCGCCCATGCGCTTGTCGCGGATTATATCGGCCAGCTGGCGATGGGGCTGGTGCTCTTCGCTTCCGCCGAGCGGATCGTGATCGGCGGCGGCGTCGCCAAGGCGCCGGGCTTTCACGCTGCTGCCCATGCGGCGATGCTGGCGCGCCTCAACGGCTATGGCGTCGCGGACGTGATGCAGCGCCCGGGCTTTATCGTACCCCCCACGCTCGGTGACGATGCCGGGCTGACCGGTGCGCTGATCCTGGCTGGCCAAGCTTAGCCCACGTCCGCTCGGGGCGAGCGGGAGGGTCGGTTAGTAGCCGACAAGCAAGTCTGCGCCTTCAGACAAAGCGAGGGTCGACGACCGGTCCGCGATCCAGCATTCGCCCGCCTGCATCGCCTGGCCATCGACCGTGCCGGCACCGTGCATCGGGATCAGCCAGAAGCGCTCCGGACCGAAATCGAGCCTATAGGCGCCCGCGCCCTGCCAGCGTTCGATCGACAATTTGTCGCCGCGCGTCATCAAGGTCCGGCCCGGCGCGACCGGTTCTGGCGGGGGCGGCGCAGGGAAGGGCTCGGCGATCGAGGCTTCGATGCCTTCCTCCAGATGCAGTTCGCGCGGGCGGCCATAATCGTAGAGGCGGTAAGTCACGTCCACATTTTGCTGCACCTCGATCAGCGCCAGCCCAGGGCCGATCGCATGCACGGTGCGGGCGGGAGAATAATAGCAATCGCCCGCCTTGACCGGCTTCCAATCCAATTTCTCCTCGATCGAGCCGTCCTCGATCGCCGCGCGCAGTTCCTCGGGCGACATGGCCTCATGCGTGCCGATGCCGATCGTCGCGTGCGGATCGGCATGGAGGATGTACCAAGCCTCGTCCTTGCCGCGCGGCAGGCCGTGCGCGCGGGCGAGCGTGTCGTCGGGGTGGACCTGGATCGACAGTCGCTCCGACGTGAACAGATATTTGACCAGCAGCTCGGGCTCGGGCTGTCCTTCCGGCATCGTGAACCAGACCTCGCCAATCTTCTCGCCCTTGGGCGCCGCTTCCGCGAAAGGCGGCGGCAGGTCGCACCGGCCCCAGGGTTTTTCGATAAGCCGCGTGTTCAGGCGAAAGGCTGGCAAGTTTTCCGCTCCGGAAAAGTGGGTGTCGCAGTGCCGCGACTGATGCAGTTGCGCAACAAGCCGGCCAACAAAAAGTTGCCTGGAAGGGACTGCTCTTCCCTCTATGATGAAAATATGACAACGGTGTCCGAAAGAAATGATTGGGGGATGCGGAATGCGCAAATTTGCCGTGAATGCTAGTCTGGGCGCCGTGGCGCTGGCGATCGCCATGCCTGTTCAGGCCCAGGAAACGGCGGCGGCCGCAGACGACACCGGCTATGCCGATATCGTCGTCACGGCGCAGAAGCGTGAAGAAAACCTGCAGAAAGTGCCGGCCGCGATTTCGGTGGTCAGCGGCGAACAGCTGGATCAGCGCGGCGTCATCAACGTCACGTCGCTGCAGCAGCTGGTGCCCAGCCTGAACTTCAAGGATTCGGCGACCACGCTTGATTCGTCGGTGTTCCTGCGCGGCGTCGGCACGATCAATTTCTCGATCGCCGCGGAACCAAGCGTCGGCTTCGTCGTCGACGGCGTCACCTA
>JAFEEY010000046.1:68620-69335 GCA_018240865.1 Pseudomonadota bacterium | reverse complement strand
TTCGGCGGGGAAATCGGGGAAGGTTGCGAGATCGTTCCCCGCGAGCGCGGTCGAGAGCGTGAACTGGCCGCCGGTCAGCTGCATCCCATCGCCGGAATCGCCCGCGAACCGGACGACGACGCTTTCGGCGGGCGGCTGCGCGCTCGCCTCCTGGGGAGTGAGTTGATGGGCGGCTGTGGCCATGAATATCTGTCCTGCGTGTGGCTGGCGGCTCCGTAAGCCGCCTTTCCGGCTAGCGCCAATGTAGAAAATCTGCGGCGGGAAGCAATCGACCTTCGGCCGGGCCGCTCCATGATCAGAATGAAAAAGGGGCGGCCCGCTCGCGCGGACCGCCCCGGTTTTTCTCAGCTCGGACGAATCAGGCGAAGCTGACCGACACCCGCTGGCGGCGGCGGATCGCGGCGCCGGCCATGCCGAAGCCGGCGATCATCATCGCCCAGGTCGCGGGCTCGGGCACCGCGTTCACGTTGCCGACGATATTGCTCAGCAGCTGCGAGCCCCACGGCGTATTGATGACCTGGTACGCGGTGTCCGACGTGATCACGTGCAGGTTGACCGCGACGATCGAGCCGGCGCCCAGCGATTTGTAACCGAGCAGCGCGACGCCATCGGACCAGTTGGCGACCTGCGTCGCACCGGCGGCAAAGCCGATGCCGGTGATGCGGCCGATGTTCGGCGCGCCGGCGGCCGGGAAGGTGACGCCGGCCAGCAGCGG
>JAFEEY010000046.1:45656-68446 GCA_018240865.1 Pseudomonadota bacterium | reverse complement strand
GCGGTGTAGCTGGTGATTTCCGTGACCGTGTGGCCCTTGGCGACCAGCTGGTTCTTCAGGTCGGACGTGTAGAAGGAACCCTGCACGATCGCGACATTGGCGGCGAAGGCGCCCGACGAAACGGCAAGGGCAGCGGCGGCAACAGTGGTTGCCAGAATGATTCGGCTTAAACGCATGGAAACCCCCTTTTTGAAACCGCCAATACAACGGCGGACGGGAATTCTTAACACAGCATTCACTCAATTTCAGTCGAAATCTCGCAGGCGAAACAATCTGTCCCGTTCTGGAGCAAGTATGTTGGCGCATGGACGTCGCCCGGAATATCCACAACGTTCCCCCGGAACCGGCATGTTAACCCCTCTCCTTTAGGGCAAGCCCACGCGAAGATTGATGCGTTCGCCCGGCGCACCATATAGAAAGGGAGCGCGCCTTTCGGCGCAACCGGAGTTTACATGACCCAGAGTTTCCCCGTCCTGCCCCTGCGCGACATTGTCGTCTTCCCGAACATGATCGTGCCGCTGTTCGTCGGCCGCGACAAATCGGTGGCGGCGCTGGAAAAAGCGATGGCGGACGACAAGCAGATTTTCCTGGTCGCGCAGCTCGACCCGGCCAATGACGATCCCGACCGCGACGATCTCTACGATCTGGGCGTGATCGCGGCCGTGCTGCAGCTCCTGAAGCTGCCCGACGGCACCGTGCGCGTGCTGGTCGAAGGCAAGCAGCGCGCCGCCCTCGACAGCCTGGAGCGGGACGGCGAGCATCTGAGCGCGACCGTCAGCCTCATCGAGGACAGCGAGAGCGAAAGCGCGGAGGCCAAGGCGCTGATGCGCTCGGTCGTCGAGCAATTCGAGAATTACGCCAAGCTTAACCGCAAGCTGCCCGCCGAGACCGCGGTCCAGCTGGCCGAGATCGAGGATCCGTCGAAGCTTGCCGACGCGGTCGCCGCCAACATCACCGTCAAGGTCGCCGACAAACAGTCGCTGCTGGTCGAATTCGATCCCGCGCGCCGGCTGGAGATGGTGTTCGCCTTCATGGAGGGCGAGCTCGGCGTGCTCCAGGTGGAGAAGAAGATCCGCAGCCGCGTCAAGCGGCAGATGGAGAAGACGCAGCGCGAATATTATCTGAACGAGCAGCTGAAGGCGATCCAGCGCGAGCTGGGCAATGAGGCGGAAGAGGATGGCGACGAGATTGCCGAGCTGACCGCTAAAATCGCCAAGCTGAAACTCTCCAAGGAAGCGCGCGGCAAGGCCAATGCCGAGCTCAAGAAGCTCAAGACGATGGCGCCGATGTCGGCCGAAGCGACGGTCGTGCGCAATTATCTGGACGTGCTGCTGGGCCTGCCCTGGGGCAAGAAATCGAAGCTGAAGCGCGACATCCCCGAAGCCGAGAAGGTGCTGGACGAGGACCATTTCGGGCTGGAGAAGGTCAAGGACCGGATCGTCGAATATTTGGCGGTCCAGGCACGCACCAACAAGCTGAAAGGCCCGATCCTGTGCCTGGTCGGCCCGCCCGGCGTCGGCAAGACATCGCTCGGCAAGTCGATCGCGCGCGCGACCGGCCGTGAGTTCGTGCGCCAGTCGCTGGGCGGCGTGCGCGACGAGGCCGAGATCAGGGGGCACCGCCGCACTTATATCGGCTCGCTGCCGGGCAAGATCGTGACCAACCTCAGGAAGGCCGGCGCCTCCAACCCGCTGTTCCTGCTGGATGAGATCGACAAGCTGGGCCAGGATTTCCGCGGCGATCCGGCTTCAGCGCTGCTCGAGGTGCTGGACCCGGAACAGAACAACAAATTCAACGACCATTATCTGGAGATCGACGTCGATCTGTCCGACGTGATGTTCGTGACCACGGCCAACTCGCTGAACCTGCCGCAGCCACTGCTCGATCGCATGGAGATCATCCGCCTCGAGGGTTACACGGAGGATGAGAAGGTCGAGATCGCCAAGCGCCACCTGGTCGACAAGCAGATCGAGGCACACGGCCTGAAGGCGGACGAGTTCGTGCTGACCGAAGCAGGCCTGCGCGACCTGATCCGCTATTATACGCGGGAAGCGGGCGTGCGCACGCTCGAGCGCGAGATCGCCAAGCTGGCGCGGAAGGCGCTGCGCCGCATCCTCGAGGGCAAGGCGGAGAAGGTCGAGATCACGCCGGAGAATCTCGCCGATTTCGCAGGCGTGCGGAAATTCCGCCATGGCGTGTCCGAGGAGGAGAACCAGATCGGCGCCGTCACCGGCCTCGCCTGGACCGAGGTTGGCGGCGAGCTGCTGACGATCGAGAGCGTCACCGTGCCCGGCAAGGGCCAGGTCAAGACCACCGGCAAGCTGGGCGAAGTGATGCAGGAATCGGTGCAGGCCGCTTTCAGCTTCGTCCGCGCCCGATCGCCCGCTTATGGCATCAAGCCGAGCCTGTTCGCGCGCAAGGACATCCACATCCACCTGCCCGAAGGCGCGGTGCCGAAGGACGGTCCTTCGGCCGGCATCGGCATGGTCACCTCGATCGTCTCGACACTGACCGGTGTGCCCATTCGCAAGGATGTGGCGATGACCGGCGAAGTGACGTTGCGCGGCCGCGTGCTGCCGATCGGCGGCCTCAAGGAAAAGCTGCTGGCGGCGCTGCGCGGCGGGATCACCACCGTCTTCATTCCGCAGGAGAATGAGAAGGATCTGGCGGAAATCCCGGCGAACATTCGCGAGGGGCTGGAGATCATTCCTGTCGCGCATGTCGATCAGGTGCTGGCCGGGGCACTGACCCAGCCCTTGACTGCGATCGAATGGACCGAGGCGGACGAACTGGCGGCTCAGCCGCCCGCAGCTCTTCCGCCCGTGCGCGGAGACGGCGAGACGGCTGTCCGCCATTGATCCGATTTGAACCACTTAGGCGCCGCCTTGCCGGTTGACGGAAGGGCGGCGCTTCGTCTTACTGCGCCGCTTTAAAGCCCGAGTCCGTGTTGGGGGATGCGGCCGGGACAGAGGGGCTGAGCACTATGAACAAGCAGGAATTGATCGGAACCGTCGCGGACGCGGCGGGATTGGGCCGTGGCGATGCGAGCAGAGCTGTCGAGGCCGTTTTCGACACGATTACTTCCGCATTGAAACGCGGCGACGAAGTGCGGCTGGTCGGCTTCGGCACCTTTACCGTGACGCGCCGCAAAGCTTCGACCGGGCGCAATCCGCGTACCGGCGAACCGATGTCGATCAAAGAATCGAGCCAGCCCAAATTCAAGGCCGGCAAGGGGCTGAAAGACGCCTGCAACTGATACTGGACAGGCTCGCCGCCCTTCTTTAAGGGCGGCGCTCGCCTTGCGTGGGCGCGTAGCTCAGCGGTAGAGCACACCCTTCACACGGGTGGGGTCACAGGTTCAATCCCTGTCGCGCCCACCACGCAATCGACCCTGAATATCGCTGGATTTCCTGGCGGCGCTCAGCCACCCGGGAAGGAACAGCTTATGACGGGAGGGGCAGGGCGTGAAAAAGATCGGAATCGCGAGGCTTGTGGCGGGCATCGGCGCCTGCCTGGCGCTGGCCGGCAGCGCTGTTGCGGCAGTGGGGAAGCAGGCCGCCGATATTCTCATCACCGGCGGTACAGTGATCACCATGGATCCGTCCCGGCGCGTGATCGACGACGGCGCGGTGGCGATCGTCGGCAACCGGATCGCCGCTGTCGGCACGAGCGCGGAGCTGGCGGGGCGTTTCCGGCCACGCGAGACGATCGACGCGCATCGCAAGATCGTGATGCCCGGACTGATCGACGGGCACGGCCATGCCGGTCATGAGCTGATGAAAACGCTGGGGGCCGACAGCGAGGAATGGAACGCGGCGGCTGAGCGGCTGTACGCGCATGCCTCGACCCCGGATTTCTGGCGGGCCGACGCGCAACTCGCTAGCCTGGAACGGCTGAAGTTCGGCGTCACCACCTCAGTCAATTTTTTCGGCGGCGGCGCGGATGTCTATCGCGTCGACGATCCGAAATATGCCGACGCCTATCTGGCCGCGATCCAGAAAACGGGCGTGCGCTGGTTCCTGGGCGTCGGTCCGCGCAAGGGCCCTTATCCCAGCATATTCACCGAATGGAACGGTACGGCCCATACCGATATCCAGGTTCCGTTCGATCGGCAGATGGCGGTTTCCGAAGACATTATCCGCAAATGGAACAACACGGCCGATGGCCGGGTGAAGCTTGCGGTGGTGTTCCCGACGATCAGCCCCGACCCCAAGCTGGTCGGGCCGGCGCTTGAAGCGATCAAGCAGGAAGCCAAGGCCGCGCGCGACCTGTCGAAGCGCTATCATGTGCTGTTTTTGCAGGACGGCCATACGCGCGGCACGGTCCAGTTCGCCAATGACGAGCTGGGCCTGCTCGGTCCCGACGCGATCTTCTCGCACGCGACCAACCTGACCGACGCGGAGATCAAGCTGATCGCCGCGACCGGCACGCGCATCTCTCACAATCCGAGCGCAATCTTCTCGATGTATGGCCGCAATCCGGCGACCGAGCTCATCGACGCGGGCGCTGTCGTCATGCTCGGATCGGATGGTGTGGCGCCGGATCGCAGCTTCGACATGTTCCGCCACATGTTCCAGGCGACGCGCTATCACCGCTTTTACTTCCATGACGCGAAAGTGCTTCCAGCCGGGAAGGTGCTGGAAATGGCGACGATCGACGCTGCCAGGGCATTGGGCATGGAAAAGGAGATCGGCTCGATCGAAGCGGGCAAGAAGGCCGACATCATCCTGGTCGACTGGTTCAAGCCGCACATGATGCCGATGAACATGCCCGTCTATCGCATCGTCTATTACGCCAATGGCGAGGACGTCTCGACGGTGCTGGTCGACGGCCGGGTGCTGATGCGCGACCGCAAGGTGCTGACCATCAACGAAGAGCAGATTTTGCTCGACGCGCAGCGGGAATCGGATCTGGCGATCGACCGGGCCGGACTGCGCGGCTTGACCGTTCTTCCCGACGGTTTCTGGGGCTCGACCCGCCTGCGCAATTAGCCGTTGGAAACCGGGCCAGCGCGGCCAGCCGCTATGGCCGTTTGCGCTGGCTCGCCGACTTGTCGCGGACCTGGCGGAATTCGGACGATGGACGCCAATCAGGCCAGCGGCCTGTGAAAGCGAGCTCGCGGCCGATCCTGTAGAGCAGGGCCACGTCCTGCGCGGCGCCTTCAAAGTTCAGGTCAGGCGTCCAGGCGTCGCAAGTCTGGTGGTAGCAGGCCATATAGGCGTCGAGCCATTTCTGCCCGGCCGCGCGGCCGCCGTTCACCAGATCATGCGGCCCGGCGATGCCCATCAGCAGCAGGGTCGGCACGCCGCGCTTGGCGACCGAGAAATGATCGGCGCGGTAGAAAAGGCCGCGTTCGGGCAAAGTTTCGGGCGTGATCGTGCGGCCCTGGGCTTTTGCCTCGCGGGCGAGATCGTCTTCCAGGTCGCTCTGGCCCGGGCCGACCAGCACGACGTCGCGCGCTGGGCCACCGGTCTGCAATATGTCCATCGTCAGATTGGCGACGGTCTTTTCGAGCGGGAAGAGCGGGTGGACGGCATAATGTTCGGAGCCGAGCAGACCGCGCTCTTCCCCGGTCCAGGCGGCGAAAACGATCGTGCGATCAGGCTTGGGCCCCGCGTGGAATGCGCGCGCGATTTCGACCATGCCGGCGATCCCGATGGCATCGTCCATCGCGCCGGGCCGGATCGTGCGGCCCTGCGCGTCGGGCACGCCGATGCCGTAAGCGTCCCAATGCGCGCCATACATCACCGTCTCGTCAGGCCGCTTAGCGCCCCTGATCTGGCCGAGCACGTTGAAGCTTTGTACCTGCTCGGACTTGACCGGCAGATCGGCGCTGAACGCAGATCCTTGCAGCGCGACCGGTTTGAAGGCCGGACTGCGCGCTTCGATCCGGAGCTTGTCGAGGTCGAGCCCGGCACGGCGGAACAGATCGCGCGCCGCCTCGCCCTCGATCCAGCCTTGCAGCAGCACCGGCTGGTCCGGCCCGGTGCGGACGATATCGTAATTCTCGCCGCCCGGCGCGATCACGGTGTTCCAGCCATAGCCGGCGCCCGGCGTGTCGTGCACGATCAGCGCGGCGACCGCGCCTCGCCTGGCCGCCTCCTGATACTTATAGACCCAGCGGCCGTAGAAGGTCATCGCCTTGCCGCCGAATTTGCCGGCCGCGGGCTCGCCGGGCTTGGCTTCGAAATCGGGGTCGTTGACCAGGAAGACCGCGACCTTGCCTTTCAGATCCTGACCCTTGAAATCATCCCACTGCCGTTCGGGCGCGGTAACGCCATAGCCGACGAACACCATCGGCGCCTTCGCAATCGCCACCCGATCGACGTGGCGCACTGTGCTCACATAGATTTGCTGCTTCTGGACGAGCGGCACTTCCGCGCCGCCGGCCGTCACGCTCATGCGGCCGTCGCCGAGCCTAGTGTGGACGAGAGGCACGCGCTGCGTCCAGCCGCTATTGTCCCCGGCAGGCGAAAGGCCGGCCTGTTTGAACTGGGCGATGATATAATCAAGCGTTGGTTTCTCGCCCGGCGTCGCCGGCGCGCGGCCCTGGAACGGTTCAGACGCAAGCGTGCGCGTGATGTCGGAAAGTCGCGCGGGGTCGATGGTCAGCGGATCAGCCGCGATCGCCGCTGTCGATCCAAGGAGCAATCCGGCGAGCCACATCCGTTTCATTGTCTTCCTCCGCAACCGCCCTTCGCGGCTCTGCCGCATTTGGGGGCGGGGCGGCAAGATATTCAGCTGGGCGTGCCGTCGATCCAGGTCTCACGCGCGGTCAGATCGGCGCCGAGCCGCACCAGGCTCGCGCGCATGCCGGGCCGGATGGCGCCGTAGCGGCCCCCAAGACCGAGGAAGCGAGCAGGGACCGCGGACGCCATGCGCAACGCTTGCTCGATCGGCAGGCCCAGCATCTCGACCGTGTTGCGCACTGCCTGCGCCATGTCGAGATCGGAACCGGCAAGCGTGCCGTCATCGTCCACGCAGACGCCGTTCGAGACGCGGATATGCTTGCCCTGCAGCACGAAATCGTCGCCGCCGCCGACCGTGGGCATCGCGTCCGTCACCAGCATGAACGCTTCGGGCGAGCGGGCGCGGAGCGCGATGCGGAGGGTGGCGGGGCTGACATGACGGCCATCGACGATGATGCCGGCGGTGACGCGGTCGCTGTCCAGCACCGCGCCGACCATGCCGGGCTCGCGATTGCCGAGGGGGGACATGGCGTTGAACAAATGGGTGGCGCCGCTCAGGCCGGCGTCGATCGCTGCTGCGGCTTCGGCATGGGTGGCATTGGTGTGACCGGCGGACACGATCGCACCGCGCGCCGTCAGCGCCCGGATCATATCCGGCATTGTCTGTTCGGGCGCGAGAGTGATCAGGGTGCGCCCGTGCTTCAGGCCGGTCAGCATGTCGATCGCGCCGGCTTCCAGCCGCCGGATCTTGCTGGCCAGATGGATGCCCTTGCGCTGGACGTTCAGGAAGGGCCCTTCGATATGGATGCCGAGCACGCCGGGCACGCCTGCTTCGATCGCGGCATCGACCGCTTCGATCGCGCGCGCGATCACCGGCAGGTCGTCGCTGATCAGCGTGGGCAGGAAGCCGGTGGTGCCGAAGCGGCGGTGGGCCGCGCCGATCGTCGCGATCGTTTCCATGGTCGGCGCATCGTTGAACAGAACCGAACCACCGCCATTGACCTGCGTGTCTATGAAGCCGGGCGCGAGAATGTCGCCGTCCAGATCGACCGTGGTTCCGGCCGGCCGCTCAGCGGCGGACACGATCGAGCGAATCTCCCGCCCTTCGACGACGACCGCGAGGCCTTCGCGCAGCACGCCCTCGATCAGTATGCGGCCATTGTGAAGGACAGTCGCCATCAAACGGTCTCGGTCACTTTGGCGAGATGCGGCGGGCGATCGGGATCGAAGCCCCGCGCGACCGACAATTCGGCGGCGGCACGGTAGAAGCTCTGGATCTGGCACAGCGGCGTCATGGCGGCATCCGCAGCGATCGTGGGAAGGCAGGTCACGCCCGGCAGCTCGGCGCCGGCGAGAAAGACCGGCGCGCCGCGCGCCGCGCATTCCGCGGCCAGTGCGTCAATGCCTTCGGCGGCTTCATCCGGCTGGCGGAAGATCAGCAGCGGAAAATCGGGTCCGACCAGCGCCATCGGGCCATGCCTTACTTCGGCGACGCTGAACGCTTCCGCATGAAGCCCGCACGTTTCCTTGAACTTCAGCGCCGCTTCCTGCGCGATGCCGAGGCCCAGGCCACGGCCGAGCACGTAGAGGCCGCGCGCATCACGCAGGCTTTCAGCGAGCGGCGACCAGTCACAGGCCCAGCTTTGTTCGAGCAGGCCGGGGAGGGGGCTGACATCGCCATCGCCGGTCCAGGCGGAAACCAGCTGCAGCAGGCCGGCGAGGCTGGCGATATAGGATTTGGTGGCAGCCACGCTGCGCTCGGTTCCGGCATGCAGCGGCAGCAGCCAGTCGGCACGGCGGGCAAGGGGCGAATCCGCCACATTTACCAGCGCGACGATCATCGCGCCGGCCGCCGCCGCGGCATCGACAGATGCGAGGAGATCCGGGCTCGCACCCGATTGCGAGATGGCAAGGCACAAGGCCCGGCCCAGCTTCGGCGCCACGCCGTAAACGGAGGCCGTTGATGGAGCGGCAGAAGCGACGGGCACGCCGGTCCGCGTTTCGATCAGATATTTGGCGTAGGTCGCGGCGTGGTCCGAGCTGCCGCGCGCGCAGGTGAGCATGATCGCAGGCGGCTGATCGCGCAGCTGCCGGGCCAATTGCGTGGTGCGTTCGGCATTGGCTTCAAGCATCCGCGCGACCGTGATCGGCGCTTCGGCAGCCTCCTGGTACATGAGAGTGGCGCGCGCTTCGATCACAGGGCGTTCAGCTCCGCGACGAAATCATAGGTGTCGCCGCGATACCAGCTGTGCGTCATTTCGACGGTGCGGCCATCCTCCAGGAAACCACGGCGTTCGATGAACAAGCCGGGCGCGCCGGGCTCCACCTGCAGCAACGTCGCTTGTTCCTTGTTGAACAGTATCGCGCGGAGGCGCTGGAGCGCCCGCACCGGGCGGTTTCCCGCCGCACCGAGCGCCGTGTAGAGCGAGGTATCGACCGTCGCGAGCGAGGGCAGGCCATAGCCCGCGATCGTCGATTGCTCGAGCGCCATCGGCGAATCGTCGGCGAAACGGATGCGGTGAAAGCGGTAGACCGGCGTGCCGGGCGACAGGCCGAGCGTCAGCGCTTCGTCGGGCGTCACGGCGCCTTCGGCCTTCAGCAGCCATTTGCTGCTGGGCGCGCGGCCGCGCGCGACCATGTCTTCGGAAAAAGACGTGAGCTTCGCGAATTGCTTTTCGACGCGGCCCGACACGAACGTGCCGGCGCCCTGGCGGCGAATCAACATGCCTTCGGAAACCAGCCCTTCGATCGCCTTGCGCACGGTGATTCGCGATACTTTGAAGTCCTGCGCCAGCTCACGCTCGGCCGGAATGGCATCCTGGGCCTTGAGCTGACCGCGATCGATCGCGCCGCGCAGCGCGTCCTGCAGGCGCAGATAGAGCGGCGCGCGGCCGGCGCTGTCCAGCTCTCCGATCTCATCCGCCAAACCCATATGCCCCTCCTATTTCGTGACAGATAAGACCAATATCATACCAATGCCAACCGCTTTTTCATCATTTTGTGAAAGCTGCGTGAAATTTCCCTACTTGACGTGCGCATAAACTCGATAGATGGTCTGCAAGTGGTCATTGATTGGTAGCTTATTGGAAATGTCCAAAGCGACCACGTCAAAGAGGGGATTGGCATGAGCAAGCGGTACATTCTGGTCGGCGCGAGCATGGTCGCGCTCCTTACAGCATCGGGCGAGGCCTTTGCGCAAACCGCTGCGGCAAATGAGCCGGGCGGCGAGGACATCATCGTCACCGGCTTTCGCGCGTCCCAGGCGGCCTCGATCGAGACCAAGCGGCAGAGCGACGTCATCTCGGACGTGATCACGGCCGAGGATATCGGCAAATTCCCCGACAAGAACGTCGCCGAATCGCTGCAGCGCGTACCGGGCATCGTCATCAACAGGGAGTTTGGCGAGGGCGAGCGCGTGTCGCTGCGCGGCACTGCCCCCAATCTGACGAAGACGCTGCTCAACGGCCATTCGGTCGCGACCGCCGACTGGTTCATTCTCGATCAGCTCGCCGCGACCCGCAGCTTCAACTATCTGATCCTGCCGGCTGACATTGTCGGCCGCCTGGAGGTCTATAAGAGCCCGCAGGCGGATGTGGAGGAAGGCGGCGTCGGCGGCACGATCAACGTGCTGACCCGCAACCCACTGGATCTGAAGCCCTTCACCGTCACCGGATCGGTGCAGGGCGTCTATTCGGATCGCTCGAAGAAGTTCAATCCGCAGGCTTCCGCGCTCGTCAGCTGGCACAATGCCGATGAGACGTTCGGCATTCTCTTGAGCGGCATCTACCAGAAGCGCGAGACGCGCCGCGACGGTGTCGAGACGCTCGGCTACCAGACCAACACGATCGGCGGCCAGTCGGTGCAGGTGCCGACGCTGATCGGCTCCGCGCTCTTCCGCCAGGACCGTGAGCGCTATGGCGGCAATATCGGCCTGCAGTTCCGCCCGTCGGATACGCTGGAGATCAACATTACCGGTCTCTATTCCCGGTTCAACGCGAGCAACTTCAACCAGAATTACCTGCTCTGGCCGGGCCGGGCGATCGGTGACGGCGGCACCGTCACGAATCCCAAGATCGTCAACGGCACGCTGGTCGGCGCGCAGGTCACGTCCTTGCCCGCCAGCCGGGCAGTGGTATTCGACGCGATCAGCCGCCAGGCTTTCGCGGATACAAAATCGGCCGATTTCGACCTGAAATACGATCCGACCGATAATCTGACCGTCCATTTCAAGGGCGGCTGGACCAAGGCGCGCGGCAACACCGTCAATGAGGATTTCATCGAGACGGCTGCTCCGGGCACGATCAATTTCGATCTGACGACGCAGGCCCCTTCGGGCAGCGTGGTCTCGCCCAGCGCGACCTCGCCGGCGGGCATGCTGATCGACTTCGGCCGCCGCCCGACGGTCCGCAGCTCGGATGAAGAGAAATACGCCTATCTGGATTTCGAGCAGAAGGTCGATTGGGGCCCGCTGACCGCACTGAAGTTCGGTGCGAAGTTCACAGATCATGACCGCTCCGCCCTGTGGCTGAGCACCAATGGCGGCGTGTTCGTGCCGGGCCTTACCTGCGGCGGCACGCCGTGCACCGCGGCGAGCTTCGCGAGCGGCGGCCTGACGCCGGACGACTTCCTAAAGAACATCGCCGCCCCCGGCACGCTCACCGATTACTGGACCGTGGATGAAGCCAAGCTGCGCCAGATTTTCGCATCGCAATCCGCGACCAACCGCCAGCGTTTCCTGGTCGCCAGCGCGACCTTCTCGATCAACGAGAAGGCCTATGGCGGCTATGCGATGGCGAAGCTGGGCGGGGAAGGCTGGCGCGGCAATATCGGCGTCCGCGTGATCCGCACCGATCAGACCGCCAACGGCAATCTGCTCGGCGCGCCGAACCCGACCAACACCAGCCCGTTCGGCAACTACACGCCGATCACCACCAAGCGCTCCTATACCGACGTGCTGCCGAGCGCGAACGTGGCGATCGACCTGAACCCCAACATGGTGCTGCGTTTCGCCGCGGGTCGCACCGTCGCGCGGCCGGATTTCGCCGATATCGCACCGGGCGTGAACCTCAATGGCACGACCCTGACCGGTTCCGGCGGCAACTCCAACCTGTCGCCGTTCCGCGCGAACCAATATGACGTGTCGTTCGAATGGTATCCGGAAAAGGATACGATCGTCGCGCTCGCCTTCTTCTACAAGGATATCCTCTCCTACATCGTCAACCAGACCTCGACGGAGACATTCCCCACCCAGTTCGACGTGCCGGGCAGCCAGCCGGCGGTCTGCACGCCAATCGCGGGCAACGCCAATCTGTTCAACTGTCCGTACCAGATCAACCGCCGCTCGAACGGCGGCGGCGGGCGCAACCAGGGCTTCGAGCTGCAGGTCTCGCGGCCGATCTGGGGCGGGTTCGGCGTGACCGGCAGCTACACCTATTCGGATGCCAAGGCGAACAATGGCGATCCGATCCCGCAGAACAGCAAGCACACCGCGAACCTGACCGGCTATTACGAGAACAACTGGGTCAGCGCGCGGCTGTCCTACACCTACCGGTCGAAATTCTTCATCGACATCGACCGCAATGCGCCGCTGAACCAGAAAGCGCTGGAATCGCTGGATGCGTCGCTGAACTTCAACCTGACCGACAATATCATTCTGACCGCCGATGCGGTGAATCTGATGAATGAAAAGATCGTTCAATATTCGGGCACGCTGACCCGGCCGCGCGCGATCTATGACAATGGCCGTCAATTCTACATTGGCGCGCGCGTGAAGTTCTGATCAGGATAGGGCGGGCCGCCATGGCCCGCCCGTTTCTGGCAGGCGTTCGATGTTCCGTCGCTCGATCTTCCTCGCTGCCCTGCTGCTGACGACGGCAGCCCAGGCGGCGGAACCGAAGCTGATGCCCGCGCCGCGATCACTGCGGATGCTGGACGGCGCGTTCCACCTGACGCCCGGCACCCCGATTTTGGGTGACAAGGCAGGGGCGGCGCGGCTCGCCGAATTGCTGGGAAGGCCGGTCGGCGGGAAGGGCGATCGCACGATCCGCTTCGTCCGCGCGCCCGGCTATGCCGCCGAAGCCTATGCTGTGCGCGCGACGCCCGAGGGCGTTATCGTCACCGCCAGTTCGGATGCAGGCCTTTTCTATGGCGCCGTGACGGTCTGGCAGCTGGCCACCGGCGAGACGCCGGGCGTGATGCCCGCCGTGGAGATCGAGGATGCGCCGCGCTTCGCCTGGCGCGGGATGATGCTCGATTCCGCCCGGCATTTTCAGTCGCCCGCCTTCATCAAGCGGTTCATCAACTGGATGGCAGTCAACAAGCTCAACCGCTTTCACTGGCATCTGGTCGATGATCAGGGCTGGCGGCTGCAGATCCGCAAATATCCACGCCTCACCAAAGTCGGCGCCTGGCGGCGTCCGGCCACCGCGAAAGGCGCGCCGCCGCTGCCGCGGACCGGCGGCTTCTACACGCAGGAAGAAGTGCGCGACATCGTCGCCTATGCCGCCGCGCGCGGGATTACAGTGGTGCCGGAGATCGAGCTGCCGGGCCACGCGACCTCGGCGATCCGCGCCTATCCGAAGCTCGGCATGGGCGTGCCGGTGGCGCCGGGCGCCGAAGCCGATTGGGGCGTGTTTCCCTGGCTCTACAATGTCGATGACAGCGCGATCCGTTTTTTGGAAGATGTGCTGACCGAGACGATGGCGCTGTTCCCCTCGCGCGAAATCCATCTCGGCGGCGACGAAGCGACCAAGGAGCAGTGGCGCACCAGCCCCGCGATTCAGGCGAAGATCAAGGCGCTGGGCCTGAAGGACGAAAATGCGCTGCAAGGCTGGGTGGTCGCAAAGCTCGGCCGCTTCCTTGCGGATCATGGGCGGCGGCTGGTCGGGTGGGACGAGATCCTAGAGGCGGATGTGCCGCACGGCGCGATCGTCATGTCGTGGCGCAGAGCCGAAGGCGCGCTGAAGGCGGCGCAGGCCGGGCATGACGCGATCATGGCCGCATCCCCGACACTCTATTTCGATCACCGCCAGGGCGGTAGCGCGGCGGAACCGCCAGGCCGAGGCGCGGTCGAGACGCTCGCCGATGTGCTGGCGGTGAAACCCGTTCCCGATGGCCTGGCGTCGGAACAGAGCCGCCATATCCTGGGCATCCAAGGCCAGGTCTGGACCGAGCATGTGCGCACGGAACCGCGCGTCGCCTGGATGGCGTTCCCGCGGGCGATCGCGGTCGCCGAGACGGGCTGGTCGGGGGGCAGCAGCTATGACGATTTTCTCGGCCGTCTGCGCCCGCAATTGGCGCGGATGGCGCCGCTGGGCCTGAAAGCTGCGGATTCCGCGTTTCGCACCGATCCGAGGCCGGGCGACATCGCACGCGACAGCACCGGCCTTGAGACCTGCTCGTCCAAGGTCGATCTCTATCTCGAGGATGATGCCCCGGCCTCGGGCGACCGCGCCAAATTCCTGATCGACATTCTCGATCCCTGCTGGCGCTGGAAGGGCGCGAAGCTGGACGGCGTCAAGGCGATCGAGATCGCGGTCGGGCAAGTCCCGTTCAACTTCCAGGTCGGCAAGGACCGCGACGCGATCCGCTTCCGCCGGCCCCGAACGCCGGCGGGCGAATTCGAGGTGCGCACCGATGGCTGCGATGGAAAAGTCATCGCGACGCTTCCGCTCGCGTCCGCCACCAACAATCCGGCGGTGACGGTGTTGCGCGCGCCCGTGACGGCAACCGCCGGCACGCATGATCTCTGTTTCGCCTATACCGCGACAGGGCCCGACCCCCTTTGGGCGATCGACCGGGTGAGGCTGGTGAAGTGACCGAGATCGTGGCCCCCGTCGCCGGCTGGCTGGCAGCGATAGAGGATGTATCCGATCCCGTCTTCGCGAGCGGGTCTATGGGGCCGGGCTTCGCGATCGACCCGGTCGAAGGGCTGGTGACGGCGCCGTGCGACGGCATTGTCGCGGCCATCGCGCCGACCGGCCATTCGGTGACGATCGAGGCGGCGGGCGGCGCGACGATCCTGATCCATGTCGGGCTCGATACCGTGGCGCTGAAAGGCGAGGGCTTCGAGATGCTGGTCGCGGAGGGGGCGGGGGTAGCAGCTGGCGAGCCGCTGATCCGCTTCGACATGGACCGTGTCGCTTTGGGCGCGCGTTCGCTGATGACGCCGGTGCTGGTGATCGGCGAAGGCGACCGGATCGATATTTCAGGCCTCGGCCGGGCGGTGTCGCGCGGCGAGATCATCGCCAGGGCGGAAGGCAATGCCGCACCCGCCAGAGCGGTTTCGGCTGAGGTTGTTCGCACTGTCATCGTGCCGATGCCGAACGGCATCCATGCGCGTCCCGCCGCGCGCATTGTTGAAGCGCTCAAGCCCTACAATGCCGAGATCGCGCTCACGCTCGCCGATCGCCGGGCCAGCGCACGGAGCGTGGTCGGGTTGTTGAAGCTCGCGGCCAAGCAGGGCGACCGGCTGGGCATCGCTGCCTCCGGCCCGGACGCCGGCGCCGCCGCCAATGCGCTGGCTGCATTGATCGAAAGCGGCATGGGCGAAACCGAAGCCGCGCCCCTCGTGACGGCAACCGCGCTGGAGAGTGCCGGGCCGGTGCTGAAAGGCGTCGCGGCGGCGCCGGGACTGGCAATCGGCGTTGCATGCCATTTCGGCCGGACCGAAATCGACGTGCCCGAGTTGGGGCAAGGTATCGCGCGCGAGCGGGCGGCCCTTGCCGACGCCATAGGGAAAGTCGCGTCCGAGCTGCACAGCAACACTCGCGGACCCGCCGCCGACATTGCGCGCGCGCATCTGGCCTTGCTCGACGATCCGGAGCTGCGCGAAGCGGCGGATGAGCAGATGGCGACAGGCCGAAGCGCGGCTTTTGCCTGGCGTTCGGCGATCCGCGAGTCCGCGGCGGCGCTCAAGGCGACCGGCGATGCGCTGCTGATGGAACGGGTCGCGGACCTGACCGATCTCGAACGGCAGGTGGTGTCACTGCTGGTAGGAAGCGACGCGGCGGCGCAGACGCTGCCGCAAAACGCGATCCTGATCGCCGACGATCTGTTACCCAGCGAATTCCAGGCGCTGGACCCGGAGCGGCTGGCCGGCATCGCGCTCTCGGCGGGCGGGCCGACCTCTCATGTCGCGGTGCTGGCGGCATCGGCGGGCGTGCCGATGCTGGTCGCGCTGGGCCCCGCCGTGCATGGCGTAGCGGACGGCGCGCCGCTGATCCTCGATGCTGCCAACGCCACGCTCGACACAGCGCCGGACCCACAAGCGTTAGATGACGCTGCCCGCCGCCTCGCCGATCAGCGTGAGGCCCGCGCTGCCGCGCGCAAACAGGCCGCCGACGAAGCGCGCACATCAGACGGCGCGCGCATCGAAGTTTTCGCCAATCTCGGTTCGGTCGAGGATGCAGGCCGCGCGGTCGCCGAGGGCGCGGAGGGTTGCGGCCTGCTGCGCACCGAGTTTCTCTTCTTCGGCCGCGAGGCCGCGCCGGACGGCAATGAACAGGCGCGCATCTATGCCGCCATTGCCGCCGCGCTGGGCGAGCGGCCGCTGATCGTGCGCACCTTCGATATCGGCGGCGACAAGCCGGTCCCTTACCTGCCGATGGCGGCGGAGGAGAATCCCGCGCTCGGCCTGCGCGGCGTGCGGCTGAACCTGCTGCGCGCCGACCTGCTCGACACGCAGCTGCGCGCGATCCTGCGCGGCGTGCCCTCGGCGCAACGGCGGATCATGGTGCCGATGGTGATCGAGGCGGCGGAGCTGCGTCAGGTGCGCGAACGCCTGCGCGCCGCCGAAGCCGCGCTCGGCATAGCCGAGCCGACTCCGCTCGGCGTGATGATCGAAACGCCGGCCGCCGCCTTGCTTGCGGGGACGATCGCGGCCGAGGCGGACTTCCTGTCGATCGGCAGCAACGACCTCACCCAATATGCGCTTGCCTGCGATCGCGGCAATCCGGCGACGGCAGCGCGGGTCGATGCACTGCATCCGGCTGTGCTGCATTTGATCGCCGCCGCCTCCAGCGGCGCTGCGAAACATGGCCGCTGGCTGGGCGTCTGTGGAGGCATTGCATCCGACGCCGACGCGACCCCGCTGCTGATCGGACTGGGTGCAACCGAGTTGTCGGTTGCCCCGGCCCAGGTCGCGGCGATCAAGGCGCACGTTCGCGCGCTCGATATCGGGGCGTGCCGCACCCTCGCTCAGCAGGCTTTGGCCTGCGCCGACGCTGCCGAAGTTCGTGCCTTGCTGGCGGAGGCGGGGCGATGAAAAGCCTGCTGACCCGGCTGCAGCCGCTCGGCCGCGCGCTGATGCTGCCGATCGCCGTGCTGCCGGCGGCCGGTCTGCTGCTGCGTCTCGGGCAGGCCGATCTGCTCGACATTCCCTTTCTGGCGGCTGCTGGCAACGCGATCTTCGGCCATCTGGGCCTGTTGTTCGCGATCGGCGTCGGCATGGGGCTCGCGCGTGAGAATCACGGCGCCGCGGGCCTTGCCGGCGCGGTCGCCTATTTCGTGACCGCCGAAGGCGCCAAGACCCTGCTCGCCGTACCGTCCGACATCGCCGCGGGGATCGCGGATGCCGCCACCCGCGATACCGTGATCGCCGCCTGGCGGGATGCGCAGCTCAATCGGCTGAGCGTACCAGCCGGCATCCTTTCGGGCCTGAGCGCTGGCCTCCTCTACAATCGCTATTCGGACATCAAGCTGCCGGACTTCCTCGCCTTTTTTGGCGGCCGGCGGTTCGTGCCGATCGCCGCCGGCATGATGGGCATCGTCATGGCGCTGGTGTTCGGGCTCGGCTTTCCGATCCTGTCCGCAGGGATCGACACGCTGAGCCGTTGGGTGGTGGGGGCAGGACCGCTCGGCCTCTTCCTTTACGGCGTGCTCAACCGGTTGCTGATCGTCACCGGCCTGCACCACATCCTCAACAATATCGCCTGGTTCATCATCGGCGATTTCCATGGCGCGACCGGCGATCTTAAACGCTTCTTCGCCGGTGATCCGAGCGCGGGGGCGTTCATGTCGGGCTTCTTCCCGGTGATGATGTTCGGCCTGCCCGCCGCCTGCCTCGCCATGTACCGCAACGCCTTGCCCGAACGGCGCAAGGCGGCGGGCGGCCTGCTCTTGAGCCTCGCGCTCACCAGCTTCCTGACCGGCGTGACCGAGCCGATCGAGTTCAGCTTCATGTTCCTGGCGCCGATGCTTTACGCGCTGCATGCGGTGCTGACCGGTGTCGCGATGGCGCTGATGGATTGGCTGGGCGTGCGGCTTGGCTTCGGTTTTTCCGCCGGTCTGTTCGATTATGTGCTGAACTTCGGCCTCGCGACCCGGCCGCTGCTGTTGCTGCCGGTCGGCGCGGCCTATTTCCTGATCTACTATGTCAGCTTCAGCTGGTGCATCCGCCGCTTCGACCTCAAGACGCCCGGTCGCGAACCGCTCGATCAACAGGCCGCCGCTGCTGCGCCCGTGCTTGGAACGCGCGGCGCACGCTTCGTCGCGGCACTGGGCGGCGCGGCCAACCTCACCGAGGTCGATGCCTGCACCACCCGCCTGCGCCTGCGTGTCGCCGATCCTGCACGGGTGGACGAAGCGGCGCTTAAGGCGCTCGGCTCGCGTGGTGTGTTCCGGCCCGGCGGCGATGCGGTGCAGATCGTGCTCGGCCCCGTCGCCGATCAGGTCGCAGGCGAAATGCGGGATGCGCAAAAGGGCGGCGCGCCCAGTCTCGCGGCCGCATTCGCCAAGGCCGACGTGCAGGACGTTATCGTCCGCGACACGCGCGTCCTGGTGAAGTGCGGTAAGCCCGATAAAGCTGCGCTGGACGGGCTGCAGTTCCGCGGCGTCGTCAGGAGCGGCGAGTGGATTCACCTGATCGTCGGTACAGATGCCGAGGCGTTTGCCGCCAGCCTGCGCGCTTGAAACCGCGCCTATCGCCGTTAGGACAGGCATTGGGGTGGGCAGGTTCAGGTGATCCGATAATGAAGATTATGTCTCTTGCCGCTCTGTTGCTCGGCGCGGCGCCCTTGTCTGCCGCGACGGTTCCGCAAGTGATGGCCAATCCGGCCTATAAGAAGGCCGTGGCGGAGCTGGACAAGGATCATGGCCGGATCGTCGACGACATTGTCGCCCTGACCGAGATCCCGGCGCCGCCGTTCAAGGAGAAGGCGCGGGGCGAAGCCTATCTCGAAAAGATGCGCGCGGCCGGGCTCGCCGATGTCGAGATGGACGCGGAGGGCAATGTCACCGGCCTGTGGCGCGGGACCGGTCCGGCAGGGCAGAAATTGATCGTCATCGCCGCCCATCTGGACACGGTTTTCCCCGAAGGTACCGCGGTCAAGGTCCGGCGCGAAGGCACGAAGCTGTTCGCGCCCGGCATCGGTGACGATACGCGCAGTCTGGCCGTGCTGCTCGGCTATGTCCGGGCGATGAGAGCGGCCGGCGTGAAAACGGCGAAGGATATCCTCTTTGTCGGCAATGTCGGCGAGGAAGGGCCGGGCGACCTGCGCGGCGTCCGCCATCTCTTCACCAAAGGCAAATATAAGGACCGGATCGCCGCTTTCTTCTCGATGGACGGGACGGACGGGGCGCGGATCGTCACTGGCGGCGTCGGATCGCGGCGCTACCGCGTGACCTTCACGGGCCCGGGCGGGCACAGCTATGGCGCGTTCGGGCTGGTCAACCCGATGACGGCGATGAGCCAGGCGGTCGTCGATCTCTACAAGGTGGTGCCGCCCAAGACGCCGAAGACGACTTATTCGGCGAGCGTCACCGGCGGCGGTACGTCGGTCAACTCGATCCCGGACAAGGTGTTCATGGAGTTCGACATGCGCTCTGTGAGCCAGGCGGAGCTTGGCAAGCTGGAGCAGCGCTTTCTCGCCATCGTCAAGGCGGCGGTCGACGGCGAGAATGCCGCGCGCTCGGTCAAGGAAGGCAAGGTCGCGGCGGACCTGAAACTGATCGGCGACCGGCCCGCGGGCCACACGCCCGACACGTCCGAGCTCGTGCAGGTCGCGAAGGCCGCGGTGACGGCGCAGGGGCTGAAGCCCGATCTCGGCGCATCCTCGACCGACGCGAACATGCCGATGAGCCTCGGCATCCCCGGCATCACGATCGGGTCCGGCGGCAGCGGCGGCCGCGCCCATTCGCTGGATGAGTGGATCGATGTCGAAAAAGGCGCGAGCCTGAAGGGCATGTTGCCGGGCCTGACGATGCTGCTCGCGATGGCCGATCTTCAGCCCTAGCAATTGCGGACGGCCGACGTTATATACCGCACGTTATGGAAATAACGGCCACTGCTCCCGTTCGGGGACGTCCGCGCGAATTCTGCACCGATGCAGCGCTCGCGGCCGCTTTGCGCGTGTTCTGGAGCAAGGGGTATGAAGGCGCCTCAATGGCCGATCTCACCGAGGCGATGGGCATCACCAAGCCCAGCCTTTACGCGGCCTTCGGCAACAAGGAGCAGCTGTTTTACAAGGCCCTCGACCTCTATGAGTGCGAGAAGATGGATTATGTCGGCAAGGCCCTGGCCGAGCCGACGGTCCGCAAAGTCGCCGAACATATGCTGCGCGGCGCCCTCGACAATCAGACGGGCAACAGCGAACCCAGGGGCTGCCTGGGCGTCATCAGTTCGGTCGCATGCGGCGAAGAAGCAGAGTGCATCCGCGAAGCGGTGCTGGAGCGCAGCGCCAAGGCGAAGCACGCGCTGATCGAACGGTTCGAGCGCGGCAAGGCCGAAGGTGACGTGCCCGATCATGTCGATGTCGAGGGGCTCACCAGCTATCTCTACGCGATCATGCAGGGCATGGCCGTGCAGGCCGGAGCCGGCGCCTCGCGCGAGGAGCTGGAGCGTCTGGTCGAGACCAGCCTGATGCTCTGGCCGGGCCGGTAAAGCTGCAGTTGAAGGGCCTCAATCAACTCTGTCACAAAAACTTATACCAACCGGTATAAAAAGCTCTTGAACCGGCGCTGAACATATTATATACCGACCGGTATAGAGAGTAGCGGCACTCACGCCGACATCACAGGAGCGGATCCGGAACGGCACGGGCCAAGGGCCTGATGGCCGTAACGGGTTCGTGCCGCCGGAAACACATCGCGGAGCAGACGAGAGCGCAGGGCGCTTTTCGCGACGGACCAATGCGTCCTGCTTCCGCCGGAAAAAGGGAGACGAGACATGGCCTATCTGGATTTCGCCGAACCGGCAGCCGCGCTCGCACCGATCGCGCCCCGCCACGACCTCGTGCCCGCAAAACCCAGTCTTACGCCCCTCGAATGGTCGGTGGTGGCGCTGGCCCAACGGGATTCGCTGTCGTCGCTGCGTGCGCCGAGTCGGCTCGCGACGGCTTTCGCCACCATTTTCGGCGGCAACAATGGCGGTACCCGGCTCGCCGATCCGCGCCTCGAAGCGCTGCGCCGCGTCTCGGTGCACGCCTGGTATCACGGCTTTGCCATCCCCGAGTCCGAGATCGACCGTTTTTACGAAGCCGGTTTCGACGTTGAGCAACTCGAACTCGTCGTCACCAGCATCAGTCGCGGCCGCAGCCAGCGCCGCCGCCGGAGTTTCTGAAATGAACATGCAATCGAAGATCGAAGCTGAGATCCTTCAGCCGCAGCAGGCGCCCCGATGGCGCAGGCGCGCGCTGATTGCGCTGCCCGTGCTGGCGTTGATCGGCGGCTTCACCGTCGCCAATCGCGAAAGCCCGGCGCCGCCGCCGCCGCCCGCCCCGGTCGTGACCGTCGCCCAGCCGCTCGT
Source organism: Pseudomonadota bacterium (assembly GCA_018240865.1). Classification (GTDB taxonomy): domain Bacteria; phylum Pseudomonadota; class Alphaproteobacteria; order Sphingomonadales; family Sphingomonadaceae; genus Sphingomonas_B. Next base: position 47,014 of record JAFEEY010000046.1, on the reverse strand, counting down.
CCGCGACGTGAATGAGTGGGATGACTATATCGGCCGTTTCGAAGCGAGTCAGACAGTCGAGGTGCGCCCGCGCGTTTCGGGCCAGATCGTCGCGGTGCACTTCACCGACGGCCAGATCGTGAAGAAAGGCCAGGTGCTTTTTACGATCGACCAGCGCCCGTTCGCCGCCGCCCTTGCCGAAGCGCGCGCGGGACTGGCGAGCGCCCGGAGCGACCTTGCGCTGGCCCGCGCCGATCTTGGGCGCGCTCAGCGCTTGCTCGCCGACCAGGCGGTGTCGAAGAGCGAAATCGACCGGCTTCAGGCCCGGGTGCTCGCGACGCAGGCAGCATTGGCGGCGGCGCAGGCTCGCGTGCGCTCGCGGGCGCTGGATATGGAGTTCACGCAGGTCCGGGCGCCGATCGGCGGGCGGGTTTCGGACCGCCGCGTCGATGCTGGCAATCTGGTCGCGGCGGGCGATGCCGCCACCAGTTCGATGCTCACCACGATCAACGCGCTCGATCCGATCTATTTCAGCTTCGACAGCTCAGAGGCCCTGTTCCTGAAGGCCAAACGCGCCCGCGAGAAAGGCGCCCAAGTCTCGCCGGTCGAGATCCGGCTGCAGGACGAGGGCGACTATCGCTGGAAAGGCCGGCTCGATTTCACCGACAACGGGCTCGACCCGAAGTCCGGCACGATCCGCGGCCGTGCCGTGCTCGACAATCCGGGCATGTTCCTGACGCCGGGCATGTTCGGCAACATGCGGCTGGCGAATGGCGGCACCGTGAAGGCGCTGCTGGTGCCAGACGCTGCCGTGCAGACCGATCAGGCGCGCAAGTCCGTGCTGGTCGTCGGTCCCGACGGTTCGGTCGCCGCCAAGCCCGTCGTCGTCGGCCCGTTGGTGGAGGGTTTGCGCGTCATCCGGACAGGCCTGACGCCCGCCGACCGCGTGGTCATCGCCGGCACCCAGCTGGCGGCGCCCGGGGCCAAGGTGCAGGCGCGTGGCGGCCGGATCGAACCTCAGCGGACTGCCGAGGCCCCTGCCATCGCCGCACCGCCGTCCGGCCAGGCGACGCTGGCGGGCCGCTAGAATCGCGAAGGGTTTCCGGCCCTTCGTTCCACAGATCAGCTCATTCGAGCGAGGAGAAGCCCCTTATGCGCCTCTCGCGTTTCTTCATCACGCGCCCGATCTTCGCGGCGGTGATCGCGATCGTGATCACGATCGTCGGCGCCATTTCCTATTTCGGCCTGCCGGTGTCGCAATATCCCGACATCGTGCCGCCGACCGTCACTGTCTCCACCACCTATCCGGGCGCATCGGCGGAGACAGTCGCGGATACGGTGGCGGCGCCGATCGAGCAGGAGATCAACGGTGTCGACAA
>JAFEEY010000046.1:44045-45544 GCA_018240865.1 Pseudomonadota bacterium | reverse complement strand
GAAGTCCGCCGCCAGGGCGTGGTCGTCAAGAAGACCTCGCCGTCATGGCTGATGGCGGTGAACATATTGTCGCCGGACGGGTCGCTCGATCGCAGCTATGTCTCCAATTATGCGCTGACCCAGCTCAGGGACCGGTTGACCCGCGTCGACGGGATCGGCGATGTGCAGGTGTTCGGCGCGCGCGATTATGCGATGCGGGTATGGATCGATTCGGGCCGCGCTGCGGCGCTGGGCCTGACCGCCGGCGAGATCGTCACCGCCCTTCGCGCGCAGAATGTCCAGGTCGCTGCGGGCACGGTCGGCCAACCCCCGTTCGACAACGGCGCCGCCCACCAGCTGAATGTCGAGACCCAAGGGCGTTTCGACACGCCCGAGCAATTCGCCAACATCATCATCCGCACCGATCCGAGCGGAGCGATCACGCGCCTGTCCGATGTCGCGCGGGTGGAGCTCGGCGCCGAGGATTACGGCGTCAACGCCTATCTGTCGGGCAAGGACTCGATCATCATGGGCATCACCCAGCGGCCGGGAACCAATGCGTTGGCGGCTGAACAGGGCATCCTTCGCGAATTGAAGGCCGCATCGAAGAGCTTTCCCAAGGGCCTTGATTACAAGGTTATCTGGAACCCCACCGAGTTCATCAGCGAGTCGATGCATGCAGTGCAAAAGACGCTGCTGGAGGCGATGGTCCTCGTCGTCCTCGTCATTCTCGTTTTTCTGCAGAGTTGGCGGGCGGCGGTTATCCCGATCGTCGCCATTCCCGTCTCGCTGATCGGCACCTTCGCGGTGCTGGCCGGGCTCGGTTACTCACTGAATACACTTTCGATGTTCGGCCTGGTGCTCGCGATCGGCATCGTCGTGGACGACGCGATCGTGGTGGTCGAAAATGTCGAGCGCAACCTGGAGCATGGCCTGAGCCCGCTCGAAGCGGCGCGGCGATCGATGGACGAAGTCTCGGTCGCGCTGGTCGCGATCGTGCTGGTGCTGTGCGCGGTGTTCGTGCCGACGACGTTCCTGACCGGCATTTCCGGCCAATTCTACCGCCAGTTCGCGGTAACGATCGCGAGCGCGACCGTGATCTCGCTGCTGCTTTCGCTGACGCTGTCGCCGGCGCTGGCGGCGATGCTGCTGCGGCCCAAGGCAGCGCAGGCGCCCGCGAGCGGCTGGCGGCGGGCATTGTACCGCGCCGGTGAGCGCTTCAATCGCGGCTTCGACTCGCTCAGCCGCTGGTACGGCGCGCTCACGAGGCGGCTGGTCGCGCGTCCGAAGCGGATGCTGTTCGCCTATGCCGGATTGGTGGCGGCGACAGGCGTGCTGTTCTGGATGACGCCCTCGGGTTTCATTCCGGCGCAGGACCAGAGCTATGCGCTCGCCGCGGTCCAGCTCCCGCCCGGCAGCTCGATCGCGCAGACCGACAAGGTGCTGCGCAAGATGGTCGACAAGCTGTTGAAAGTGCCGGGCACTGAAGCGGCGGTGATGTTCGCCGGCTTTGACGGCGC
>JAFEEY010000046.1:40657-43880 GCA_018240865.1 Pseudomonadota bacterium | reverse complement strand
CAGGCGCTCGGCCAGGCGGCGGGCGGGCTGATCGGCCAGGCCAACCAGACCAAGGGGCTGACCCAAGTCTTCACCCTGTTCAACGCCCAGACGCCGCGCATCTATGCCGATATAGACCGCGCCAAGGCGGATATGCTGGGCGTGCCCGCCGCGCGCGTGTTCGAGACGCTGTCGGTCTATCTCGGCTCCGCCTATGTGAATGACTTCAACCTGCTGGGCCGCACTTTCCGCGTGACCGCACAGGCCGACGCGCCGTTCCGGGACGATGCGAACGACATCGCGAACCTTAAGACCCGCTCCGATTTCGGCGGCATGGTCCCGATCGGCTCCGTCGCGACGTTCCAGGACCGGGTGGGGCCCTATCGCGTCACGCGCTTCAACCTGTTCCCGGCGGTCGAGGTGGATGGCGAAACGGCGCCCGGCTATTCGACCGGCCAGTCGATGGCGGCGATGGAGAAGCTGGCGGAAAAGCTGCCGGCGGGCTTCACCGGCGAATGGACCGACCTCGCTTTCCAGCAAAAGGCGGCAGGCAATGTCGCCGGCATCGCCTTCGGTATGGCGGTTGTGTTCGTCTTCCTGGTGCTCGCGGCTCAGTTCGAGAGCCTGGTGCTTCCGCTGGCGGTGATCCTGATCGTGCCGATGACCTTGCTGGCGGCGATGGCCGGCGTGAACCTGCGCGGGCTCGACAACAACATCCTGACGCAGATCGGCCTGATCGTGCTGATCGGCCTGGCTGCGAAGAACGCGATCCTGATCGTCGAATTCGCCAAGCAGGCGGAAGAGCGGGGCGCTGCCCTGATCGACGCCGCCGTGCAGGCGGCGCAGGACCGGCTGCGGCCGATCCTGATGACCAGCTTCGCCTTCATTCTGGGCGTGGTGCCGCTCGTCTTCGCGGACGGCCCCGGCTGGGAGCTGCGCCAGGCGCTCGGCACGGCGGTCTTCTTCGGCATGCTGGGCGTCACGGCGTTCGGCCTGCTCTTCACGCCCACTTTCTATGTTGTCAGCCGCGCGCTGGGCAATCGCCTCGCCCACATGCGCGGCCGTCCGGAGCAGGGCGCGCCCGCGCTGCTGCCCGCAGAATAGGAGAGCCTGATATGCGACTTCTTCTCGCTGCCGTTTCCGCGCTGACGCTGAGCGCCTGTGCGGTTGGTCCGAACTATGTCGCGCCGGCGACCAGGCCGGTCGCGGCCGCGCCCTTTGTCTCGACATCGGTTGCGGCGACGCCCGCTGCCGCGATCGACGGCGATTGGTGGCGGCTTTACAACGATCCGCTGCTGGACCGGCTGGTCGCCGACGCGCTCACCGCAAACACGGATATCCGCGTCGCCGTCGCCCGGCTGGAGCGGGCGCTAGCATCGCTCCACGAGGTTCGTGCCAACCGGACGCCGCAGATCAATGTCGGCGGCAGCGCGCAGTATGGGCGCTTGCCGGGCGCCCAGCGTGCGCCGGGCGCGGACCGCGAGAATTGGAACGTCGATACCGGGTTGGACGTCGCCTATGAAGTCGATCTGTTCGGACGTATCAGCCGCAATATCGAGGCGGCGACAGGCGACGTCGGCGCGGCCGAGGCGGACGCCAATGCCGTCCGGGTCGCGGTCGCGGCGGAGACGGCGCGGGCCTATGCCGATGCCGCGTCCTCGGCCGAGCGGCTGGGCGTGGCGCAGCGGATCGTCGATCTGCTCGACCGGTCGGTCACGCTGATGAAGAAGCGCGAGGCGGCGGGGTTGCAGACGCCGCTCGACACGGCGCGGATCGCGGCGCTCCGCGACCAGCGGGCGGCGGATATTCCTTCTCTGCAGGCGCAGCGCCAATCGGCCTTGTTCCGGCTGGCGACACTGACCGGCCGCGCGCCGCAGGAACTGCCCTCCGAAGTCGCGGCGCGGACGACGACGCTGAAGCTGGATACGCCGATTCCGGTCGGCGACGGCCAGGCGTTGCTTGCCCGGCGCCCCGATGTGCACGCGGCCGAACGGCGGCTGGCGGCGGCGACCGCGCGCATCGGCGTCGCGACCGCGGACCTGTATCCGCGCATCACGCTCGGCGGGTCGGTCGGGTCGAGCGGCTCCGGCTTCGGCAACCTGTTCGGCGCCAATCCGCTGACCTGGCTGCTGGGGCCGCTGGTCAATTGGTCGATCAACCAGGGCCCGGCCCGCGCGCGCATCGCCGGGGCCGAGGCCGACAGCAAAGCCGCGCTCGCCACCTTCGACGGCACGGTGCTGAACGCGCTGGAGGAAACCGAAACGGCGTTGACCGTCTATGCGCGGGCGTTGGAGCGCCGGGCGGCGCTGCAATCGGCGACCGACGCGGCGGAAACGGCGGCTCGCATCACGCGCGCGCGCCAGCGTGAAGGGCAGGTCGATTCGCTGGAACTGCTCGATGCTGAACGCACTTTGGCGGACGCGCAGGCCAGCCTTGCCGCTGCCGATGCCGCGATTTCCCGTGCACAAGTCGATCTGTTCCGCGCGCTCGGCGGCGGCTGGCAGAAAGCCTAGGGGTAGCGTGCGCCGGTAAAGTAGAGACCGTCGGGCGGCGCGTTATAGCCGAGCGCGGCGCGGTCGCGGGCAGCGAGGGCTGCGGCGAGATCGGCGGCGCTCCATTTGCCCTGGCCGACCAAAGCCAGGCAGCCGACCATCGAGCGGACCTGGTGGTGCAGGAATGAGCGCGCCTCGGCGATCACGATGACCCGATCGCCCTCACGGCGGACGTCGAGCCGGTCGAGCGTCTTGACCGGGCTGTCGGACTGGCAGTGCGCGGAGCGGAAAGTCGTGAAATCGTGGCGGCCGACCAAAAGTCGCGCGGCCTCGTGCATCGCGCCGGCATCCAGGGGCGTGGGCACACGCCAGGCGAGACCGGCTTCAAAAGTCAGCGGCGCACGGCGGTTGACGATCCGGTACTCATAGGCGCGGCCGATACAGGAAAAGCGGGCGTGCCAGTCGTCCGCCACGGCCTCGCACGCGAGGATCGCGACCGGGTGAGGGCGGAGCAGGGCGTTCAGGCCTTCCATCAGCCGGAAGGGCGTGACCGGGCGCGCCAGCTCGACATGGGCGCGCATCGCCAGCGCGTGGACGCCGGCATCGGTGCGGCCGGCGGCGTGAACAGCTACGGTCTCGCCGGTCATCTTTTCCACTGCCGTCTCGATTGCCTGCTGGACGCTCGGCCCATGATCCTGCCGCTGCCAGCCCATGAACGGGCGGCCGTCATATTCGACAGTGAGGGCGAAGCG